>WSMR01000043.1 GCA_013316435.1 Candidatus Saccharimonadota bacterium | reverse complement strand
ATATACATCTTTATTTCAAATTTTGTAACCAAGATTTTTAGTAGTTTTGAATGGTTTGACGCCGAGCAAGCTCAAGATGTCGGTTTTAGTGGTTTTATTGCCGGCAGCAATCGGATTTGGGCAATAATAGCGATTGTCTTCATTGCTCCGATTGCCGAAGAGATTATCATGCGCGGATGGCTATATGGTAAAGTGCGTCGGAAATTACCAGCGGTGGCGACGATTTTACTGATTTCGTTAGTTTTTGGGGTGATGCATGGACAGTGGAATGCGGGGGTGGCGACGTTCGTGTTGAGTCTAGTGCTTTGTAGTATGCGCGAAATTACCGGTTCCATATGGAGCGGTATGTTGCTCCATATCCTTAGCAATGGTATTGCATTTTATATATTATATATCGCCAATACCGGCGCAATGTAGTATAATATCGCCATGAAGTTCAGTGAATTATTTGTAAAGACTTTCCACGAAGCGCCGAAGAGTGAAGAAGCGCGCGGAGCAAAATTTTTAGTGCAGGCAGGCTACATCCATAAGGAATTAGCCGGCATTTATGATTATCTGCCCTTTGGTTTGCGTGTGCTCGAGAAAATCAAGACGATTATTCGTGAGGAGCTAAACAAAATTGGTTCGCAGGAAATTTTACTTTCAACTTTACAGAATCCGGAGCTTTGGGGAAAGACTAATCGCTGGGATATCGAGAAAATGGATATTTGGTTTAAGACTGAGCTAGCGGCAGGTGGTGAGCTGGGGCTCGCGCCGACTCATGAGGAGCCGCTGACCGAACTAATGAAATCTTATATCAAGAGTTACAAAGATTTGCCGGTAGCGGCTTATCAAATCCAAACTAAATTCCGCAACGAGCTGAGAGCAAAATCTGGGATTATGCGTGGTCGGGAATTTCTGATGAAAGATATGTACAGTTTTTCGAGTAGCGAAGCAGAGCATGAAGAGTTTTATCATAAGTCTGAAGAGGCTTACGCCAAGATTTATGAACGGCTAGGGATCGGTGATTGCACTTATCGGACGTTTGCTAGCGGGGGTGTGTTTGCGAAGTATAGTCATGAATTTCAGACTGTTGTTGAGGTTGGTGAGGATACGATTTGGCATAATGCCGACTGGAGCGTGGTACTAAACGAAGAAGTTATGCAGGACGAAATTTTGGCCGAATTTGACGTCAAACGTGAAGAGCTCGAAAGTACTCGAGCAGCAGAAGTTGGTAATATCTTTACGCTGAAGGATAAATTCTCAAGGCCACTTGGATTGGAATTTACCGATCGTGACGGCAAGAAACAACCAGTGTTTATGGGCTGCTATGGAATTGGCGTCTCGCGGGTAATGGGAGTAATTGCAGAGAAATTTGCCGATGAGAAAGGTCTAGTTTGGCCGGAGGCAATTGCACCGTTCAAGTATTATCTTGTAGGAATTGGCGAAAATGGTATGGAAAAAGCCGCCGAGCTGTACCGTGGGCACTCGGAAGAGGTTCTATTTGACGATCGTGATTTGCGTCCAGGTGAGAAGTTTGCTGACGCGGAGTTGATTGGTATCCCGTATCGCGTAGTTGTGAGCGATAAAACTCTCAAAAATGGCGAGGCGGAAATCACCGAGCGCAAGTCCGGTGAGACACGTCTCGTAAAACTGAGTGATTTGACATTCTAGTATATCTATAATACACTCTAATAGACATGAAAAGAACAGTAAACCTCACGGCGGAGGGTAAAGCCGACTTAGAAAAAGAATTAGCCGATTTAATTGCTCAACGTCCAGCAATTGCCGAGCGCTTGGCGACTGCACGCGCTTTTGGCGACTTGTCTGAAAATCAGGAATACAGTGACGCTCGAGCCGAACAAAAAACAGTTGAAAATCGGATTGCTGAAATTGAAGAAACGCTCAAAAATGCCGTTATTATCAAAGCGAAAAAAAGCGATAAGGTGATCGTGGGCTCAGAAGTTACAATTGTGATGGGTGGTAAAGATCAGACTTATACGATTGTTGGTCCGGTTGAAGCTGATCCGCTTGAAGGTAAGATTTCGCACGAATCACCGCTCGGTAAGGAACTGCTTGGTCGTAAAGCAGGTGAAGAATTTGATTTTAATGGCAAAAAAGTCAAGATTAAAGCGGTCTAGTTTATGACATTAGATGATTATCGGGGTGAACGCCTACGTAAATTAGAGGAGGTCCGAAAGCTCGGAATTGATCCGTATCCAGCCAAGAGCCACCGTACCGCGCGGATTTCGGATATTCTTGACCATTTTGACGAAAAGGATGGCCAAGAAGTCTGCATTGCTGGTCGGATTACGGCGATTCGCAGTTTTGGTAAGATTGCCTTTGTCAAAATTCGCGATTACTATGGCGAGGTGCAGATTTTTATGCAAAAATCTGACGACTTGCCAGCGGGTGAATTTGGTATCAAAGAGCTGAAGTTGCTCGATACCGGTGATTTTGTTGAAGCTAAAGGCAAGGTTGGTAAATCCAGCACTGGTGAAATTTCGGTTTTTGCAAATAGCGTAAGGCTGTTGACCAAGGCGCTCAGGCCTTTGCCGGGCTATGATGGTCTCACTAATAAGGAGGAGCGTTATCGGCGTCGCTATGTGGACATGAACGTCAATCCCGAAGTGCGTGAGCGACTGGTGCGACGAAGCAAGTTTTGGCAAGCGACGCGCGATTTTATGAATGCGCATGGTTTTATCGAGGTTAATACTCCGGTACTTGAGACCACAACCGGTGGTGCCGATGCAAATCCGTTTGTTACTCACATGGACGCACTGGATCAGGATTATTATCTTAGGATCAGCCAAGAGCTACCGCTTAAGCGCTTGCTCGGTGGTGGATTTGAGAAGGTCTATGATATTGGTCCGCGTTTTCGTAATGAAGGGGTTGACGATGAGCACCTGCCGGAACATATTGCATTCGAGAGCTACGCTGCCTACGAAGATTATGAAGACGGCATGAATCTCTACGAAGAAATGATTAAATATGTCGCACGTGAAACCTGGGGAACGCTGAGCTTTAAGGTGGGCGAGTTTGAGATTGATCTTGACTGTGAATGGCCGCGGATCAAATATGCAGATTTACTAAAAGATAAGTTCGAGATTGATGTCTTTGATGCCAAAACCGAGAGTGAAAAAGCCGAGCTCAGCCCCGAGGAAATGCAGAAAAATGCTGAATTTCGCGAAAAAGCATTGACAATTTTGAAAAAGTGTGGTACAATGGTAGGAGAGGGCGTCGCTGACGCTAGATTGCTTGACTATCTTTGGAAAGAGATCCGTAAAACTTCCGCCGGGCCATATTGGTTAATTGAGGAGCCGCTTAGCCTTAGCCCGCTTGCCAAAGTGAGCGAAGATAATCCATTCGTGACGCAGAGATTTCATCCAATTATTGCCGGGACGGAAATGGGCAATGGCTATTCAGAGCTGAATGATCCACTAGATCAGTTGGCGCGTTTTGAAGAGCAGCAAGCTATGCGCGATGCTGGTGACGACGAGGCACAAATGCTTGATATGGATTTCGTAGAAATGCTTGAATATGGTATGCCACCAGCCTGCGGTTGGGGTAATAGCGAGCGCAACTTTTGGCTGCTTGAAGGTGTTTCGGGGCGCGAAGCTGTGCCATTTCCAATTATCAAACCGCGTGGATAGACCTAAAGCCTACAGAAACTATGGTATAATAAGCTTATGAAGAAAGCGGTTTTAATTATCATTGCAACTCTTGCGGTGCTGGTTTTGGCTGTCAGTCTGCTTGGTGAAAAACTTGGCGAAATGCTCGGTGATGCCTTTGGTTCGGATTATACCGGCATCAGTCGTGACCTGTATCACGGAAATTATATTAAATATACTTTGCACGCTTCCGGCTATCAAATGCTTGGTCAAAAATATGACAAAAATGATCTTTGGTATCCTAGCGATAATATTTATAATGGTGGCCATATTATTACTAACGACGCTGAATTTACCAAATTACAACAGCAAATTACCGACCAAGAAATTGAACCAGTTGATTTTGATAAATATGTTTTGTATGTTGATACGGTGCGTACTGCGCCAACCACTCGGAATACCGATCGCAAATTGCGCTTTGGGGAAATTGCGAGTTTTTCGGCTAATGATACGGAAGTAATTGTAAACAGGAAGCCGACTAACAAAATTATCAAGCCAATTGATAATAAATCTCACGTCGGTTATTACCAAATTCTTAAAATTAAAAAAGAAGATTTCCCATACGAAAAACGTGCTTATCAAACTTACGATCGTGATATTAGCATTGATGAAAATCGTGACGAAACGGTTTACGCTGAATAAAGTTTTTATGC
>WSMR01000010.1 GCA_013316435.1 Candidatus Saccharimonadota bacterium | reverse complement strand
GTATACTTTTGATCAAAGTCTGAAATTGTCGGGGAATCTTTAGGCGGAACAAAATGGGAATTTGCGTCTCGTATTGAAGGGCGCGCCGGAAACGATTTTAATGCGCTCGAAGTTAAGTAATAAAAAGTTGATGGCGGCCGAGGAAAAACTTAAAGAACTGGCGGAAAGTGGCTATAAGGTGCTAGCGCTCGCAAGTGTCAAGATTTCGGAGCCAGTGAACGAGCTAGAGGATTTGGATAAAGGTATTCAGTTTCAATTTGAGGGACTTTTTGCGGTGGCGGATGCTTTACGTAAGGAGGCTGGTCCGGCGATTCGTCAGACGGCGGCGATGGGTGTCAAGACGAAGATGGTGACGGGTGACCATGCGGATACGGCTTATGCTATTGGGCGCGAGCTGGGTCTCGCTAGCAGTCCCGCTGAGGTGCTGGATTGCTCGAAGCTTGGAAATATTACAGATCAGGATCTCGCTAATATAGTGGGCGGAATCACGATCTTTGCTCGGGTGACGCCGGAGGATAAGTACCGCGTCTTGTCTGCAATTAAGCAGACCGAGGTTTGCGCGATGACCGGTGATGGGGTGAACGACGTGCCGGCGCTCGTTGGGGCGCACGTGGGGATTGCTATGGGTGATAGCCCGTCGATCGTACAGGATGCGGGTGACATTATCTTGCTTGATAATAATTTCAAAAATGTGACTGAGGCGATTAAAGAAAGTCGTACGGTATTGACAAATATTCGACGGATGCTGAGTTATCTTTTGGCGACGAATGCCGGCGAGGCTTTGACGATGATTGGCGCTTTAATCTTTTTTGGTAGCCAAATGTTGACGCCGATTCAGATTTTATGGATTAATATTGTGACAGATTCGCTGATGGTGATTCCGATTGGTTTGGAACCAGCTGAACGGCGAATTTTTAAGCAAAAGCCCGAGCAAAAGGATGCGCCCATTTTGCCAGGCAAAGTGATTCGACGGATGGTTGTGGTGGCGATCGTGATGGCAGTGTTTACGCTTGGAGCCTATGGGGTTAGCTTGCAAGTGCTAGGTAGTAAGGAACAGGCCAATACGCTGGCATTTACGGCGTTGGTAGTGATGCAGTGGGCGAGCGCGTTTTCGGCGCGAGGATTGTATGAGTCGGCACTCGCGCGTCTCAAAGTACCGCATCGTAGTTTTTGGCTAGCGATGGCAGGGGCGATAATTTTGCAGGTGCTGGCGCTATCCGGACCATTGATGACAATTACAAATACGGTTGCGGTGCCGATTTGGATGATTCTAATAGTTGCGGTAGTTTGTTTCTTTGGATCACTGGCGATTTTTGAAGTTCATAAGCGGAGGATGGGTAAGGGCTAAGTCTGTTTATGGAATTTTCCTCTCTACTCTATCCTGACATCCTTTCTTAAGATTTGGGCTGTAGTGAGAATTACAACAACCAAATTTATCCATAAGCAAGACTTATCTTGTTGTAATTCTCACTACAAACAAGTCTAGGGTGGAGTGGAAAGAGAAAAGTCTAATACCCCAGTTTTTCTAGCCGCTCAATCAGACTCGCATAATGTGGCGACATGGTTCCATTTTGTGATTTTGCAATAATTTCTGAAAAATCTGCCCAGCGGATACCACTATTTTCGTCAGGCTTGATTTTGAAGACCTCACTTTCCTTTGCTTCTAGTAGAAAGCCGCAATTTAGATGCAAATGCGCACCTACAAATTCACCTTTACGGATATGGGGCGGCACCGCAAAAACTTCAAGACTAAAAATTTCTTCACTCAGAGCCCGTAGATTATTCAAGCTCGTTTCTTCCTTGGCTTCACGCAGCGCAACGTCAAGCATATCACTCTCCCCGTCTGCGTGACCACCAGTCCACATCCAAGTTTGTTCGATATTATGATAAATAAGCAACGCTTTTGTGTGTGCCAGATTCACAATCCAGCTTGAAGATGTAAAATGACAAATTAAATTTTGGCGCGTCAAAACGTCCGGAAAACTTTCCATGCACCGCAGAATTAAAGCCTTATCTGATTCTTCGCGTTGATTATAGGGCCGATATGTTAGGATTTGTTCTCGAAGAGAAGTCATAGTTTATATTATAGCGTGTTTTGATAAAATGTTTTGAGGCGGAGTAGGATTGCAATTATTAATGATATAAGTAAAGATATCCTTGCGGTATACTACCGTGTTTCTGTATTTTGTTTAATAACATGACCCGGTTTTTATATTGGCAGAAATAATGTATGCCGAAGATAATTATGACCTATCTCCTGCACAAGAAATCATCAGCTTCCCTAAATGTTAAATTATTAAAATATTCCTGTAAATGAATATTGTATCTAAAGAAAGAGTACAAGCATCGCATAACAAGATCATTATCTATACCGCTAGAAATTTTGAATAACTTGAACCTCTTCCCAACTTTTCCTCCAGGGTCTCTTCCTCGACTGACTTCTTCGTAGAGTTTGTCGTATTCGTCTCGGTTAAAAATTCGTACTGCGCAATCAATATGCTCAAAACTTCCGTTGTTTTGATTATAAACGAAGTGAGCGAAACGCTGTAAGACATATTTTTCGCTAACTCCAGGCATAGGAAATTGCGCCGAGTCTAAATATGGCGGGTATTCTTCTATAAAAACTGTCTTAATCCCTTACTAAAATCGAGCATTGATGTACGAAAGAAAGTAATATACTGATTCTCTATGGTTATCTCCATTAAAATGATGCTTTGTGACTTTTTCAAGCTTATCCCTAGAGTTTAGAAGTCGTTGGCTAAATCCCGGCCCAAACCAAGTATCGCACTCTATTATATTGCGATAACGAGACATGTCTCCGATTCGAAATGGATCAACTCTCACTTCCACTTTTAAGCTCTGCTGTATAGCAAAATTCAATATTCTCGGTGTATCTACAAAATTTGCGCTAAAATGGCGCCTCAAAAATTGATGTAAGTAAATTCTACGCCCATCTAGTAGGTCTATAGCATGATCCAAAAGTTTCGTTTGATGGCTGATTCGTGAAAGGTCTACTAGCCCTTCCTTCGACACTGTTAATGCAACATCGCGCGGTAAAAGTTTCGCATCACTATCTAGCAATTGTTGCACATAATCATCAGTACGTTTTTGTTTTTCGCCAGCTAGAATAACGATAAGATACTTGACTATGTGGCATAAAGGGTTGCTCTCGTCTATAGATAAATTATAAATGTGGGGATAGTTAAACCTAGAAGTGACACTCTGCGCATTCTTGTCTAGGAATATATCCTTGTTTCGTTCTAACAATGGTTTTATTGCTTCAACAAGTTCTGAAAAATAAACATTTTCTTTTGGGTGAATCAAGAGCAGAGACTCATTATTATCAAGTGCATCATCTGCTAATAATCGTAACTTCTCTTGCAATGAAGAGTCTCGATCAATTTTCCTAAGATACGGGTCAATATCAACTATTTAAGTTATCTCCTGTTCTTTGTAGAAAAATCACCAATGCTAAAAATCTTTTTACCAACGATGCCGCTATTTATATTTCAAATATGATTTCTGGTGGACCACAGTGCAGGAAGTCAGAACTGCTATTGAGAACGAACTACTGAGTGGCAACCAATATATTTTGCTTATGATAGAAGCAGTTTTATTTATGGAATAAATTAGTGCAGGGCAGAAACCATTATATAATATATATTATGGGAAGTTATGCTAATCTTAGTGTGAAAAATGAAGGGATTCTATATTGGAAAAACGGGCTCAACTCATTCATAAGGAAATTATTCACAAAAGATGATTTTCTAGACTTGACGGGAAATGATGCAATTCGTGCATCTCAGGAGCTAGGGCTTAATTATAGTGAAGATTATTTTGAAGTAGCTCATCTAGTGGTCGGGGTAAGTAATGTAAAGACCATAAGGCAACGGCTCCTTGTTTGCGGGTTTAATCTGGAGTATGCCGAGAAGCGTTTCGCTGGCGTAATCGAAACGATAAAAACATTTTTTGACGAGACAGATGATACTATGAAAGAGTTTTATTGCAGAAATTTGAAAAGAATTAAGCACACCTTCGATTTGAGCCGAATCCCAAAAAAGATAGAGTATGACGATTGGGATGATTTTTATAATTATGCGGACGACTGGACATTATTCTTGTCATATATCTATAATCGTAATTTACAAGATGAGGATAAGGTGATTCTAGATTTGACTGACCTAATTGATGGTGGCTGGCTTGATGGCGACTCCGATTTCAGTCAGAAAGATTTTGTGTTGCTTAAAGATGTAATAATATCAGATTTACCAATCATATTAACTGAAGGTGTAACTGACAGAAATATACTATCAAAGGCATTCAAAATTTTTTATCCTAGGCTAACTCATTATATAAAATTTCTCAATCAAGATTTTAAACCTGAGGGTGGAGCTACTAATATTCTAAAAATGGCCAGAAGTTTTGCTTCGGCTGGCATATCGAATCGCATCTTAGTCGTATTAGATAATGACTCAGCTGCTATTTCGGCAATGAAAGTGTTTGGCGAACATTATCCCAGTAATATTAGGGTGACTACTTATCCATATAATGCTAATCTGGAAAAATACCCAACAATTGGGCCACAAGGTGAAACCCAGATGAATATAAATGGCTTAGCTGGCTCCATAGAGATGTATGCAGGAAAAGAGGCGTTAACCGATATAGGTGGCACTATTGAAAAAATTCAATGGACAGGGTACATTGAAAACATAAAACAATATCAGGGATCACTAATCAATAAAACCGTTGTACAGAAACGTCTTTATGATTTAACGGACGACTCCATAAGAAACTCTAGCGATCTTCAGATCGTATGCGATCATATTCTTAATGAGCTCGGAAAAATACCAAGCGTTAATACAATTATCTAATGTTCCTATCTTGTTTAAAACTAATACCCCTACCCCGAATATAACGAACCTAATACGCTCACTCAAATAATTCCGTCTGCTCTAGATCTGATTCTTCATACGATTCAAGTGTAGCGTTAGGATTACCAATGCCACTAATTAATTCTAGTCGCTTCTTGAGATGCGATCCTCCTACTTCTGCATACAATTCTTTCACTTCATCAATCAAATCTTGAGAAATATTCCCATTGCAAAGATCGATAATAAAACCGCTTAATAGTCCTTGGTCAATGTCGATTGGTGATATACCATCCAGAAATCGTAAAAAACCATTAGAGGGTTTGGCATTGCGCACTAGTATCAAAAGCTCTCTTAATGCATTGACTTCGTCATTTTTTTGCTTTTGTAGCGAACTATTTGCATGCTGAGTAAAAACCTTTTCAGCCTTCGATCCACATTGCAGCTCATAAGTATAAAACGGATAGTCCTGTTTATGGCACCATTCATTGATTGCCGTATAGTATTTGGTTGCTATACCACCAACTACCCTTCCCATCGTTTCCTTAACTATGTCATTAATGCGAATGCTTTGCGCATCAGCGCAACTATACTCTATGAGATTAGCCTCGACAAACCGTTTCAAGAAAATAGTTACCATACTTCGTTCATCTTTGTCGTATGTAATAAAGTTGTATCTGCTATATCGCATCTCTTTATAAAATTCCGATAAATCCCGTAAGAATCTATTTTCTCTCTCGTTGAGTTGGATATCTGTCTTGCCCTTAATATATTGTTGTAAGGTTACGTGATTGTGAGTTTTAAGCCTTTCTTCAAATTCGGCTATTTTTTCCTCATCATATAGTGATGTGCCATCAAGAAGGATTAATATTATTTTCTGAAGGCGTTCTATACCAACAGATACATAATAGAGAAATGAAAACAAATTCGCCGTTTGCTCATAGCTAACACCCGTAATACCATTTAGCGTGTTTATGCCATCATAGATAAAATTACCTGCGATATGTAATTCTTGGTTCATACGAAAATTCTTACGAAACCAGCAAGAATCTGGCTCGTTTGTCGATGAATCTGACTTCGGTTTATTCTTCATTGATATTTTTCCTCAAACAAAGAAGCCTCTACGGAAGGTGACTAACGCACCGTGCAGAAGCTTCGATAACCTTATTGTGTATCGGGGACATATTTCGTCCTACGAGAATCGAATACAATTCGACAAGATTGCCATTTACCACGCTTGAGATTTCTCTCAGCCGCCTTAATACTACTTGCTTTCGGAGCTTTCATTTCCCAAGTAATGCCATCTATTAAGCAATCAGCGGTCTGTTTGCCTTTCTGATCTATAGCTTTAAGAAACTCAACAGTATACCCATATCGAATTAATACTTTGGCAGATTCGAGTTCGTGCGGCCAGACATCGACACCGTCAGGAATGATAATTCTACCAGTATTCTTCATAGGTCAATTATAACATTAACTGGGGTGGTTTTACGGGTTTTCTTATACATTTCGCTATTGGTATAGAAAAACTTTCTGCGCAGAAAATGCTATATTAAGGGTATGGCTAGACCCAGTAAGTATAATTCGGAACTCAAAGACCAACTTGTTGGTTATATTGCTGATGGTCTGACCGTCCGTGATGCTTGCTATGGTGCTGGTATCTCTGAAGACACCTTTTGGCGATGGAATCGGGAGAAGCTGGACTTTGCCGAAGCTATCAAGCAGGCTACTGCTACTGCCAAACAAAAATGGAGTAGTGAAGCCTTGATGCGTACTAGCGAATATCGTAGGTATACCAGGAAGGCTCATATTTGCTCCAGGAAGCCTCTGAACCGCCCAAACCCTACTCGTACTCACCTCGGCAACCAAAAGCCTCAAAATCAAGCTCTAACAGCTTCAGGGAGCATATCTGTTGCTACGGCGAGCAAACAAACTATCACAGGTGAACAAAATACTCTACCGACTCGTACTGAACCACTCACTAATCTCTTTGGTGAGCTTATGCCAACCAAACCCTACTACAACCCAACTACCGACAAAATAGAGTGGGTGGAGAAGGAGTTATATGGGAGATGCGTGTTGCATAGATGCGATTTAGATACTTGGAACACAAAAACTGTCGAAAACAATAACTTTTGAGCTAGTATTATTCCAAGATTATCGCTCCATAAGCTTATAGAAAAATACAGGTTTATTAGCCTCCCAATCCATTACTTTAACTTTTTTACCATTATGCAATTTCGGATCAGATTTTATGCATCCTTCACAAACACGTTTTCCGACAACATCTTTTTCTCCAAGCATTTTTAGAAGTCCTGGTACTTCACTCACTATCTCTTCGGTATGTTTACAGCTCATCGGAATCACATATTTTAGACCGTCCATCTGAAAAATATTCCAAGAAATAATAGTCGCTATTTCCTTTAGTAGCTCCAAGTCGGTATTTTTCAGTTTACTCTCCATATCAATAAAACGATCTGGGAATTTAGCATTGTAATAATCTATAAAAGTATAGAGTAAATTTTCGCGAGCTATCAACAGGCTATCGCCTTGCCATTCGTATCCGTACGATGACTTGAAAGCCGCCTTAGTCCACTCCAGCCAATCATCTATGTCATCACAAAATTCAGACACTACCTGCAGTTTGCGATCTAGGAAACCTACCCTATTCTCTAGTTTTAAAACTTTCTTACCACTTAATGCATTATAGCGGCCTACGATAAATGGTGCCTCCCCACAAGTGATTTCAAGACGTTTTTCACTTACGTAATCTTGCCAATTATTCTGATCTACTGGCCAATGACCAAGTCCCCAATCTATATCTTGATTCATTCGTTGCACGATTTCTTTTGGGGTAAATACCTCAGCTTTATCGTGAGTTCTCAGTTTCTGCTCCTCTTTTGACTTAGATATTCTCGGCTGAATAAGTAGATTATATTCTCCAGTAATGTCTGCAATTTTGATTTCGCTAGTCGCCTTATGGCTGGCATACGAATCCGTGGCCCATAAAATACTATGCGTTTTCTGCATGGTGGATCTGGTTCTGTCTAAAAGAAGTATCTCAAGCAGATCGCTATGCTGGCGGATAGTATTTTCAAGAATATCAAGATTATTCATGCAATCCTAAGAATTCAGACGAAGATTTTTGTTCTAATGTTAATATAAAATCACGATGCTTATTATATAACTCTTGAAAAACAGCATATTCATCGTCAATATCCTTAATTTCAACGTAAAAATTGCGGTCTTCGAAAAATTTAGTAAAAATATCTTTGGTCTGTTGATCTATAATACTGCCACGAGACCATTCATGTGCTACGCGATTGCGAATTTCTGCCATTTCTCCAAAGACTTTATTAATATGCTTATCAAAAAGGCCAGGTGCAATCCTTTTACATATTTTAAGTTTTTCACGATACGATATATCTTCAACCAACCAATGAACAATTTTGTTACTGGGTAGCTTTTCAACCTTACAAATCCCCATCTCTGGTTGTTCGCTCATCATATCACTTAAATCATATATTTCTTGCAGTACACAATTCTCAATAAACTTCGCCATTGCATTGTCCATAAAACTCACTGTCGCAATGATATCGTTTGCTTTTTCATTATCTATCTCGCCAGATTCAAAATTTGGATCACATAATATACCCATTATCTCACTCCTTAAATATTTCCTTCAAGGAAATCAATTTCGCTCTGTTCTAGGTTATATTTTTTATAAAGTTGCTGATTAATTTCGTTAAGGCTTTTACTCCAATCAACATCAGAATTATTAGTAAAGTCTTGATCTGGAATTACAAAACCAAATGAAGACCGCTTGTTTGGCTCCTGAAGTGTGAGTGCGGCAAAGAAATTAGTCTTTAAGTATTTTTCAAAATTAGTACAGTCATCTTCGTTGTCCGACATGAAGAGGGCAATTCTACTAGCACCAAATGCTGATTCTTTTGGTAGTCTCTCAACAATTTCTCCTATGCGTTTTTTGACATTCTCGATAGTTGGCTTACCAGACGTTAACTTCTGTTTTGGATATGCTGACGTAGTGATGACTTTGTATTTATCTACATATTCCTGCCCTTTTGGTAATGAGGCCACATCGGTCCAAAATAGCTGAGCGCGTCCAGAAGACCCAGATTTATCATTCGCTAAAAGCATTACTGGGTTGACCCAGTCTGCTTTGTTATCGGAGACTTTACCCTGATTTTGTTCTACGAAATACGATTCAATGCCAAAAATGCCCTTCTTAATACGGTTATATAGTTTTCTGCCAGTAAGTTTATTAGCAATTTTTAAAAATACAGGATTTGGCACAAGCGACTCCCAATCTGTAATATCGACATTCACTCTTTCGTCGGTATAAATTCGATTTGAATAAGTAAAAGTTGGACGAATGTTATTCATATCTCGAAATACAATCGAAACTCCAGCTGATAAATTAGCACTTGTTCCAAAAATTGGCTGAGGTTCCTTATCGGTACGATACCAAGCACGACGATCCGTTGTACCCTCATAAGCACTCACTGAAATCGTATGGCCATCACTCAAAATTCGTTCTCCTAGTCCGCCTAAACTGTTAGGCGAATCGAACCACCCGCCGAACGGGTAAATTAAACTAGTCAAACCGCCCAGTTTATCTGCACTCTCCTGAAAGTATTGATAGATCCATTTTGTGTTGCCTTGTGTCTGTGTTTCAGTTCTTCCGAGGGTTATATTGTATGGTGGGTTGCCAACTACAGCATTAAACTTCAACATTTCTGCTCCTTCTAGACCGAATGCATCAGCTAGTTCCTTATTAAGATTAAAATTTTCATCTTTTAGCTTTTCGATTAAATTTGAAATATAGACCACATTCGTTTTTGCGCCTGTATATCCAGCTAAAGTCCGTTCCGTAATGGTCTTTGCCATAGGGCTTTTTGTCAGAACATAGATATTCTTGTCGAGAATCTCATCCCAAAGTTGCCGAAAAACATCTTCTTCATCAGTATGTTTGCTATGTATAGTTCTTGCTAAAGCTTGATCATAGAGGTTATAAGCACAAAGTAATGGATAAAGGCCAGATTTACTGTTAATTTCTAGCACTTTAGCGTTTTCGTTACTCCAAATATTAGTAATTTCACCCTGGTCTTCCCAGTTCGGTAAGCCTAATTTTTCGCTCTTCTTATTAACTTCTTCATCAAGTTCGATGATATGATTAAAATCTGCGCCACCAAGCGTAGAACTAATATGCGTATTAACTACTTTCCAAGGCGTAAGGACGGTTTCCTTATCTGGATTTTTGAAGTTCTTAAAAATTTCTCCAATTTCCATTACACGCTCGCTTGGAGCAAGATAATCCGCAGCCAAAGCTCGCAAACGAATATCAATGCCAGCGCCGACAAACACTTCTTCATCGTAATACTTGGCAAACTTAGTCCTAAACATCTCTTTCGTAACGCCTTCTGGCATAAATTCTTGCCACGAAGCATCATCGACGTTGTCGATAAATCGCTCTAGCGTAATCTCTTCATCCGCTTTGATCTCGTACCCATTTTGGTCAACTTTGCAGCCATAGATAAGCATAGGCATACGAATCGAAACTCCGCGCAAGATACTGATACGAGTTCTGCGCTGCTCGGCAATCTCTCGTTTACGACACAGTAATTCCTGTTCCTCAGGAGTTAACTCTCGCTTTTCTTTCTTTTTCTTTTCGGCTTGTTCTGCTTGCTCGTATTCTTTATCAGTAAAGCCATTATCGGCCATTTTTATCTTATTCTCATCTTTTACTCCACTACTACTACTACTACTTTGTCCAACAATTTTATTAAGCTCGGCAAAATCCGCTAGCTCTTCATCAGTACAACGTGACAAGTTCTCCAAGTTATAAAGCCGATTATCATCAAAACCATTTCGCGTAACTTTTTGAATTGCCACTCGTTTAATAGCGTGAAGCAGCCTCTGTGTCGAAAATTCCTCCATCTTACCATCGGTTGCGGAAATGACAGGACAAAAGTTAAGGAATTTACCAGTAGCTTCTTTAACTTCTTCTTTGGTAGGAGATTTTTTCTTGATTTTCATCGTTTCCGCTACTACATTTAGCGTACGATCAGGTGCAAAATCAAAAACAAAACATTCAGTCTTTAAAATACCCTCATATTCCCAAGGTGTCTGTGCACGGAAGATTGTCTGTAGGTATGTACTAGCAGAGCTTGTATTGCTTAGCATAAATACGGCCGACCACTCAGGAACGGAAACGCCACGTGTCATCTTGCCACAGGAAATTGTAATAGAGTATGAACTCAGCGGATCGTCTGTAATGGCTTTTCTTACTAGCTTACGAGATTCTTTTTCCGCAACTTCCTCGTTGCCATCGCCAGCAACATTTGCAATATTGAAATAATACTTACCAGCGTTATCTTTCATTCCGAATATCGGATGTTCTCGTAATAGTTTTTCTAATGCCCGTGCTTCTTTGACTCCAGGTACAATCCAGAGCGTATGCCGCAAATTATTTCGGAATTCAACTGACGAATACGGAAAATTACTTTCCGATGAAGTCGTAATTAAATCCAGGAACTTGCGCACATATTTTTCGTGAATAAAATTACCGCCTTGGTCAGTACGGAAGAATTCCTTGAAGTTAAAAGCCTTATCATATAAATTCTCAAATTCACTCGTACCAAGATATTTGTCGAGTTTATAAGTATAAATGGAAAGCCGAGGTAATTTATAGTACGGATTTGGCTCATCTGGGTAAAGCTCGTCCCATTTTGCTTTTAATTCTTGCTCAGAAGTATAGTCCCAGGAAAAGATTTCGTCATCGTTATAATCTTCGAGAAGATTGAATGGTGTGCCAGAAAGCATTAAAGTAAAGTTTCGCTTAATTTGGCTAATAGTCTCATCAGCTAGCGCAGTCTTAACGCCTTCATCTGCCTCGTCAATGATTAACATATCCCAATCCTCGCGGAGAATGGCAAGCTTTTCTGGTGATTTAACTTGGTGACGAAGATACTGAATGGAAGCAAAATATACGAATGGATTTTCGCAAGTTCCATCTGGCTTCCGAATACAGCGTTTCTGCAAGTTGGCAATATCTTCACCTTTATTGCGTGATCCAAAGCGATAAGAAGTCCCAGCAAACAAAGTGTTAAAATCGTTAAACCAGTCATTATTCACTTCTGGGCGGTGAGTAATAATCAAGACTTTGCCATAATTCATACAACGAGCGATTTCTAGGGAAGTCAGAGTTTTACCAAAGCGCATCTTAGCATCCCAGAGAAAATGCTTCTTACCTTTTTCAATGGCAGCTATGGTTTTCTCAATAGCCTTAGTTTGTGATCCTTTGCGAAAATTAATCTCGTTGGATTCGGCAATAATTTCATTCGGATTAAGCGATTTGCGGTTGTGTTTAGCGGCTTCAAAAGCATTCTTGACTGTTTCTAGGCTGACAGCAAACCATTCACCATTAGTCTTTTCTTCGGTGTGTTGAACTTTTGGAAAGCCAGAACGCTGCAGAATGCTATGAATCTCGTGGTCCATAAACGACTTACCACCTTGATCGATAGCAAGGTCGCAGAACACCAAATCGTAATTTAAATCCGCCGTGCCAAGTTGTTCCTTGATCCGTGCGCGCGCCGCCATCTCAACGGCATTGTCTTTGTTCTCAGCATTGGCATAATCTGAAAATTTTATACTTGCCTTACCAATCTTCAGATGTCCAATATGGGTTATTACATTCGGCAGAGCATAAGCATATATAATGATATACTCACCGACATTGTAGTCGAATTTACTCATTTTGAAGCCTCGTTTAGTTTGAACAGTTCTGTCGAGGCCATAACAAAAATACAGCCACGTACAGGCTGTTCAAACTTTTCGTAGCCAAGGCTTCAAACCCAAGTACTAGTACGTGGCTGTACTTTTAGTTTGAAATGGAGTTCTCGGCTCCATCCCCTGGCTAAAATTAAATTTTTGAAAAGTTTGAACAATACCATTATATCACTTAACTACCTATATTGCAATATAGAAATAATCTGTTATAATAACAGAAAGGAACACTTCTGGAATGGCAAAATAGAAGAATGGTAATGGTCCAGTGCTCTGGCCTATAGATATGTCACAAATTAGCAAAGTTCTTTTTGTTGCAATTCCTCAAACCAACACATATTCAATTCTTACAGAAGCAGAGATAGAACAAGAGTGTTCTGGAATTCCAGAGTGTCCAATCCATTTTAAAACTGATACTGTAATTAACAGCATCATTAATGCACTATGCAAAAGATTGGGAAGAAGAACAGCAACGTGTAAATGAACGCGACAACCGACTTCAGGAACTTAAGAAGGAACAAGATAAAAAACGCAGTGAGCTCGATGGTTTACGCCGAATGCGTTACACTGGAGAATTGACAGATCAAGCCTGGTTTATGGAAGAATCAGAGAAAATCCAGACTAGGATTGACGAGCTAGAGAAGAATATTAATACCGTAGAAACTGCAGTCAAAGATTGGCGAAAATATGCTGATCAGGCTTTTATGTTTGCTCGCTATGCTAAGGAGGACTTTGATAGTGGGGATCCTGAACGAATGCGTTATGTAATGAAGGCACTTGGAGCAGAACTCAAACTTTTGGATCGAACCGTTATATTTACCCCTGTTAAATACCTAATTCCAATCAAAAATGCCGTTTCTGAAATGACAAGCAATTCTGAAACGGATCCAACTCATATTTTACAGTGGTCAAATGACCATTTTAGCTCTAATTCTAAACTATGGTGGAGTATATGAGACTCGAACTCATGACCTCTTCAATGCCATTGAAGCGCTCTAGCCAACTGAGCTAATACCCCATGCAGAAATTATAGCATGGAGCGCGCCCATTCACAACTATAGTTTTACCCCAAAATATGCTAAGATAAGAACAGATTGGACTAGGGGGACGCAACTTAAAAAACTAACACCTTGGGGAGGTGATTATTGATGGAAAATCAGAGTATTAAAATTATAACCGATATTGGTGAAATCTGCGTACAAATGAAAACCGAACTTAGTAGCGATACGTATATCTACACGGTCGAGTTTAATAGTCCCGATCATCTAGTAAACGAATATCAAACGAATAGTATTCGTTTGGCTGATAACATCAGTATTCATTCGACCCTGATTTGGCAACATTATCAGCTGGCACACCGTAAGCAGGCAGGATAAATTCTTTCTTCAGTGCACAGCGCCTGACGATTCGTTAGTAGCAGCCTGTTCGGCATGCTATAATATACATATGAATAATCCAACAATTCTTACTGGCTTGCGTGTCAATAGCGAATTTACGCTCGGTAACTACCTCGGTGCGCTACTGCCAATGGTACGCCTTGCCAACAAATACAGCTCAAAGTCGCAAATCAATATTTTTGTGCCCGATCTTCATTCAATTATTTCGGAAGTTGATGGAAATCTCAAACAAAACCTCGTTCGTTCACTTAAAGTTTATCTTGCGGCTGGGCTCAAAATCAATCAAAATGTACATTTTTACCGCCAGTCACACGTGCCGGCGCATTCGGAGCTTTGTTGGATTCTTGATTGCACCGCCACGATGGGTGAGCTAAATCGCATGACCCAGTTCAAAGATAAAAGCGACGGTAAAGATAGCGTCAATGTGGGAATTTTTAATTATCCGGTTTTGATGGCGGCAGACATATTATTATATGATGCAGTTTACGTGCCGGTTGGTGAAGACCAATTCCAGCACCTTGAGCTAACACGCCGACTCGCAGAGCGTTTTAATCATAATTACGGCGAAATCTTTACTTTGCCCGCTACACCAAAAAAACAAGCCGAATTTATGGCCGATGGTAGAGGCGATGAAGGTATTCGGGTGCGTGATCTACAAAATCCACAAAAGAAAATGAGTAAATCCAGTCGCAGCGAAAATAGCAAAATCATGCTCAGTGACAATCCAGCTGCCGCGCGCAAGAAAATTATGTCTGCAACAACCGATTCGGTTGGCAAGATTCAATTTGATATGATGAATCAGCCGGGAATTTCGAATTTGCTGCAAATTGAAGCGCTAGTAAATAATCTACCGCTCCAGGACGTCATTTCAACTTGGGCCGGCGAGACGCACTATGGCGACCTCAAGCAAAAAGTTGCCGAAAGCGTTGCGACTATGCTAGAGGCTTTCCAAACTAGAGTAGGTGAGATTTCCGACGATGAGATCATGCAATTGCTCGAAAAAGGCGAAGGGTATGCCAATAAAACGGCGAACGATAAGTTGCGCAAAGTCCAGGAGTGCGTAGGGCTCTAAGATGATTCGCACTGGGAAAAGATTCAGCAAACCCGACTTATCGCGCGTAATCAATGGCGATACGACTTTGCCTGAAGAAGCCAAAAAAAATCAGAAAGTACGCCTCGACCATCTCTTGGTCGAACAGCACTCGGAGTATAACCGCTCAAGCTTGCAGACGTTTATTCGCAGTGGATTCGTGAAAGTTAATGGAGAAGTTGTTCTAAAGCCCAACGCTAAAGTTTCACCGGAGGCGAAGCTAGAGCTAAGTGTGCCAAAGCGCAGCTATGAGCCCGAGCACCCGCCAATCATCTACGAAGATGAGCATGTACTAGTTTTGAATAAACCAGCGGGGCTACTCAGCATGGCGAAAGGTGAATATTGCCCTGAGGCGACGCTTGAGGATTACGGTTTGCTGGTGCACCGATTAGATCGTGATACCAGCGGTGTGGTGATTCTAGCAAAGGACGCCGAGACGCAAAAAATGCTACGCAAGCAATTCCAAGACCGCAAAACCCATAAAACTTATTACGCAATCACCGATGGTCATCCCAAGCTCGACGAGGCCTTGATTGACCTGCCGATTGCCCGCAATCTCAAGCACCCGACAACTTTTATCGTCGACCAAAACGGCAAAAGTTCCCAAACATACTACAAAGTTATCAAGAAAAATGACCAACGGTCACTATTAGAGCTAAAACCGACCACGGGGCGCACGCATCAGCTGCGCGTGCATCTTAAATATCTTGGCACGCCGATTGCCGGCGATCCGGTTTATAATCCTGAGAGCAAAGCGCCAAGGCTAATGCTACACGCAGGCAAACTCGAGATTACTATTCCCGGCAAAGCGGGGAACGAGCGTAAAGTCTTTGAGGCAGAGTTGCCAGCGGAATTTATAGAGTATTTGGAGCAAAATTAGCAAATGTTTTTTGACTCAATGGAGGAAATTCCGCAAATTGCCGCCCGAACCAGTTGCGCAATTTTTGTTGTTCCTGGAGAAACCGACCTAAAAATCCCGGCAACGCTAGTTTTAGAGCCCGAAGATACCAAAAGTAAAACGCGGCTAATTTCCGCGGAAGCCTTACGTGAATTTCTGAGCTTCACTGATAAAAAACTGACCGATAGTCATTATTTTATCATCAAAGAAGCCGACAAAATGAGTGACATAGTGCAAAATATTTTTCTCAAAACGCTTGAAGAGCCAAAAGAATTCTGTCATTTTGTCCTCACGACCGAAAACCCAGCGAGTTTGCTACCGACTATTCTTTCACGAGCACAAGTTTTTATTCCACGAACTAACGGTCAGCTAGATGCGGTACCAAATTATAGCTCCAAAATCATGAACTTTGCTAAGACGCTGATTGCTGCTAAGACGCTAGATTTGCCAAATATTGCCGCCAAAATTGCAACTAGCAAGCCGCAACCTCGACAAATCGCGCTCGATAGTACCGGCGCGGCTATCGAGATTCTCTATAAATCCTACCTCAAGACCGGAAATCGTGCTTTTCTCAGCAAAATCCCCAAATTTCTACAACTTTATGAAGCTCTTCAGCAAAACGGACACATCAAACTCCACATTGTAGCGAGTTTATGTTAAAATTGTAATATGTTTGGCATAGCATTTATCGCTTTTGTGGCCGTTATTGTGGCCTTTTTATACCCGCTTTTGCAGAAAAAACCAGCCGAGCCGCAGCATAATGCGCGCTATGATGTTCAAATGAAGCGACTTTGGACGGCGGCACAGACTTCAATGCGCGATCATAAGCCGCTGCGCGCTGAAAAAGCGCTGCTCACAATTCTCAAATTTGATGAACGAAACGCTGCAGCTTATAACCGCCTCGGGATTCTTTATGCCAAGGAGCAGAAATTTGATGAAGCAATTGAATGTTTCGAAATTGCTCAGTCGCTGGATAATAATCCATCTTCGCTGCACAACGTGGGCCTAATTTACCTCGAGACGGGTGCTTACGAAAAAGCCGCAATGGCATTCGAGCAGGCAATTGAGCTGGAAAATAGCGTGCCAGCGCGTTATATTGCGCTCTCGAAGGCTCGCGAAAAGCTAGGTCAAAATAAGGCTGCGATTGATGCGCTAGAGGAAGCTTATAGGCTTGACCATAGTACAAATACTTTGCGGCAAATTTTGGCGATTTATGAGGCGATGGGTGACACCGAGGCGCTCGCTAGCATTACCGCACGAATCGAGAAGCAAATCGCCGAAAGCGCTAGGGCGTCAAGTAGAAAAACAACTAGAAGTACGGCTACAAGAAGTAATAGTAGAGCGGCAGCAAGAGGAGCTACAAGAAGTAATAGTAGAGCGGCAGCAAGAGGAGCTACAAAAACCGCTCGAACAACACGGGGGGGCGCAGGGAAACCCGCAACGGGAGTATCTAGTCCGGCTCCGCGCGGAGCTGCTAAGAAAAATGCCGTACCGCCACGCAAACGCCCAGCGACGCGTAGGAAGCAGATTTAGCTTCCACCCCTCCCGTACCACACAGCGAACGGCAAAACCGAACCCGCGGGAACGGTTATCCTGAGGGGAGATATTCGTCGGGTACGTATTCAAGAGGTGACCGTCCGTAGCAGAACCAGCAGTAGTAGACCACCAGGGCCCATTTGTGACGCGGTCGAGGATGAAGCCATCCGAGCGAAGGTAGTTGCCCGTACGGAGAAGGGGGGTAATTTATTAAATTCTTGGCCATGCTTAGGAAGCCCTAGGATCGCTACAAACTTCTTATGGCTACCCTACCACGCGAAAAAGCTAAAATCCCTTAATTAGCCTCTAAATGCCCAAATACAGCAAAATATGTTCAAAAAATGATAAAAATGACAATAGTACTGCAAAAAGCAGTAGAATCTACAGATTGGAAAAGTGACCAATATATCCTTTTGCCATCTTTCCTTCAACTTTCTCCGTACGGGCGTATATGACCGATCTTTTGGGCTTATTTGGGTACGCACAGAACGTGGGCACTGGTGGTCTGTGACTTCTAGTTCTGACACGCACGGTCACAGCTTAGGTACGGGCCCGACATATGTCCGCCCTCAGACTATCGATTCCCGCGGGTACGGTTTTGCCGTTCGCTGTGTGGTACGGGAGGGGGACTAACAAAATGTCTAAAAAGATAATAACCCCAGTGAAACTAGGGTTATTATCCTGGTGCTGGAAGTAGGACTCGAACCTACGAAGGCCGAAGCCGAGAGATTTACAGTCTCTTGTCATTGCCACTAGACGATTCCAGCAATGGTATTATTGTAGCAAATGTTGCAGTTTTTGGCAAGATTTGTTAGTATAAAAATATTGATGCCGTGTTAGCTCAGTTGGTAGAGCAGCCGCCTTGTAAGCGGCAGGTCGTCAGTTCAAGTCTGACACACGGCTCCACAAGAAGAATACGGGCAAAAGAGCCTGTTTTTTTATTTATGATTGGCAAGCAGAACACGATAGGATCTACGTGGTCCTTTTTGCTTTAGCAACACTCTCAACTTTCTCCGTACGGGCTACTACTATCGCTCGAGTGGCTTCATCAACGGACGCATCGCAAATGGCCACTGGTGGTCTACCACTGCTGGTTCTGCTACTTACGGTCACTACTTGGCTACGGATCCGACGGTTGTCTACCCTCAGAATAACTATTACCGCGGGCGCGGTTTTGCCGTTCGCTGTGTGGTACGGGAGGGGTGAGAGACAGTCTCCTCTCGCTTTTGTCTACACTGGCTACTACGGCAACGCGTCGGGCTCGCTGTACCCTGAGGGGTCAGGCGGCAGCTACTGGTCGCGTACGGCGCTCTCCGGTACGGATGCTTACTACCTGTACTTCTATAGCTCCGGTGTCAAACCTCAGAATTACTACGCTCGTGGCCTCGGTCTCGCTCTTCGCTGCGTCGGGAGGTGAGAGGAGAGAAATAATATTTACTGACTGGAGTTCAAACTATTCTTTCCACAACAGCACAGACACGACCATCATCGCAAGACTAGCTAGGCGCCCACCAACCCTCATAGCTGCAACTAGCAAACATGCACCGAGATCTTCGGGCAGCTCCTTTTTCATGCTTACATTTTACCATAGAAGCGAGATTTATGATATGATGGTAGTAATGGTTAATAAGTGAGGTTTTCGTGCGCATATTGCATCTGTACTTTCAGTTACATCTACCCCATCAGTTGAATTTATCCGGCAAGCACAAATCGGATCTATTTCATGACGCCGAAACTTTCACTCGCGCCAACGAAACTGAATACCAACCTTTTTTTGCATTACTAGAGCGTAATAGCCAAAAATTTCCTGAGTTCAAAATTTCACTCGGCGTTTCTGGTCAATGGTTCGACCAAGCTGAAAAATACAATCCGGAGCTAATTCAGCGCCTCAAAAAGTTAATTAATCTTGGGCGAGTCCAAATTGTCGCTTTACCCTATGATTTTTCGCTAGCTTGGTTTTATGACCAAGCAGAATTTGAAGCTCAAATCAAACTTTTTAATCAGAAAATCCGTGATTATTTCGGCATTGAGTGCTCAACTTTTGCCATGCCGGAGCTAATGTACAATGACAAAATTGCCAAATGGGCAGAAAAATCCGGTTATAGCGGGGTATTGATTGGCGAAGCAGAATCTGTACTTGACTGGCGCACGCCAAATCGAGTTTATGAGGCTAAAGGTTGCAAAGATCTGCGACTAATTTGCCAAAATACTAAATTTTCGAGTGCAGTTCTGCAGGCGAAGGATAGCATTATGGATTTTGACGACAAAACCGGTCAAAAAGTTTTTTCGTTACCAAAGTTTCAAAAGGAATTGGATCTAGAATTTTTGCGCGGAGACTTGATTAACCTTTGTCTTGACACGACTATTTTCCGGCGACTGCGAGAGCAAGGAATTATCAAGTTTTTCGACACCCTAATTTCCGAGTGGTTGTCAGTCTCGCAAAATCGTTTTTATAATGCACTTGAGGCAATTGGCTCAAGTCAGCCTAAGGCCGAAATTTCTATCAAAACTACCATTATGCGACGTAATTTGCATCCAAAAACGACCGACGGTATCGTGCTCGCAAAGAAGATTCGTTATTGTCCGCCGGAAGGGTTGAATAGCCCTGAACAAACTAAATTTGAAGAGACGCTCTATACGCTGCGCGACCAAGTTCAGAAAACCAAAAATGAAAGCGTAGTCCGTGATTTTAGTCGCCTGACGGTGCTTGATTACGTGACGGGGATTAGTAGCAAAACGGGAAACGAAACCGAAAGCCTGGTCAAATTACCGCAACTCGCGGAGCTTTCAGAAATTCTGACTAATTTTGGGCAAAAAGTTTTCAGTCTTATGCCCCGCCCGGCCGAGCTAGCAGAAACCGCCGGTCCAAGTCGAGTTGATCCGCCCAAGGAAATGGATGATTTTGCGATTAAAGTCCACCGTGTTAAAAATACGAAAAGGCCAAAGAGCGAGGACGAGCCTACGACAAAAAGTGGTGCAAAAGAACAAGAAAGCAAGAATATCAAAGAGAATGCAAAGCATACCGTTGATCTTACACCCGGAAAGCCCACCAATAAGCCAAAAACTCCGGCTCCGGATACGATTTTTGGTGGTGTTACATTTGGCAAGCCAATCGAGGCCGATAACGACGAAGATGCTGCGCTGGATAGATATGCGCGAGTAGAAATTGATTTGACTGAACTACCGGAAGCAGAACTAGTTGAAGATGCTGCAAACGAATCCGGCAAAGACAAGAAAAAGCCGGAAAAAGCTCAAAATCCACGCCCAAAACGAACCAAGCATCGCCGAGTCGTGATTGAGTAGAAGGAGCTGGGGTGACGAGAGGTTGGGATAGTGCAGCCAGTGCTTAGATAAAGATAGTTGCACCAAAAATGCCGAGCGTCGTGCATAACATACATAGACTCCCGGCATTCTAAAAGATTTCGCGATTAGCGTTTCTTTTCCTTGACCTCGTTGCGACCAAGATTCTTCTTGGTTTCGGTGAAAACGACGTGCTTTCGCAGAACTGGATCATACTTGCGTAAGCTAAGCTTATCCGGAGTATTCATAGTGTTCTTTTTGGTATAATACGCACGCACACCCGACTCTTCAGAGACGAGCCCGACCAATTTTCGCTTAGTATTACTTTTCTTTGCCATAATATCACTTATTTTATCACAAAATATTGCCAATGTAAACAAAATAGCCCTGTTTCAGGGCAAATTCCTTCAACTTTCTCCATACGAGCCAGATTGAGTTCCAATTATTAATCACGGACACGGGAGAAGTAAAGGGGAGTTTAATAGCCTTAGATATTTTGTGCTATGATATAACCATAATAATTATAAGGAAGGGTGATATATGTCACTAGTCATGGACTTATCAAAAATCGAGAAATTCATTGACCGCCAAAGGGTAAGTTTTATTTGTTCGGTTGACAGCGAAGGCTTTCCTAATGTACGCGCAATGCTAAAACCAAGAAAGCGTATCAGCCTCAGGAAGTTTTATTTTTCGACCAATACATCTTCTGCGAAAGTTCAGCAGTACCGTCACAATTCTAAAGCCAGCATTTATTTTTATCACAAAGGGCTAATTAAATATACCGGCGTGATGCTAAAAGGTAGAATGGAGATCCTAACCGACCAAGCAACCAAAGATTCAATTTGGCGAGCTGGCGATACTATATATTATAAGGAAGGGAAGACTGATCCGAACTATTGTGTGCTAAAATTTATTGCTGAAAGCGGGAGATACTACTCGGACCTGAGGACCAAGGATTTTAAGGTTTAACCCTCACCCCTCCCGTACCACACAGCGAACAGCAAAACCGTTTCCGCGGTAATAGTT
>WSMR01000042.1 GCA_013316435.1 Candidatus Saccharimonadota bacterium | reverse complement strand
GAACTGATAATGACAGGGTTGTTGAACTTATAAAACTAGGGTTTGACATCTCTCTAGCTATACCTATAGCTAGAGATCAGGAACTTTGGAACATTGTCACAAAGTATAATTCAGGAGACGGGAGAATATCAAGAAAGGAAGTAATAAGTCTTTTTGAAGATAAAAATTTGCCCTTCATGTCGCTTAATGCGATAAAAAACTTGATTTAGCATTTCGCCTTACGCATTTACTAATATGTCTTACTTTCTCATACTTATAAAAGTTAGACTTCCAATTCTCATTTATCAACGTCATTTAAGACTCCACCTCGCAATTACTCGATGTTCTCGTCCATATATGCTCAACAATTTCTCCATCAGCCCAAAGTTTATACTCCAATTGGCTTAAATAGTTTAGTCTATCTTCAAGACCAGGAAAAGTAATGTCGTTCGCTTCGACATAGTGATATTCTCCGTCAGTACCTAAATACTTCATAGCCGTGATTGACTTTGGAGATAATTGTTTCATAACAGCAATTATCGTCAGAAATGTCAAAAATGTAAAGTACAAAAATATAACTCCTAGCATTACAACTAGCAGTTACGCCCTACAAAAACTATTCGCTCATTTGCCGTTTAGCCGAGGTGGCGTTGCTACAAATCAAAGATCGGCAAAGTCTTGATCCATAGAACTTCATAACCCTCAGCTTCTAGTTTTTGCTTTTCTTTAATCATTGCGTCTAGTCGTTCTACTTCGTCCGCCACGTTCCACTTATCAAGACACTTAAAATCATACACTCCGTCCGGAGATTTATATTTCATAATGGTAACACTATTTTCACTCGCTGGGTTCATATTGCTCTTTCGCTTTCTCTCATTGCTTTTAGCTTTTGTAAATGCTTCTCATGGGCTTTCTTGGCCAGCTCGCAAAACTTTTTCCGCACCATCTCTCGTTCTTTACTTTTAAGTATTCTGCCTCCGCTTTCGGTAATCTCAAAATATAAATAATCATTGCTATCGTGATTCATGCGACTGGATTGTTCAGCGTATAGCACAAACTTATCGCCCATTTCCTCAAGATAATACGCAAAGCCACCGAACATACCCGGAATAGATATAAAGCATTGTGTATCAGGTTCTAATAAATCTTCAGTAATCTTCGGAAACTTAAAATCAGGATTTTCCGTCAAATACTCATCGAAACCGCAAAACTTGCTCCGATTAATAATTAACTTTTCAAAATTCTGCTCCAGTCTAGCGCAATTACCTTCTACTCTTGACATGCTCTAAACCTTCAATGCCTCAATCACTCTTGCAAATTGCCTTTCGCCAAGATTCTTCTCGGACAAAAATACATTGCGCATACTATGTGGCGCAATACGATTCCTAGTTTTTTGGTAAGCAACCAGCTCTGGCACATCCCGAAGCCATAGCTTTCTGCCGCGCATCAAGAGAATTATCGCCCGATTCTTCATGGCTTGACGAGCTAAATCGAACCCAAATTGCTGCGATCCTAAAGGCTGAGCAAGGTTCGCATCAAAGGTTTTCGAGTGATATGGAAAGTATTCAATAATAGCAAAATTACGATTCAAATCGTCGCGCGTAACACCGTGCATAGATAACGGATTCAAAACTTTTTGTCGCAACCACCGGCCACCACTCGCCCACTCAAACTCATCATCAAGGTGAACTAATCGCGAGGTAGCGAGGTCTAAATTGTTACGCAGCGCTTGCTGAAGCCTATGGCAATCTAGCTCTACATTATCCTCAGTTCTAGAACATCCAGGATTAAGTAGTAAACAAACAACTTTAGCAGACAGAACATTGCCAAAATACGGCTGAGGCAAAAGCTCTACGCGAAGATTATAAAAATCAGCTAATTTAATATCTCTGTCACATGCAGCTAAATATGGCGGATTCTTCTGTTTAGCGACTTTAAGCCAAGGATTAACTGACACCTTCGACACCGGTAATATTCCTATAATATCATTAACAAAACTATGGTCGGGGCTACCAGGATCGAACTGGCGACCTCACGTCCCCCAGACGTGCGCGCTACCGCTGCGCCAAGCCCCGATTACTTAATTCTATCACGCCTGATCGCTCTTTTTATATACTCAGCTATTTTTCGTTGATTGTCTTCGCGAAAATGTCAACTATCTCCTGTTTTGACATACTCCCGGGATTACGTAATCGTACCAGAGGAATATTAGAATCATTCAATAATCGTTCAACTTCCCTGTCGCGTTCAATACGACTAGTCTTACCGTGCGTTGAATCATCAAGCTCTACGGCACATAATACGCTCAAGTCTTTACTACGAAGTAATACGTAATCAACAGATTTACCATTAACATGTGCAAATGCTCCCTTCCAGTTCTGTCCTTTTACTTTATGATTAAGTAATGATGACAGGTGAACTTGCGGTATAATATAGCACTTCTTGCCAAAAATATCATTTAACGTTCGAAAAAATTCCTCCTCCCGTCGCGTCATGATGTGGGCCTTACCTCTATACTTATATGACAATCTTGACTCTTCTATTCTTATAGACGAAGAAAAGCTCCGCACCCCACTGTGTGATTTTACCGGCTTACTTAAGCCTCTTATCATAGCGACACTTATGAAAATGAGAAATGCTATTGGAGCAAAAAAGAAGACAATTACAGGAATAGCGACCACTAAACCCTGCGATATTTCTAAAAGTTTTTCCATTTATGTAATAATCGTCAAATGTGGTCAGGGTGATCGGATTTGAACCGACGACCTCGCAGTCCCGAACCGCGCGCGCTACCAACTGCGCCACACCCTGAAATCCCCTGCCATAATTGTACCATAAAAAGTCAAAAAGAAAACTAGAAAGCATACTTTCTCCGTACGGGCTACTACTTGCCTTCGTCAGGAAATAGTGGAAATCGAACTGGAGGCGGAGATTGGTGGTCAAATCTCAGTGCTGCACCCGCATTCGGATACTATTTATATACAAACTCGACAACTGCCATAGCTCAAGATAGTGCTTACCGCGGGTACGGTTTTGCCGTTCGCTGTGTGGTACGGGAGGGGTGAGAGATGGAGCAACAATAACTAGCGGGATTGACCAAGTACTACTTCTTCAAAGCTCTTCATGATTAGTTCACTAATTCTTTCTTCTTCGTTCTGCTCTTGTTCTAGCCATTTTTCCCGTAGCTTCAGCGATTCAGCCAATGTATCGTCAAATCTCCATACTCCCCTATCGCCCCTGCTATACCCCAACTTTTCTAAAATCGCTACAGCCATATTCCGTTTTACGGATAATGCCCGCATCACTTTCTGCGTTTTCCAGGTTTTATTCGTATCAAGTAGTAGCCTAATCTGCTTCAGGCTATATAGACCATTAGTCTTAAAACTTTTCACCATTTTGCGGTAAGTTATCGCGCTGATTAAACGGTCCTTGAGTTGCATCACTCCCTCTACAGTGGAAAATACACCAATAAAAGCCAGCATATCAGCAATTAAAATACTTAAATCGATATCGCCTGGTCCACCGAGCCCGCGCGGCGTCTCTACGATAATATGTTTTACATCCCCGGATATATAACCAGCCTTGTTTAACTCCAGTATCTTTCGATATGTCCAGTCGTGACTCAACGGTTCATATTGGCGTTCATTCAGAAATATTACATTCCCATTATCTCTTAAATCATAACCGATTCCATATGGCATGGATCGTTTTTCTTCTGCCGATCTACCGTCCAAATATATGCTTATTGGCTGATCGTCATTAACTTTTTCTAACCAGTTTGGTATCTTCCCGAACGATGATTTAATGACCTCTGATGCAATTCTTCGCATAGAATATTCGGGCCCCACTGTTATACGCACCGTATATTTGTAACAACGATATTCCCCACGCTCAAAAACCGTCGAAAGGTATGTAACTTTGATTCTGTATCTAGTCATAATCAATCCGCCATTTCTCTAATATTAATATTGATTGTATCATGGTCGGACGTAGTTCGCTCGGCCTTAACAGTTTTTCTTGAGGAGGGACAGCATTATTGACTATATCCTATAAAGTGATATAATAAGAACATGTTGGAATGGATTCAGCAAAAATTTAGCAAGGAGCATAGTGGCGGTTTGCAACCTCTGACGCCAGAAATTCATGCAGAAGAGCATAAATATTATGTCGATGAGCTCGGTCGAGCCATAAATAATGATAGCATTCATACTATTGCTTTAATGGGCGGTTATGGGTCCGGTAAAAGTAGCATAATTAAGCAGCTTAGCGATGCAAAAATTAAATCAGGTAGGCTACTCTTTAAACATAAACTAAGGATAAAAACAATCTCTTTTTTCTCTATGTCATCTGAAACACTGAAGGACAAGTACGAAAAATCTGAACAAACAAAAATCGATTTTCTTAAAAGTGAAATTCTAAGACAACTTTTTTCTCAATCTACCATTAATAGCCAAATTAAGCTGACGAAGTTCATAATAT
>WSMR01000041.1:339-4616 GCA_013316435.1 Candidatus Saccharimonadota bacterium | reverse complement strand
TGATGCGGGTTATCCAGTAGGGACAACCAGCGCGACGGTATTGCCGGGTACGGCACGCACTTTCAAGATGTCTTGGAAAGACGCGCCGCAGATAGGGCTTTTTAAAGTCAAACATACGATTTCTTATCTTGACGAAGAGCTAGTCACGGAGAAAGTGGTTTTGCTTTGCCCACTTTGGTTGATTGTGCTAGTTGCGATTGTGCTGGCGTTAATGATTATTTGGCTGATTATGTCACTAGTCGGCTACCGCAAGGAGAAACCGCAAGTCCTCTAAAACAGAGGTGGTACTTGCGGAATATGCCAAAAGTGCAGGGTTAGTATTGACTTTTCTACTAATGTGTGCTATAATGGAAGTATGATTCGGTGTTTTGGGATTAAGCACTGGACAAGCACATAAAGGAGGTGTCGCAATGAAGGCGAAGATTAGTAATTTCCTATGGGGGCAGGTTCTGTTACCACCGGAGAAGACACGGGAAATCAGGCGCAGGAAGAAAATTATGAAAGAAGCCTGCGGGGACGATCAGGTTCTCGATAAGATCTTCAAGGAGGAATACGCCAAAGAGAAAAAAGAGGCTTTATCCAAGATGAAGATGGTTCAGATTCTTGTCAGATTAGTGGTAGCCATTTTCCTGATAGGTTGCTGGATACGGTACGCCATACCACGGTTGCTTATGGGTTCAGTGGGAATATTCTTTATTGAATCGGTGATGCTTCTGTCTGCCGTTGGCATTTCGTTGGCTGTCGTACGTGCGTATCGTGAGGTGCTTCAGAAAGCCTATTTGGGCGCCGAAATAGCAGCCAGCAATCGTTATGATGAGCTGCGCAAGGCTGCAGAGGTATCAAAAGAAGTAGCGCATGGGTCAGGTCCGAATCTCAGAAGTCCTCTTACAGACTCCTACGTCAAAGGCGCTCGCCAGGCGCGAGCAAAAAGAACCAAAGGGTGAGTATTGCCCCCATTTCCTGTAACTTGAAAATAATTTTTAATCCCACCAACCCTGGCTCCGGTCAGGGTTTTGCTTTTCGTTTTAGATATGGTATAATAGAAATATGATTTATCTTGATCATGCTGCTGCTACCCCCGTAAACCCTAAGGCGCTTCAAGCCATGCTGCCTTATTTTGCTGAGCAGTTTTTTAATCCTTCGGCACCTTATTTACCCGCAAAACGAGTTCGTGAAGCTTATGAGAATGCTAAAGCGATCCTAGCGCAGGTGATTGGCGCAAAGTCGGTTGATCTTGTGATGACTTCGGGCGCAACGGAATCAATCCAGCTAGCTTTTACGGCGGCGCGTGGAAAGGTTCTAATTAGTAAGGTTGAGCACGCAGCGGTACTCGAGACGGCGAAACAGTTTGATTATGGTCTAATTAATGTAGATAAGGCTGGAACAATCGATCTTGATAATTTGCGTGCGCAGCTGACAGATGAGGTTGAATTGGTTTCGGTGGCACTGGCGAATAATGAGCTTGGCACTATTCAGCCACTAGCCGAAATCGCAGAAATTTTGCGTGAGGTGCGTTTGGATCGTCGCGCGCGCGGCATCAAAACACCGCTGTTTTTACACTCCGACGCTTCGCAGGCGCTAAATTTGATTGATATTAGTGTTGCGCGCCTTGGCGTGGATCTACTGACTCTAAATGCAGCCAAAGTTGGCGGACCTAAGGGGGTAGGTGCACTCTATGTGGCGCACGGAGTGCGACTTAAACCTCTGCAATATGGTGGTGGTCAAGAGCGAGGACTACGTGCCGGTACCGAGAATGTTCCAGGGGTGATTGGTTTTGCAGCGGCCGCTGAGGAGGCGAAGGCGCATCTAGCTGGAAATCGCAAAGAATACCAAGAAATGGCTTTTGCTCTCAAAAGAGAACTAGCACATACTTCTATTGTGTCACAGATTGGCGGAAAAGTCAATCCAGTAGAGCTTAAATATCTTGGTAACCCAAAACGGCAGTTGGCGAACTTTGTGCCGATTTGCCTTCCGGGAATTGATGCGGAGCGCTTAATTTATAAGCTCGAGCAACAGGAGATTTATCTTTCGACGGGTGCGGCTTGTGCAGCGAATAAGGGATCGAAATCACATGTGTTTGCGTCGATTGGCTTGAGTGATGAGGAAATTGCGGGCTCGCTACGAATTTCGCTTGGTAGTACAAATACACTCGAGCAGATGCCGGTTGTTGCGAATGCTCTAGCCGAGGCGGTAGCTGAGGAGCTAGCGCGAACCAGGAGGGCGCATGGCTAGGCGGGTCTTTCTTGGCATGTCGGGCGGCGTTGATTCGTCGGTCTCGGCGGTGCTGCTAAAGGAGCGAGGCTATGACGTTACCGGTGTCTACATGAAAAATTGGTCTGAGGATCTTCCGGGCATGAAGTGCCCCTGGGCGGAAGACCTCGCCGATGCGAAGCGGGTCGCAGTCGGGCTAGATATTGACTTTGAGGTGTGGGATTTCGAGGCAGCTTACAAGCAGGCAGTGGTTGATTATATGCTGATCGAATTCAAAGCCGGGCGGACGCCAAATCCGGATGTGGTTTGTAACGAGCTAATTAAATTTAAATTGTTTTACGAGCGAGCACTGAAAAGCGGAGCGGATTTTATCGCGACAGGGCACTATGCTCGTGTTGGCGATACGGAGGGGGAGAGCTTATCTCCTTTTCTAGACTCTCCGCGACCAGCGGGTGGCGGTCGGAGTGAGCAAGCCACCTGTAACGACAGGCTGGCGCGAACGGGTCTAGAGGAGGATATTGAGCTTTCCTTCTCTACATTGCCAGCCAAAACCTTGTTGCGCGCCGTGGACGAGAACAAGGACCAGACTTATTTTCTTTACCGAATGAGTGATGAAGCCCTAAGGCGGACGATTTTCCCGCTAGGCGAACTGACAAAACCCGAAGTAAAAGCTTTAGCATTTCAAAAAGGGCTTGATGTCGCCAACAAGAAAGAATCAATGGGAGTTTGCTTTGTGGGTGAAGTAGGGATGAAAGATTTTCTCGGGCGTTATCTCGAGACGGAGCCAGGCGAGATTCGCGAACAGGAGACCGGCAAAGTTCTAGGTTATCATGACGGTGCAGTGTTTTATACGCTAGGGCAACGCCACGGTCTTTATCTTGGCGGAGGGTTGCCGTACTATGTGGTTGGCAAGGACTTGGAGCAAAATTTGGTGTATGTTTCCAAAAATTTGAACCATCCTGGGCTATGGGCACGTGAGCTGGAACTTACGGATATACATTGGCGAGCAGGTTTCAGTGCGCAGAAAGCGGCAAAAATGCCGGAACTAAGGGTGCGGCTTCGTCACCGCGCACCGCTTTTGCCGGCAGGACTAGAGTTGACGGGAAATTCCACGAGATTAGTCTTTCCGGAAGCAATCAAGCGCCCGGCGGCAGGACAATCGGCAGTGCTCTATAGTGGCGAGGTTTGCCTAGGTGGTGGAATTGTCGCCTAAATAGCTAAAGAGCACAGCGAAGTATTGTAAAATGCTTGATTTTTCCAAGTAAGTGTGTTATAATGAAGACATGAGATACCGAAAAACGGATCTTACGCTCTTTACTATGTCGCTGGGCGGATTTTTATTATCGGGTTTTACCTGATTCGTAGCCATATCTGCAAGGTTTGCTTGAGACGCCAGCTATTGTAGTTTTTGGAATTGCATTTTTATTTGACCCTATGGACAAGCCCCGTAGGGCCTTTTCCTTGGTGGATTATAGTGAGTTTATATGCTATAATTACGAATATGGATGCAAATGAAGTTCGTAAAAAATTCCTAGATTTTCAGGTTAAACATGGGCACAAAATTATCCCGCCGGCGCCGCTAGTGCTCGAAAACGACCCGACGACGCTTTTTACGGGCTCAGGTATGCAGCCACTTTTGCCGTATTTGCTGGGTCAAACTCATCCCGAGGGCGTGCGCCTAGCTGATGCTCAGCCAAGCATGCGGCTTCAGGATATTGATGATGTGGGCGATCCGCGCCATACGACGGTTTTTGAGATGATGGGCAACTGGTCGCTCGGAGATTATTTTAAAGAGGAGCAAATTCGCTGGTTTTTTGAGTTTTTGACTAAGGAATTGAAGCTCGACCCGGAAAAGATTTTCGTTACTTGCTTTATTGGCGATGAAAAATACGGTATCCCTAAGGATAATGAAGCGGCAGAAATTTGGCAACAGGTTTTTAAGGAAGCTGGTATCGAGGCGAAAATTGCCGAAATTGGCTCGGCAGAGAACGGCGCAAAGCGCGGGATTAAGCCTGGCGAGCGGATTTTCTTTTATGATGACAAGGAAAACTGCCGTCGTCATTACG
>WSMR01000041.1:0-329 GCA_013316435.1 Candidatus Saccharimonadota bacterium | reverse complement strand
TGGAGTCGTGGGGGCGGGATTGAGACCACGCCGCTTGGTGACCCGTGCGGTCCGGATTCGGAGGTTTTCTACGATTTTGGCGAAGACAGGCAAGATGTCGAGAAATATGGTAAGAGCCATCCGGCGAGTGACGGTGCGCGGTTCATGGAAATCGGTAACCAAGTTTTTATGCAATACAAACGTAATGACGACGGCAGTTTTTCGGAGCTAGAAAAGAAGAACGTTGATTTTGGCGGCGGGCTAGAACGGCTCACGGCAGCAGCAATTGATAGTTTTGACGTTTTCAAGATTTCTTCGCTTTATTCGATCGTCGAGAAACTCGAAGAGAT
>WSMR01000040.1 GCA_013316435.1 Candidatus Saccharimonadota bacterium | reverse complement strand
GGGGGTAATTTATCGGTCTAGGCCACTTTTACCTCTTTCATACACGAACAGCCCCATATCCCCAGACCTCGGTTTGGGGATTTTATATAAGTATCCTCTCAAAAGTGCTATAATAATGTTATGGAAAAGACCCTCGAAAACAAACATGCAGAGAATGACGGAGCTAAGTTTGATAAAACAACCGATACACGCAATCTTCAGGATGAATATAAAGGGATGTCGAATGAACAAGTTTTTGATGAATTGAACAAAAAACGTACCCAGCTAGAGGTGGCTATAGAGAATGTCACGCATGATTTTAATGTGGGAACGATCGTGCGTAGTGCGAATAATTTTAATGTTGCAAAAGTTCATATCGTTGGACGTCATAAATATAATCGGCGTGGTGCTATGTGTACCGATAAATATATCGAAACTGTTTATTGGTCAGAGGTTGATGCTTTTATGGAAGATCAGCGAAATCGTGGTCGGGAAGTAGTAGCGATTGAGAATCATACTGATAGGGTGAAACCGTTAGCAGATAAGATTTTTGCTGAGCAGACCACTCTGCTTTTTGGCGGTGAAAGTGATGGTTTGACACCGAAGATCCTCGAAATAGTCGATGATGTACGCGAAATTGAGAGCTTTGGGTCGACACGATCGGTGAATGTTGGCGTGGCAGCTGGAATTGCAATGTATGAATGGGTTAGGCAATGTGTGCTCAAAAAATAAAAAATCGTCATAAAAAGAAAAATCGTAATGCCAATTTACAGAGAAAGCAGATTAATGACAATATCAAGAAAATCCAACGACGTTCTCAGAAATCTCGCAATCCTAAAAATCCCAAGAATTCTCCTCGTCAAGAAAAGCATACTTCCTCAAATCGGGATTTAGCTGCTACTACAGAGAGAATTACCTCGGAGCGGGACCATCTTCCACAAACCGAATCTAATACTATTTCAGAATGCGATTCTGCTACTCCAATAATCATAGCCAAGACAACACCAGAGCAGAATCCTGCCACCCAAGTCACTACTGAGCTAGATTCGGCAATCTCTGCTGGTTCCGAGTCGACAAGGGTCGATCGTGAGATCCCAGAGGTGAAGCAAAAGCGACATCGACGCGGCTTGGTCTTTTGGGTTTCGGGAATAGTCTTGGTGGCTGCGCTGGTGGTCGGTAGTTTTACCCTAATTAGTAAGCTTAGCGGTCAGTCTAAAGAGGAAACCTCACAAGACGAGGGTAATAATGACACTAATGACGATGAGAATGAAGATCAAGACAACGACGGCTCTGATCAGCCTGATGACGAGAAAGATTCGGAATCGAATTCATCGGGAGGTTCAGATTCTGATGCGTCCAAGGAACCAACTCCTCAGCCCGAGCCTAAGCCAAATCCTGACCAATCAATTTCGCCACGTCCTGATAATCCAGCCAAAGATCCCAATGTGACTCCTGGGAGTAAGTTGGTCGCTCTGACTTTTGATGATGGTCCGTCGGCGGCTACTACGCCACGCTTACTGGATATTTTGAAACAAAAGGGGGTTAAAGTGACCTTCTTCGTACTGGGTAATATGGCGCAACGTTCTCCCGATATTTTGAGAAGGGAAGTTGCGGAGGGGCATGAAGTCGGTAGCCACACGCCGTATCACAATCAGCTCACGAAGCTCAATTTTTCGCAAGTGCGCGCCGAGGCTATCGAGATGGATCGGATTTTTACGGATATTCTTGGTACAGTACCACCATTTACGCGGCCACCATATGGTTCGTTTAATCAAACCGTAAAAGACGCCTTGGCACAGCCTTTAGTCCTATGGTCAGTCGACCCCTTAGATTGGAAATATCGTAATGCTGCTACTGTGCGTAGTAATGTCGTATCGGCGACTCGTGACGGCTCGATTATCTTGATGCACGACATTCACGCGAGTACGGTTGATGCGGTGGCGGGGATCATTGATGATTTGCGCGCTCAGGGATACGAATTTCTAACCGTTTCCGAATTAGCAGCCGCCAAAGATCAGCCACTGTTGACGGGCTGGGCTTACTATTCTTTTTAGTAAAGACCTCTATCAGGGAAGAATTAAGCGTGATTTGCTATTGACGAATAGTCATTAGTGTGATAAAATAGAAGTATGGCTATGTGTACATAACATATTTAGCCAAGCACTTCATGGTAATATTGACTGAAATGATGTTTTCGTGCCAAGTGTCTACCTCTATTGATAGATAGTTGGGGCGAAAACATCCGTAATCGTTTCGCCCATCAAAAATTAGTCCACCGGACTTAAAACGAGAGAGGAAATGGTTATGAAAAATAGGAGAGGTATTATCTATGGGTTTGTCGCTATTGCTTTTGTGGTTCTCTTTATGGTAGTGATTTTTTGCGGCGGGGACGATGCTTCCCGGACTGTCGACTTATCGACTACTACTGAACCCGCATCAGGACAAACAACCGATGAAACCGCAGCCGAACCACCATCCACATCAGAGCAGGCAAGCGTTATTGGTACTCCGACTGGGTTTGTCATCAATGACAGCCACCAGAATCCTGCGCGTGTCGACATTGTGTTCGATCGGCTGATTGCCCCTGATTTTTATGTTGGCTACGGCTTGATTGGCGGGAGTTTCGAGATGTTTCTCGATAATCCAGAGCGGTGGGATCCGCTGGGCATCGGTGTTGAGAAGATCATGGATCTTGAGCTGCAATTGCGCCAAAACGTCCTTGGTCTGAGCGAAGAAATCCATGCTCGGAGCTACGAGCTCAGTTTTGAGATCATCGAGAGTCACCTGCATCGCAAAGATGAGGTTATTGCCGAAGTCATTGCGTACTGTTCGGAGTTCTACGGCGTCGAACTGACAGACTTAGATCAGAGCCGAACCTAGGAACACCGTGTACCGGTCATCGTGTCACGCTGCTAGGGCCCTATAATGAACGCTTCGGACGTTCAGCTATCCCGAGTCGGATTTTACTTGAGATTCTGCTTGAAATTTTAGTTAATTGATTCCTTTTAAAAATGCCCGCTGGCTTGTCCGGCGGGTTTTCTCAAACTATACTAATGGTGGGGATATGTGGACTTGAACCACAGACCTCGTCATTATCAGTGACGCGCTCTAACCAGCTGAGCTATATCCCCATATTTTTGCATAAAAATGGTGGAGTAACAGGGATTCAAACCCTGGACCTCTGCCTTGCAAAGGCAGCGCTCTAATCAGCTGAGCTATTACCCCATATATTGAACCAAAATTGCTAGAAAGCAATCTTATACTCATCATTTTAGCGCATCTTGATGGAAAAATCAAGCCTAAAATCGTACTAGCTCCTTTTTTGAATCACTACCTTCTCTATGCCAATCACATAGTAGAAGCGCTCACTACTTCCGTCAAAGAAATCAGACTTTAAAAATACCCGCACATAGGCAGGTATTTTTAAATAACAATAATAGGAGTTTAGCTTTGAACAACCTCGCAGTGGTTTTGCTCAAAGCTTATCTCTATTTTATATCACCTCATGAATATTGTCAATAGCGTTTTTCCACAACCTGCGGAAAAGTCCGCCTTGACACAAAAGGGAAGATATTGGACAAAATTAAGCATAATTACTAATATTATACAATATTTTTGCATAAAAACTATTGACAAAACGGAAGCAGTATGCTACAATGGATATAGCACCTAAAAAGGGTGGCAATTGAAATGTAATTGGTGGGCAGAAAGTGAGTTTAATATGTCAGGAACTAAAGCTGGTGGCTTGAAGGCTGCTCAGACCAACCGTGCTAAGTACGGTAAAGAGTTCTACTCTCAAATCGGTCGTAAGGGCGGTCAAAACGGTCACACTGGCGGTTTCGCGGCAAACCCAGCTCTAGCACGTATCGCTGGCGCTAAGGGTGGACGCATTAGTCGTCGTGGCCCAGCTAAAAAAGCTGCCTAAAACTAACACAAATCGCTATATTTTATAATATTAAGCACCTCGTAAGGGGTGCTTTTTGGTATATGGTACCTCAGTATCTAGTAGTTCTTGACTGCAGACGCATAATCTGTGCTAAAAAATATGGCTTGTTCGGGGATTTTATAAACTAGTTTGATGAAGAATAAAAGCGCAGAATGTTGATATAACTATGACTTACGGCGACATCTAGCATCAGGTCCCAAAATACCTTGTTCGGGTTTTTGGATAAACGAGGATTTTTCATGTTCGGTTTTTACCAGATCTCAGTCGTTAGCAATATAACTATGTTTATGCTCGCCAAATAATCCCGCCCAGCGTATAATGATTTTAACCGGAGGTGAATAAAAATATGGTGCAGACTGAAGAAATTTTAGGTATTTTGCGGCGAGATTATCCAAATTTGCGGTTTCGGAGTGGTAAAAAATTTACTTTTCGCCCACCGCGCACGATTATCTATGAACAAAATCATAATTCGGCGCGCACTAGTCGAACACAGTCTGATGGATGCAGTGTTATGGATAGCAATTCGAATCCTTGTCGAACACAGGCTGATGAGTATAATATTTTGAATGATAACTCGAAGATAAACCGCTACTGCATGCAAATTTTACACGAGGTAGGGCATGCTCTGCTGGGACACCGATCTTATCAGACTGATCCAGAGCGTTTGCGGATGGAGTGTGCGGCTTGGGAAAAAGCTCGAGAGCTTTGTGACATATATAATATAT
>WSMR01000039.1 GCA_013316435.1 Candidatus Saccharimonadota bacterium | reverse complement strand
GGCAGGAAAAGCTCGTCAAAGCGAAGGCAACATGTATGCTGGCGCAATTGCAGATATTCCGAGCGTGGTCAAAGTTTGCGAAAAAGCGGTTGCAGCAGCAGAGAAGATTGCCGAGGTTTCCAGCAAGACTACGGTCGTGGGGATTGCCGGCGAGCTAATTAAAGGCAGTACGAGCACGGTGCGCTATCGGCGTAAAAGTGGTAATAAACCGCTATCCGAACAGGAGATGGCGCTGATTATCAAACAGGTTCAGGAGCACGCGGGAACAAAAGCGCGCAAAGAGATTGCTGACGAAACAAACAATCCCGACGCCGAGGTACGGTTGATAAATTCCGCAATTGTCTCGATTAGTATTGATGGCTACAAAATCTCTAACCCGATTGGGTTTAAGGGGACTGATGTCGTAATTCAATTCTATACGGCTTTTGCGCCGTTAATTCATATTTCGGCAATCGAAAAGGTTTGTGCGGAGCTAAATTTGGATCTTCTAGCTGTGGCAGTCGAACCATTCGCGGTTTGTCGTGCTTGCCTTGGCAATGATGCCGATAGTAAATTCTCAGGTATCGTAATGGATATTGGTGGTGGCACGACCGATATTGCCGTGGTTGATGATGGTGGTGTTGAGGGGACGCGGATGTTTGGCATTGGCGGACGCAGTTTTACACATCAAATTGCCGAAATTTTGAACGTCGATTTTGATACAGCCGAACAATATAAGATTTCGATTCATAATCCGTCCAAGGTTCCAGCGGATATGCGTGATGCGATCATGCTTTCGGTGCAACGAAATTTGGCGGTTTGGCTTTCGGGCGTACAGATTACGCTGGAGGAATTTGAAGATACCGAGATGCTGCCAAATAAAATTCTACTTTGCGGTGGCGGTGCCGAGCTTAGCGAACTGCGTGACGTGCTAGCGGGTACAGATTGGTTTAAGGAATTACCGTTTAGCCGTCGTCCGGTGGTGCACTTAATTGAAGCCAAGGAAATCCCGGGAATTAAAAATTTGACTAGAGTGAAGCTGGATAGTAGCTATATTACCGCACTGGGGTTGTTGAGAGTAGCACTTGATACGCTGGTCGGCTCGCCGGATGGCGCTGGAATGCGTGGAAAACTAACGAAGCTTTTGCAAAATTAGGCAATCACAGAGGGACAGTGGTATAACGGTTGCTTTCTGTGGGGGAAAGCACAAAAACTATTGACTTTTTCGTCAATGTGTGCTATAATGGAAAGATAAGAACGTAAATTAGCGCCACAACGCATAGAGTATAAAAGAGCGCTATATAGCGCTCTTAAAGTACTTTAAGAGTTTGTGGTGCATTTTAAAAGAAGGGGGACTTTTATATGATTAAAGAAAGAGAAAGAAAAATATTTACCTATGATGCGCAAGGCGAGATGGAAAATGCTGATTTATTATTTACGGGCTTTTGCTGCGGAAGGTATGCCAACCCGGGGTTTAATGAACGTTTTGTAGATGATAATAAACAGTATTTGGCGACTCCATATGATGAGAACGAGGAGAAACGTGGAATTATTATTGAAGCGTTTAACCGTATCCTAATAAAGGAAAATACATGGTGGAAGATTGATGCGATTCAGCCTATTCCGGGAGTATTAAAGATACGTCTTGAACACCAGCCGGCTTTCGTATTAGATTATGACGGTGAAGAGGATTGTGCAGAGGATATGAAGGCAAAAGAGTTCGCGGAAGCTAAGAAGATTCTTGAGCTTTTTGGTGGTCCTACGGCGGAACTCGCATACGTACCTAACAAACAGCGGAAATCTCGGGGTGAATTCGTTCTTGATTTTGATGATAGCCTCGTAAACTTCAGAGTGGAGTCCGGTAAAACGGTCATCAGGGCGGGTCAGATAGGCTGTAGCCTTAGGACTTATGTCCTAACATAGGCGAACAAAAAACATAGGGAGTTCATTGCGGACATAGTGACCGAATATTCTTTCGATTAGCACCACTAAGGCCTGCCTATCTACGGGCGGGTCTTTTTTATTGCGCTATTTCTTCCCACTGCCCCTCTTTGAGGTTTGCCAGCTGATATTCTCCGAATTGAATCCGTTTCAATCTTATCACGTTATACCCCAACGCCGCAAAAGTACGACGAATTTGCCGATTACGCCCTTCGCTCATGGTAACTTGCCATTTCTTGCGACTATCATCCAGCCGCTCAAGCCCTAAGCGTGAAATTCCATCGCCAATTTCAATCCCAAAATCGGCGATTTCTTGCTGGTGTAGTGGCTCAAGCGCGTGGTCAAGCTCAACTTGATAGATTTTGGTTTTGCTAAATTTGGGGTGAGTCATACGAAAATTAAAGTCGCCATCATTAGTCAACAAAATAAGTCCAGATGAATCCTTATCCAGTCGACCGACGGTTTTGAGATTATGATATTTTTCAGGCAAAAGCTCATAGATGGTTGGAGTATCGTCTTGGGCCTTGCGCGAGCAGACGTAACCAACCGGTTTATTAAGCCCAATATAGACAAAATCGGTCGAAAAAGGTACCAACCTTCCATTATAGCACACATTTTCTTTTTTGTCAAGATGTAGACGCTCGCCTAGCTTTGCGGGGGTGCCATTTATAGTCACTTTGCCGCGTTCAATTGCGAGGTCGGCTTCGCGGCGCGAGAGACCAAGACGCTCAGCCAGGAATTTGTTTAGGCGGATTTTTCCCATATTAGGAGCTCTAGGCTTGATTTATCGCTTGCTCTGTTGGTGCTATTGGCTGAATTGGCTGCCCGTCCGGCGTTTGGATTCGTGGAGATTGACTAGCTCCCGCCAGCTGATTAGCTTCCACTGGCTGATTTGATGCCGGTTGATTCGCTATCGGTTGATTTATTGCCGCAGATTGTTCCACTACTGGTTGATTGTCGCCGGTTGTTTGAGTTGCTTCGGCGGCTCCAGTGGTGGGTGCGATTGGTTGTGCGTTGGTATCGACCGGTCGATCTCCGAGCACATCATGTACGACATTAACCACATCCTCAATCCCGACTTGTGATTTGACTAAATAACGGTTTGCACCTAGGCTTTCACCGCGCGCTCGCTGTTCTTCGGAAGAAAGCGCGGTCATGATAATTACCTTAATATCCTTCATCTCGGGAGTTGAACGCAGAATATCTAGCATGTCAAACCCGGAAATTTTTGGCATCATTGCGTCGGTAATGATTAGGTTCGGCCGTTCTTTGACTGCGACCGCAAGAGCTTCTTCGCCATCATGCGCCATTACAATTTGATAACCTTCAGCGGTGAGACGAATACTGTAAATCTCGCGTAGGTTATCGTCGTCTTCAACTAGCATAATCTTTTGCATAAAAATCTCCTATTGATTAGTGGTTGGTGGCGTTTGCGCAGCGGGTGCTGCCGGTTGAGTATTCTTAGACTGAACATCTACAGGTTTGGCTTCTGCAACTTCCGTAGGCGGCTTCTCTAGAGCTTTTTTGGCCGCTTCAAGTGCTAGGGCAAGATCGCCGCTTGGTGCTGGAGTTTGGGCTGAGACAGGTGTACTTGATGCTGGATTTTGGCTACCCGGCGCTGAGTTTATATTTTTGTTGGCGTCAGTAGCCGTGCTATTCATGCTACTTACATTTACAGCGCTATTTGAATTATGATTCCTCACACTTGTAGGGATTTTGGCGGAATCAGTGCCCACGATTTTCTCTGCATTGACCCCGCTTGCTATTATATTAGCAGTCGGTGCATTCGTTGCCGGCGTATTCGCAGAAGCTATCGGGGTAATTGGCTGGAACACTGGCTGAGCGGTATTAGGTGTCGCAAAATTTTGAACCATTTGTTCGTTAGCGTGGGCAATGCTTAATTTTTGGTAGTCAGCATCCGAAATACGCGGCAAAGATACGAAGAAAGTTGAGCCGTCACCAAACGCACTTTCAGCCCAAACACGCCCACCCATTGCGTCAACGCGCTCTTTCACAAGAAAAAGCCCAAGCCCAGTTCCGCCAATTTGCCGAGTCTGAGAATTGTCAACCCGATAAAACTTTTGGAACAGATGCGGAATGTCATCGGCGGAAATACCAATCCCGGTGTCCGTGACGTTAATTAGCACCTTATCGCCATCACCTCTAGCGTTGACCCAAATTTCACCACCATCGGGCGTATATTTGATTGCGTTTCCGATCAGATTTTCAAGAATTGCCTGCAAGAAGTCCATATCTACGTTCATATAAACTTTGGGCTCGATATGCTTCTTGTCTGCAACTGTGCTAGGCGCATTAGTCCCGAAAGTATATTTGAGTTTGCGTGGCGGAATCATTTTGGCGCATTCATCAGAAATCTTTTTGACCGCTTCGACCGCATCAACTGGCACTAGATGTGGTCTCAGACGATGATCACCAATCTTGGTGACGTCGAGTAGGTCCTTGAAAAGTTGGCCCAGATGCTGGCTGGCCTTATGCGCTTCCTCAAGATATTGTTTTGCGCGCGTATCCACGGTGGCGGTTTGAGGGTTGAGCGCGAGCCCGAGATAACCCTCAATTGAGGCGACCGGTGTGCGCATTTCATGGCTAGCAGTCGAAATAAAGTCTTCACGTTCATGCTCCTTGGCGAGCTCGGTTGTGACGTCGCAGAAAGTGATAATTCGATAGTCGCCTGGTCCACCAGTTGGCGTGCAAGTAAGCGAAACCGCAATACGCTGTTCGCCGCTAGCGGAGACCAGCAAAAAATCGCGAGTTGAGAGCGATTGATTAGTGGCGAGAGCGTTAAAGAAAGTGTTTTCTTCGGGTGCAATTGCCGCACCCTCAATCAAACCAGGAATATCTGCAATCAAAAGATCTTGATCGTCAA
>WSMR01000038.1 GCA_013316435.1 Candidatus Saccharimonadota bacterium | reverse complement strand
GCAAACTTGCGCTATATTTCTCCTCGATTCGAATAGATACGGAATTCCAGTTAGTACCGCCTATTCACCCCACCAAAAAAGACAAACCTCGCTGCTGCGGGGTTATTCTTTTGCACAAAAATGCTATAATGTTATCAAGGGGACATAGCTCAGTGGTCAGAGCAGGCGGCTCATAACCGCTTGGTCGCTGGTTCGAGCCCAGCTGTCCCCACCAAGTTAGCGCGTCACGTTTGATACAAAATAAATAAGGCGTTTACCCCGATTTATAGGGGTAAACGCCTTATTTGATGATTGGAAGCGGTAAATGAGTGGGGATTTGAGGATGGGATTATACTGTGAAGATGGCGAGGTTTTGAGGGTGATTTTACATGATGCACCAATTTGCACCAAAAGCATTAACTGATTTTTGTATGAGTTTACTCTTCTCTCGTAAAACCCACGGTTTTACTCTCCTCGTGCGTCGACTCAAAAGAAAAAGTAGAGACTTTTTCTTCACTCGTCTCCTACGAGGTTCACCCCTCCCGTACCACACAGCGAACGGCAAAACCGTACCCGCGGTAACCGTTATACTGAGGGAAGACAACCGTCGGGGACGTATCCAAGCCGTGACCATAGGTAGCAGAACCAGCAGTAGTAGACCACCAGTCGCCGTAGGTGACGCGCCCGAGGATGTAGCCATTCGAGCGATGGTAGCCGCCCGTACGAACCCCCTCACCCCACTTATGCTATAATATTACCATGGGGAAATTGACGACTAAGTTTCGCAAGGGAATTTATTGGCTTAAGCATGATCTTTTGATTTTTGATAATGTCATTATCATCATTGCAGCGACTTTTTGCCTGGCTTGGACGTGGGGCTCAATTGCTGCAATGACGCGCAACTGGTCGCTTTCGCAAGAAGTCCTTGAGTACCAACGCGAAAAATCTCTACTCGAACTAGAGGTAGAAATGCTTGAACTGGAAAACGAATACTACCGTTCCAATGAATATCAAGAACTTGCGGCGCGCAAATACCAAAACAAGAAACTGCCGGGAGAAGTAATGGTCTATCTGCCGGCAAACTCGGATGCCGCTCGCGCCAAACATCAGTCTTCTACTACGCAGGAAGTCATCAGCGAAACTGAGGAACGAACTAATTTCCAACAGTGGATTGCGTTTTTGTTCGGCGTATAATTTGGCTTTTTCTTAGCCTTTATGCTAAAATAGATTTATGGAAAAAGGCGTGGAGGACTTGCCGGTGGAACCTATTCAGGAGGCTGAACAGCCTACTAGGGCTGCGCGCTTCCAGCTGTCTGCTAAGCAGGGTCAGGTTGCCAATTCTTCTCGATCCACCGCGTCTCCTGGCTCTACCAAGCAGTCTTCTGCTATACGCCCCAAGTCAGTCAACACCCGTTCTTCAAAGATACTCGAAGGTCTAGTTTGGGCTGCGGTAGTTTTGATCGTGCTTACTGTAATCGGTTTTGGTGTTTGGGGTGAAATCCGTCTCGCTAATATCGTTGAAACTCCTGAGCTGCCGGTCAATGGCGCACCAACCGAATCTCCAATTATTGCTGATACCACCGAGGAGCTCGACAGCGGGGAGTATCGCCAAACTTTGCAAGAAATTTATCAGCAGAATCTTGAATCCGGCAATTCGATTGCTGCGGTTGATCAGGCGGTTCAAGACAAGATTAACGCTGGCGGAGATAAAAATTATGTCGCGCAGGTGCGTCTGACCGAGATTGAGCTGATGAACGCAAACAGTAATTACGATCGCGCGTTGGAACTACTAGGCGGCTTCACGGCAGAAGAGCTGGAGCTGGCTGAGCGCGCACGCTATTATGCTGCGTTCTCCGAGGCACATCAGGCGCTCGCAAACTTCGATCTCGCGAATGAATATGCGCGTCTTGCTCACGAAACCGAAAAAGCCTTGGAGGCCGAGCGATGAGGCATATCGACAAAGAACCAAAAGACAAGTCCGGCTTCACTATCATCGAGGTGATGCTGGTGCTTGGACTTACCGGTATGCTTTTGATTGGTTTACTTGGTGGAACGTTTTCTTCAATTGCAGCGCAGCGCTATTCGGATTCCGTGCGCTCATTTGCGGAATACCTGCGTCAGGAATATAGTGAAGTTCTCAGCCCGGAGTCGCTCGGAGCGGGTAATTCGCAAAAATACGCAGTTTATGGCAAGGCGATGGTGTTTGGTTACGATTATCATAGCGTAGACGATAACAGGAAGGTCTATAGCGCAATTCTGATTGGTAAGGCTGATATCCCAGAGAGCATTGATGGTGATTTTATCGACGAGTTGGCGAATGTTGAGCTGGAGTTTTATTGTGGCCAGCCACTAGCAACTGGCGCTGATGTTAAGAATACCAGTGTGGGCTATTACGACCCACTATGGCAGTCGGATTTGACCATGCCGGAGCGCAAAGGAATCAATAACGCGCCCTTTGTCGGCACGGTGATTATTGCGCGCACTCCGACTTCGGGTGCAATTCATACCGTTTATACCAAGAAGACTTATGATCTGCGTGATAAATGTGATGCGAGTAAAGGCGACTACGCTGCAAGCGGTGAGTTAAAGAGTGATCTAAAGCAATATGTCAATGAGGATACTGCCGAGGTCAAATTTGAATACCAAACAGTCGGTATTTGTGTAACTTCAGAAAATGCCTCGCGTTATCAAGAAGTACGGCTAGCAAAAGACGGACATAATACCAGCGCGGTTAGCACGCTCAGCACTGATATCACGGATGATTGGTTGGAAAATGCAGAGGGGAATCAGTGCAATGATTAAAAAGTGGCAAAAATTATTACAGCGTACAGTGCAAAATTCGCCAACTCGGCGTGGAGATACTTTGATTGAAGTAATGTTTGCGATTGCCGTTTTTTCGATGGTAGCGGTGATTTCAATTTCGATGATGAATGCGGGCGTGGCGAGCGGTGAGCGTTCACTTGAGCTAGTGACGGCACGCAATGAGCTCAATGCTCAGGCGGAGATTCTGCGCTTTATACATAGCTCGTATGTTTCGGAATTGACTTTACCAAAATGTACAAATGAATTGATTAGCAAGGGCGAAAAGTGTCAGCAATTTGCTAATTTATGGCAGGAGATAGTAAAACATGCAATGGCGCCGCGAGATGGCACCAATTCGACTTTTAGCTTGCCGGAAGGAATTTTGGGTAATTGCACCGATTACTATAATGGCGAAGGCGGTTTGAGTTTGCTAAGGCAGAACCATGCTTTTGTACTGAATGGGCGCAAGATCGGCGCCGATCAACTAAGCGCAGGTGGTACCACTGAAATGGCGAAGAATGTTTATATATCAATTCTAACTCAACCTGAGGCTTTCCGGGCACCTACGCTGGGAGCGAGGATGGTTTATACCGAGGATGAGACCGGGGATGCCGAGCAAAATAGTTCTACTGTTGAACTGTCGTCGTCGCAGAGATATGATTATCTAAAGTTCGCTGAAGGGATTTGGGTGGTCGCGGTTGGCGGTAAGTATGATTCGCAGCATACTGATTATGATTTTTACGATTTTTATATTCAAACTTGTTGGTTTGGCTCCAATAGCAACGCGCCAACTTCGATTGATTCGGTGATTCGTTTGTATAACCCGGAAGCTGAACGTAATGATCCTGCCGAAGGAGGAGAAGGTGAGTAAAATAGGGAAGAGTAATCAGACAAAGCGCTCTAGAGGTGGCGAGCGTAGGCCTTTGCTTGAGCAGAATTTACAGGGTTTTACGATTGTAGAGTTTTCGCTTGCGACGGCTTTTATCGCAACTCTGCTAATTTCGATTACGGTAGTGGCGGGGATGGTGACGCAGATTTATCAAAAAGGTTTGACTCTAAAATCTATTAATAGCATTGGACGTGGGCTGATCGACGAATTTACGGCCAATATCAATGCGGCACCTTCGGTTGACACGACAAGTTTGTGTAATAGCTATTTTAAGTCAGGCTCGCCTAAGGCTGCGGAATCGATTGAGCAGTGCAAAAAAGATTATGCTAATAAGTTTATTTTCCAGGAGCGCAGCGGCACGTATACTGATAATACGATGAGAGAGCAAAAGGAAAGCCGTGACGTACAGCTAGGCGGAGTATTTTGCACGGGCAGTTATTCCTACGTTTGGAATACATATTATGGTCTTAATCGTAATAGTATCAGCGGTAAGAGTGCAATTGCATTGCAATATCTAAACACTAAGGATGAGGAGAAGACGATTGAGGATTTTCGGCTAATATCGGTTTATGACCCGACTTATCGGGTTTGTTCGAAGTTGGTTAGTCCGGACGATGGATATAGTAAGGACTTGTTGAACGTTGATGGCGGGAATCAGACTGTGGTTGATATTAGGCAACTTGCGACTGGCACTAGGAATATGATTCCGGATCCGATTATTGACACAAATAGCGATGCCAAGAGTGGCTTGCTTACGGCTTCGGATGTTGATCTGCAACTGTACGAGCTGACAATTTTCCCAATCGCACAGGATTCGGTGACGCTAAGGACTTTTATGACCGGTACGTTTATCCTGGGGACGGAGCGCGGGAATATCAATATTGAGCGTTCGGGGGATTATTGCGATGTGCAAAATTATACCCAGGAAAATGGCGAGTTGTTGACGATTGGATCGGAATTTACTTATTGCGGGATTAATAAGTTTAACTTTGCGGCGCGTACGGCGGGAACGTAGATTTCCTCAGGAAAATGTGTGTAAAAAGCATATATTTCCTCTGAAAAATGTGTCTAGAATGTCTATATGTCTTGACTCCCTGCGGTCAGCGTGATAGGATGTAGATAGTTTGTTGTTTTATTC
>WSMR01000037.1 GCA_013316435.1 Candidatus Saccharimonadota bacterium | reverse complement strand
AAAGGTTGCCGACGCATCTAGCGCCACATCTTGACTATCCTCATCTTCCGCGTCATATTCAATTTCTAGCGCATCAAGCCCCTCCAGTTTCACATACAGCGTACCACTGCCAGGCATCACCAAGTCGGCAATCACGCCCGTCGAGCCCACCGGTTCATCATAATCTTTATTATCTTCATCTTCGTTAGTAATCGTCGCCATTCGATCTAAGCCGAACCCCAAATGGCTAGAGAACTCAGTCAAGCCATGAATTTGACTATTCATCACAAAATTCGTTGATGTATCTACACCGCTATAATCCTCACCCATGGTAGTTATATTTGCACCAATATTAACACTATCGGCCGAAACAAGATTACCTAGCGCATCAGCCAAAACCTTTTTCGGCTGGCTATAATATGCAAACCACCAAACAAAGAAACCCGCTAGCCCCACAGCTAGAACTACCAGCGCAGTAATTGCAATTTTCTTACCAGTATTGCCTTTTGGCTGCGGTTTTGGAGCATGCATTTGGTCAACAAAATCCTGCCGCACATCTACAGGCTGCACCGGCTGAGTCTCCTCAGTTGGCGTTGTTATAGGATGACCATTTTCAGCTATTTTTTGTAGACGCGCAATGTCTTTTGCATCACTCTCAGCAATTTCGGCTTCACGCTCCATCTGCGCCAACGGATCGGTCACAAATGGTTCTGCTATGACTTCCGCTTCCGAAGAATCATCTCCAGCAGATTCAACAGTCTGAGTAGGTTCGCTGGATTCATCCTCCGCTGACCCCTCAATACTACTAGCGTCCGTAGCAGTAGCCGAATTTACCGGTTCAATTGATTCAGCTGATTCGACTAGTTCAGTGGCTTCCGCCGGCTCGGTCGACAAAGTTTCTAGATTTCCCAGCGCATGGTCCGACTTTTCCGATAGCTCCTGAGGCGTATCGGCGACTTGCAAGATTCCGTCACTAGTCGTATTTTCCGTCGGCTCTTTATCCATGGTTCTCCTTCCGTTTAATTATAGCACAAATTTTTTAAGGGCAAGCAGAATCATGCTATAATTAATTTATGGATAGGGAAAAATTTACAATTCGAGATATCAAAGCGCGACAAGTTCTTGATAGTCGCGGTAATCCAACGGTCGAAGCCGACGTGTTTTTGTCTTCCGGCTACGCCGCTCGTGCAATCGTGCCATCCGGCGCTTCAACCGGCGAAGGTGAAGCTTTGGAACTACGCGATGGTAAGGCTGATTATTATGGCGGCAAAAGCGTAATGCAGGCTGTTTGGAATGTCAACCATGATATAAAAGATCTTTTGGTTGGGAATCCCGCCGACCAGGAACAAATCGACCAAATGATGCGCGAACTTGATGGCACCGAAAACAAAGGCAAGCTCGGCGCAAACGCTATTCTTGCGGTTTCTCTAGCCGCCGCCAAAGCTGCCGCCAAGACCGAGCATATGCCATTCTATCAATATGTTGCGGCAATTGCTGGCACGACAGATTCGATGTCACTGCCAATGCCCATGATGAACATTATGAACGGTGGTGCTCATGCCGACTGGTGCACAGATTTTCAAGAGTATATGATCATTCCGCGTGGTGCCGGCTCAATTGCCGATGCTATACGAATGGGCGCCGAAGTATTCCATGCTCTCAAGACTGTACTCAAGGAACGTGGTTATACGGTTATGGTTGGCGATGAAGGTGGCTATGGTCCGGTGGTTCGCGAAGGTAACGAGGAGCCGCTCGAATGTATCCTTGCCGCAATCGAAAGCGCCGGATACGAAGCTGGTAAAGATATCGGTCTAGCCATGGACGTTGCAGCTTCTGAATTTTATAACGAAGACCATTATGAACTACGTACCGATGGCTCTTGGAAAACTTCCGGCGACATGATCGACTGGTATGAAGAGCTAATTGAGACTTACCCGATTATCTCGATTGAAGATGGTCTTGATGAACATGACTGGGCGGGCTGGACAGAGCTTACTGCTCGTCTAGGTAGTAAGCTCCAACTCGTCGGCGACGACCTTTTTGTGACCAACACCAAATTGATTGAACGCGGTATTAACGAAAAAGCTGGGAATGCCGTCCTGATTAAGCCAAACCAAATTGGCACACTAAGCGAGACTATCGCTGCGGTCAAAATGGCGCACTCCGCTGGATATCGCACCGTGATGTCGCACCGCTCCGGCGAAACCGAAGATACCAGCATTGCACACCTGGCGATCGGCCTTGGAACCGGGCAAATTAAAACCGGTAGCCTAAGCCGCTCAGAGCGAATCTGCAAATATAATGAGCTCATGCGTATTGCCGAAGACCGTCCGGAGCTTGAGCTGGCGCATCCGTTTGCGAAATAACACCGGGTAGTGAACGCCACAAGAGGGGTCTATTCACAGAATAGACCCTATTTTTCTATTGTATCACAGATTATCAAAAAAGTCAATAGGCGCTCTACGCTACTCCACCTACAGCCCTACTGTAGCCTAACCTTTTCTTGCCCAAGCAGCTCTTCTAACTTCGTCTTCAGTTCCCCCTCAGTATCAACCCTAAACGGCATCCGCATTGGACGCTTCTGATCCCCGTCCCGCAACACCATAATCACTTCCTGCACACCGGGGTTCAGTTCGCAAATCCGGCGAATCTCACTTAGTTGCTCAGCGTTAGCTGGATCCTCAATCAAAACATAAAGTTTCTCGCGCGAATGATCCACTGGCGGTGCAACCACCCGGCGCGTGCCCTCTTCAGGTTCATCTGATTTTTTGAACCCACCAGTGCTCACTCCGCCGGATTTTTTATAACTTCCAGTGCTAACTCCTGTCGCACGAGTACGACCTCGTTGTTTTCGCTCGCTCAATTTCGGCGCTGGTAATTTCTTGCCCGTACTTTTATATCCCTGCATCGCGGCATCCTCAATCTCTTCGACTGAATCTGCAATCACTTTAATCTCATTCGTGATATTGCCATTTTTATCCTTGGCATTAACGCTACCGACTACTTTGATAACATTATCCTGCTCGAGTTTACCGCCGACCTGCTCGTAAAGATTCGGAAATACGATAATCTCCTGCTCGGCAATTTTATTCTCAATTCTCACAAACGCCATTCTTGTATTACTTTTGGTCATAATCGTGCGCACATTTGTGATGATGCCGCCTAATGTAACAATCTTGCCGTCATTTTCCGCCTTCACAAGTTCATAAGAATGAGTCTGTTCTTCAAAATAATCATCATACTTATCTAGCGGATGCGACGAGATATAGAGCCCCATCAAATCACGCTCCCAAAGTAACTGCTCTTTTTCCGGAACTTTACTCGGCGCTGGCTTAATCTCCGGCTCAGGAACTTCCCCAGCTGCACCCATCGCGCCGAAAAGGTCAGTCTGGCCGCTAGCGGCATCTTTTTGGCGCTTCGCACCGTAAGCCTGAATATTCTCAAGATTAAATAGCAGATCTGACCGGTCACCAAAACGATCAAACGCACCGGTCTTGATCGCGGTCTCCCACGATTTTTTATTGAACTTGGTGGCGTTCACCCGCGTAGCAAAATCGCAAACACTTTTGAATGGACCATTTTTGTCACGCTCCGGAATTACATATTCCTCAACAAGACTTTTACCCATATTTTTGATGCCAGAAAGCCCGAAACGAATAGTCTTTTTGCCACCCACAATACCAAAATCGCCATAAGACTCATTAATATCCGGACCAAGTACCCGAATGCCCATGTGTTTACATTCACTAATCTCAATCGCTAAGCGATCCGTCCAGCGCATATCGGCCGTCATCAACGCCGCCATGAACGCATCCGGATAATGCGCTTTTAGGTACGCCGTCCAATACGCAATCAAGGCGTAACACGCGGCGTGGGACTTGTTGAAACAGTAGTTTGCGAAGTCAAGCAGCTGCTCCCAAAAAGTCTCGGCAATTTCCTTGGTCGCACCGCCAACCTTTATTGCACCTTCAATGAATTCCGGCTTCACTTTGTTCATGAGGTCAATTTTCTTCTTACCAACAGCCTTACGCAGCGTGTCCGCCTGACCGCCAGTAAACCCGCACCATTCCTTCGAAATCTGCATGAACTGCTCTTGATAAATCATAATTCCATAAGTATTTTTGAGGGCATTCTCGAGGCCAGGATGCAGGTAAGTAATTGGTTCCTGGCCGTGTTTGCGCCGAATGAAGCTATCAATAAACTGCATTGGCCCTGGACGATATAAGGCGACCATAGCGATGATATCCTCAAACGTACTAGCTTTGAGATCTCTGAGATAGCGTTTCATGCCTGCAGATTCCAACTGGAATACACCGGTAGTTTCTGCGCGCTGGAAAAGCTGATAAGTTTCCTCATCATCAAGTGGCAAAGCGTACATATCAATATCTTCATGATAAACTTTGCGAATCATCCGAAGCGCATTATTAATCACAGACAAGTTCGAGAGGCCGAGGAAGTCCATTTTGAGCAGACCTAATTCCTCGATTTGTGGACCAGGATACTGCGTCGTGAGTGGACCTTTGGCACTAACCTCCATCGGCAAAAATTTTACCAAATCATCCGGCGCAATCACCACCCCGCAAGCATGTACGCCGTGGCTACGAATCGTCCCTTCAAGCCGCTCCGCAAACCCTAAGACCTCATGCGAAACCGGATTATTTTCATATTCAGCTTTCAGCTCCGGGACTTCCTTCACTGCGCGCTCAATTGGCACATGATGCCCCTGCTCCGGATCCGGGACCAGCTTAGCAAGATAATCGGCTTCAGCATAGGGCACTTCCATCACGCGCGCCACATCGCGCACCGCCATTTTTCCCATCATCTTACCAAACGTAACAATATTCCCAACTCGCCCCTCACCGTATTTTTGAGTACAATATTCAATCACCTCGTCACGGCGCGTATCCTGAATATCAGTATCAATATCTGGCATTGAAATACGATCCGGGTTCAAGAAACGCTCAAAAAGTAAATCATATTTGAGCGGATCAAGCTCGGTGATACGTAAAGCGTAAGCCAAAATACTACCGGCCGCACTGCCACGCCCCGGCCCATAAACAATGCGCTGCGATTTTCCCCAGTTAATAAAATCTTGTACAATCAA
>WSMR01000036.1 GCA_013316435.1 Candidatus Saccharimonadota bacterium | reverse complement strand
CAATTTTCTCCGCATTCCTGCCTCCACAGAACTATAATTTATATTCTGTGCGTCAGTATATAGGAAAATTCTTCCATTTTACAAGCACTACCGAATTAGACAACCATTTCAGCCGAATAAAGACCCCAGAAGCATATAATAACTAATTCAGCTCGATAAAGGCCCGCAAGGTATTTACCAAACAATTTCCGTCAGCTCATGCTCGCGTAAGAAATCATTCGCTTTCCGAAAATGACCATTACCAAAAAAGCCATTGTATGCAGACAAAGGAGATGGATGCGCTGATTCTAAGATCAAGTGTTTTTCCGTGTTGATCAACTTCTTTTTACTGCGTGCATCACGCCCCCACAGCAAGAAAACTAAATGATTACATTGCTCATTCAGATATCTTACAGTAGCCTCAGTAAACGTCTCCCAACCATGCCCACGATGGGAGCCAGCTTTATGCGCCTCAACCGTCAAAACGTTGTTGAGCAGTAGCACTCCTTGCTCCTGCCAGCTTCTTAGATTTCCAGTTTGATTACTATGGCTACCATACTCCTCATCGATCTCTTTATATATATTTACTAAAGACGGTGGGATTGGTTGCGAATCTGGCACCGAAAAAGCCAAACCATGCGCAGCTCCAGGTGTATGATATGGATCTTGCCCCAAAATCACTACCTTAACCTGGTTTAAATCCGTAGTGAAAGCCCGAAAAACCTGCGCCTTAGCGGGAAAAACTTGCTTGGTTTCATATGCTTCATGCAAGAACTTACTTAACTCAACAAAATATGGTTTAGCAAACTCCGAATCCAAAAAGGCCTTCCAGCTTTCGTGCATCTTAATCTTCTTCTTTCACTTCCTTAAAATCTTTGCTAGCCGAACGTTTCTCTTGTTTTTCTTCAATAGCCTCTATCACCTCATCCTTAGCTTCATCATCCTCAACGGTCTCATCTTTGGCAACTTTGCCCTGCTTTGGCTCCACTGGCAAAATATCTTCTCTTGGGATATCTGTCGGCATAGCTTTATCATGCGATGATCCTTTTCCAGATCTATTCTTATGACTAGGGTTAATCGCTTGCATAAATAAGCCTAGACCCAAAATAATCGCGAGCAAGGTCATAAACCAACCTATAAATGGGAGCATACCTACGAATATGACTAAAGTAATTCCAAGCAAGAGCTTCACGAATGCCGGAGCATTACTATGGAATAGATTATTAACCAGCAGCTCTCCCAACCACACTCCAGTAAAAGCCTGCGAAAGATAGATCATAATAACATAGGCAACGATCAAAATCAATCCAGCTGGTGCGCCAATGATTGACATGATCAAGAAGATGCTAATTAATGGAACAAATAATAAGGTACAAAGACCAATAAATAAATCTTTGCCAAATTGCACATAATTGACTTCTTTGGATACTTTGTCCTTTATGGCTGGGAAAAGTGCCATTATAATCACAAAGGTCACAAACAAAGCGATAATTGAAAGTACCTTCGACAAGAAGATTTCAGTTGCCGTAGCCGTATCAACTACGACTTCATATTTCTCAATCTCCGCATAAGTTACATTAGAGATGCCATCAATATAGGCGTCATTATTAATGCTAAGTTTGCCCGTAATTTCTGTTTTGCCCTGAAAGATTACCTCCCCAACAGATAAATCAACGTTACCGTCAATCTTGATATCATTTAGGACGAGTTTACGAGCCGCTACCGACAAGCTACCAGGAAGGTCTGCGTCTATCGTAATCACATTGCCAGCCGCAAAAACATCGCGACCGACTCTAGCATCTTGATGAATTGTAATGTAATTGCCTGCAGCAAACAGATCTTTCTTAGTAGAAGATGAAAAGTCCAAAATGTTTCCAGCCATAAAGGCATACTCGGAAGGAGCTTTTACGCCGACATTATTACCACTGATGAATAATAATCCATTTGTTTCAGTTTCGCTCATTACATTCATGCCAGCGATGAACCTATTTTGTCCAACTTTCAAGATTTCAGTATCACTATCAGACTGCTCCAACTCAAAAGTGCTCTCTGTCTCCTCAGACCGTACTGAAGAAGTCAAATCCCTTGGCGTTATCTCCTCCGCTATCGCTGGTAAGGTTAAACCAACCACACTTAATATTGATGCGCAAATTGCGGTAAGAATCATTTTATTTTTCATGCTGCTTCCTCCTGATTTTCATCAGCTATAACATTATATTCTTTGACACTATGATGCATCTTAATCACCCACGTTACCACCATGCCGCCAATCACCAGAAGTGCTGCATAAATTAGACTGTCTACACTAAAATTAAAGCCTGCGTTAAATAATAGACCTAGGGCACTTATCATAGTAATTAGCCCCACCAGCAAAACCATCGTGCGGCACGTCACTATAATCCTCTCTCCATTGGCCCGCATCAATAACCGCTGAGCTGATTCGGCATAGCGCCTCGTCGTATCCCACAATGAGCGCATGTAATTCAGAGTGCCTAACAAAGCCGTATAACGATATCCAGAAATCGCCAAAAATTCAATCAATTCTTGGTCGTCTTTCATTCCCGACTCACGCACATCAATATAAGCAGACATTTGTTCTAATCTGCCAGAGATCAACAGAGCAGTTTTCTCATAACGATCTAATTTAGTCGTCGCTAGCAAGATTCCGTCTTCAGTAGCATACTTTTGTTTTTTGATCGCATCAATTTTACCCCAAATAGCACGATGTAAATTCAGATAACGATGTAGTTGCCCTTTAAACTCACGCGCAAAAATTTGCTCTTCTACGTAGCGTTCAATATTCTCTGGAGTTGCTTTTTTATTATTGATGAAATAATACTTATCCCCACGCAATACATTGTAATTTTTGCCGTCAAATTCAAAATACTTTTGTCGCTCAGTTTTGGCGAGAAGATCGGCAATATTTTTTGCTGACGCATTGTCGCAAACAATAAAATACGGATAAATACCCTCTACGCTTTTTAATTCCTTAAAAACTGGAGCGCCAGTACTAAAAAGATAACTCAACGCTGGCGACAAGCGCTCTTCATAATAACCACGCAATCTTTCCGCATCAGCAAATAAAGTTGGTTCGCTAACTTGCTCGCTACTAACTACCGTTAAACCATCTTCAAATAGTTTCACCTTAGTATGTTCTGCCGTGGTAAAAGCGACAAACTCCTCATTAGCCACGCCATACTCAATAGTATCAATACGTAGATTGTCGCGTAATTCCCCAAGCTTTTGCTCATCCAGTCCTAGTTGAGAAGTTCCATCTCTCAAGAAATCATAAATTTCTGAAAGTTGTAACGTCGTCCGCTGAAACCAACCACCAATATAAATATTCTTTATCTTCATTCGCCTCCACTCATGCTTAAAGTCGCACGCGCATTAAAATTTGACCTCACTATTACTACTATCATAACACACTTCAAAACTCATTGAAAAATTTCCACTAACTTTTTCCGTCCACGACTACCCGTCTTAATGACAACGCAACTTTTAGCAACCCCAAAGTGTTTCGACAAAAGCTTGATCAAAGCAATGTTAGCCTCCCCATCCACTGGTTTTTCACGTAAATATACCGTTAGCGCGTTATTATCGGCGATTACCAGCGGACCTTTCTTCGAGTTTGGCTTTACGACAACTTCATAAATCATTTTATCTATTATACTCTAGTAAATCCAACATTTCTTGGCAATTGCCTAATGCCTGCTGACATTGCTGGCTTAGACTTGTTAGTTCCGTCAATTGCTTAGAAAAACCCTGAGTCAACCCATATTGCATACTCTGACTTAAGAAATTTGGCACTAGTTTAACGCCACTATAAAAAATCCTCTTGATATCATTACAAGTACGCGAAAGATAAAACTCCGTGATTTGTTCAGCAAGTAGACTTTTCGTATCAGTCAGGCTGCCCGTTAAGGTATTCATACCAAACAGCGCCAAAAAAGCCTTAGCCATTTTGAATAGAAAATTTGGTACGGCAATATTATACTGCGTAAATATCCCGATCATCTCCACAAAGAACTGCTCGACTGGAATGCTTTTGATTTTCTGGATCTCTTCAAGCATCTCACTGCGAAGCTTTTCCCAATCCATATCTAAATATTCTCCACGTTTAATGAGCAAGTCAATGACGCGATCAACTTTTTCAGTATACGCACTAAGAAAAAGTTCCCGTGTTAATTCGGCCTCTTCACTACTAAATTCAAAGATTAAGCCCATATCCAAAAAACCAATATTGCTACGATCTAGATATAAATTGCCGCCATGCGGATCACCATGAAAAACTACAGGCATACCATGGAACAACGCATAAAACGATAAACGAATATATTCATTTTTAGCCTGAGCGACTTTCTGCTTATTGCTCTCATTCATAGTAATATGATTCAGTGTTGGCGCTGTAATAAACTCCATGACAATGACATTATTTGTACTGTATTCCGTAAAAAGCTTTGGAACAACAATTTTGGTCTGAACGTTTTTAATTTTGCCATTCACGCTATCTGCAAACTCTTTATAGCGTACAATATTATATTGCTCATTTTGAAAATCAGTTTCTTGGAAAATCCAATCCAAATAGCACTCTAATGCTCGATCGCTACCAAATAAATTTTGAAATCGCACAAATCTCCCAAAGCGATGGATTAACTTTTGAATCTGCTTGACGTCCTTTGCGATTCGCCGAGTCAAGTCCTGGCGTTTGATTTTAATAGCTACTTCCGTCCCATCTTTTAAAACTGCATGATGCACTTGCGAAATCGACGCCGATCCAAGTGGTTTTTCGTCAATACTGGCAAATTTATCTGACCAGTTTTCACCATATTCTTGTCGTAAAATTTTTTGGATTTTTGTAAAAGGAATTGGATTGCAATGATCGCAAATTTGCACCAGTTTTTGGCGATCAGCTTCAGTAAAAATCTCGCCCACATTTTGCATTGCTAAGATTTGTGCAACTTTAATATACACCACTCCCATTTTCTCCGAGAATTCACAAATCACCTTGCCAGTATTTTGACGAAATATAAATTTCTTGACCAACATTAAAAATCCATACCAATACAATCGCATCTGCCTCCTTGTTGAGTTTAGTATAGCGAATTATATCACTTTTCGCAAACATAAAACTTTTCTTT
>WSMR01000035.1 GCA_013316435.1 Candidatus Saccharimonadota bacterium | reverse complement strand
AAAATGCGTCTACAAAAGAAGCGAAGAGGCGGATTCGTTAAGCTAGCGAGTTGCGGCGTAATAGTCGCTCTACTCGCGACTGTAGTCTGCCCGGAAATCAGCAGGACATTTGCTGCTGAAGACACTGAGACAACACCTCAACCTGAAGATTCAGCGGAGTTTGATGTAAACTTTGGCGTCACGGCGGCGCCTGATTATGAAACCGAGCGCACTGACGAGCAATCATTTGACACTGAATATACGGTCAAGACTTATCCGGATGACGAGGAAAGAACTGCCGAGGAGAATATTGAAACTGAGTTCAAAGTTCAGCAAAACTTCAATGATTTTGAAACCCGTACAGAATTTGAATTTGATTTTGATGTAGAACAATATATTGAGCTTTCAACTGACAGCCCAGATGGCAAGCTAGACATTAGCATGAATGCCGAAGATGTTTCTGCTGATAACTTTACTTCCGACAGCGCTGGCTTCTCAGTTTCAACAAATAGTAATGACGGGTTTGGACTCTATGTCTATGCCGAGAATGATTCAACTCGCAATCTGCGCAGTGCCGACATCAATAATTCCCGTATGATTGAGCCGATTACGCTTGGCGAAGCTACTAGCTTGCCAGCTGCTGACTTCGGAGCTAATACTTGGGGGTATAATATTTCCCTCGCTTCGGCGACCGAAGTTGACGGTTTCTTGCCAGTGCAAGCTCGCGACCAAATTTCCGCCCCAGCTTATCGCTTCAACGGTCCAACCGAAGGTACAGATTTCAAGTTGACTTGTGGCACGAAAATTGACTACACAATGCCAATTGATACTTACGCAACCGACGTCTTCGTCTCCGCAGTTGCGCCATTCGACGCCTTCGCAAGTCTTAGTGAATAGTTTTCCGGTTCGCTTCCCGGAAAAGACGCAAGCCCCTGGTACCACCGGGGGCTTTCTGTGCAGAAATCCCGTGTTGTATGTGCGATTGTTTTGGTTATATCAATGATATGATCCAGTTGTTCACGCGTGACAATTCGATCTTTGACAATAGACCATTCCGAAATCCGCGGATCCCCCTGCTCATCATCCTTGAAGGTAAACTCGATAAAAACACTCTCGAATTTCATACCTTTGGCCAAATGAAAAGTTTCCGCAAAGCTACCGGCAACCTCGAAGCGGAAAATTACTTCCAGCGGAATCGGCCTCGCTTTCAAGACCAACTTCGATTATCGAAAAACGCAAGAGAAGTCTAGATCTAGATAGTTGTATTTGTTGTATTATATTGTATATACAATATAATACAACAAAAGTACCCCGTCCATGCGAGGTACTTCAGACTTTGGCCGAGTCTTAATCGACCAAACTTAATCTTTGAGCGCTTTATACTTAGCGTCGCCAAAGCCAAGCATCAGATAGAAGATTGGCGCCAAAAGCAGAAGCCCAATCGTATAACCGAGCTCTTTGCCGAAGCTGCGCGCCAAACGATAGCAAATAATCACCTGGAGAACGAACATATAGATCGCCCCAACAACCCAACCGACAATCGGGATAATAAAAATCAGTAGGCCAAGTAGAAGCAACCAGTTAAAGCGAATGATCTTAAGCAAAATGTAAAGATTGTAAATAGGAATCAGCGATTTCCAGCCCGCTTCCCCAGCCTTTTCGAAAATCTTCCACATTGCCACAACTTGCAAAACATAAAAAATGATTGCAAATGCCGAGCCGCTGGCTAGAACCTCCGGCGACTGAAAAATGTTTGTTAAATCCATAACTTTACCTCGTTTATTTTACTTAATTATAGCATAAGAATTTTAAATCATACAAAATCGTAATAAACCCCCGTATGAACAGAATGATTGGTTTTATCCTATATCTAGATTTGGGGCTTTGATATCAATTTTTTATATAGTTTAGTAACTCCAGTCGTTCTTAAGCATTAAAAGACTGCTATCAATTTACAATATAAGTTTCACCCTTCCCGTACCTAGGGACTAGGCAATCCGAGTAAAAGAAGTGCTACGCACTTCTTTTTGAGGATGCCGCTGTCCCGCTGAGCAATAGCGAAGTTACTAGAACGTCAAAACCGTAGCCGCGGTAAATGTTACCCTGGGGGTAGACACCCGTCGGGTACGTACCCAAGAAGTGACCGTGCGTAGCAGAACCAGCAGTAGTAGACCACCAGAGACCATCCGTGACGCGTGCGCCGATGTTGCCATCCGAGCGATAGTAGTGGCCCGTACGGAGAAAGTTGAGATCAAGACCTCCACCGTTATGGTAGAAGTCTTAACACTCGGCGCGATAACGCAGTTGCTACCCTCGGAGCGTCGGCTCAAAAATAAAAATGTGAACATTCTTATTTTTTCGCCTCCTACCGAGAACGAACGCAGCCACTTTGTGGCCTAAGTTCGTGCCACACCAAAAAAACACGCAGCTATAAAATCAAAAGATTTTATAGCTGCGTGGTACACTCGGCGCGATTCGAACGCGCGACCCCTTGTTCCGAAGACAAGTGCTCTAATCCGCTGAGCTACGAGTGCATGTAGCTATTATACCATAGCTTCGCTTAGTTGTATAACTGTGTCGCCTCGGAAAAGCTATGCAAGCATAGCTTTTCCGATCAGACTCATTGTTGTACCACAAATCCCACCGGTAACATAATAGCGTATTACCGTCTTCCCTATTCTTCACTCTTCGGCTTATTCCAAAGCGAAAACCAATTGTCACGCACCTGTTTCAAGGGATTGCGAGAAGTAGACGCCGGGACATCACAGTGCACCGACTCAGAAGTAATTGGAGCAGTCTGCATATTTGCCGCCATAGCAGCCGGGTTTGGCGGCAAAGCCGATGGATCAGCCGGAATTGGGGCAGGCGGGATTGCTGGTGCGATACTAGAACTATCTGACGAACTGGTCGGAGAAACTACTGGGTTAGCCGGAGCTACGGGGTTGGTTGGGGGGGTTGGCGCGCTAGCACCAGCCGCAAAATTGCTTTCCGGCGGTAACAAATTCAAATCATCATTCAGCACTGTAATTCCCATGGAACGAATCTCGTCGTTAATATAGGCAATATCCGGCAACGGGAAAAGTGTAAAAATCGGTTTCTCAAAATAATTCGCAAAATAAAGCTCCGCGAAGCAATTCGCACCAATATAGCCCGGTGTGCAATTCTTGAGAAAATTACACATCAGCACAATATCACACTCGCGAATTTTCTCGGCATGGAGACGATTAGACTTGGTTTCAATCTTGGCTCGCACCGGATCAAAATTCGGCTGCTCAGCCAAACGATTTATAATCCCATTCGGCAGCAAAACCTCGTGCCCACGCGCCTCAAGCATCTTGCCGATCTCTAGCACTTCGTCCGCAAAAGTTAGACTACTGCAAATACAAATTTTCATAATAACTCCTTTGAGCCATTCTAGCACATTGCAAGATCAATTAAAAACATAGGCGAAAAGAAAAATCATCCTAATAGATAGGTACATCTATTGACTTTTTATCTAATCTGTGATATAATAGAAAGTTAGGCTATTTTAATGACCCTAATCAGCTATTATTCTCGGATAATTCCTCAAATTTTGCCCGCATCGTAGGATTTTTGCGCGTTAGGCGCTTCACGGTCAAATCATCCATCTTGCGCTCGGCCGCAATTAAGTGTTTGTCGGAGAGCATCAACGCATCGCGCACTTTTTCAAGATCTTTGATTGCTTTGTTAATCTGTTCAATTGCTTCAAGATGTTTTTTGCCGGCTTTTTGCATGGTCGACAGCCAACCGGCCTTCCAATTTTCAACGTCATCCTCAAAAGTCGTAATATCAATATTTTGATTCTTAACCAGTGCAAGCTCTTTTTTAGCTTCAAGCGATTTTTCGGCGGCATTTTTCAGAATCGTAATCATCGGAATAAAAAATTGCGGGCGAATTACATACATTTTGGGATATTTATAGGAAACGTCAACAATTCCCTGATTGTACAAATCACTCTCTGCCTCTAACATCGAAACCAGGATCGCATATTCGCAGTTCTTCTCGCGACGGTCTTTATCGAGCTCAGCCAAAAAATCTTCATTCTTTTTCTTGGTACGTGTAGTCTCATTTTCGTTTTTCATTTCAAACATAATCGAAAGCGATTCGACGCCATCCGCTGGATCGCGAAAGATAAAGTCGCCCTTGCTACTACTGGCCGCCGAGACATCATTATCCTTGTCAAAATACGCTTCTGGAAACGCCGCCATGCGTACTTTATTAAACTCGTTTTGACAAAATTGCTCCAAAGATTCACCAACCATTTTGGTGGAGAGTTTCAACTTCATGTCTTTGAGACGTTCGATCTGCTCATCACGAAGTTTGAGCTGAGTTTCGTAACCATCACGCAAGTTTTGTTGTTTACTTTCTTCGTTGGCGAGTTTGAGCTGAAACTTGGTCTTGGCATTATCGAGCTCAACTGCACTTTGTGCCTTTAAGTTTCTAAGCTCGGTCTCGGCCTGCGTCTTGAGGTTTTTGAGTTCGGTAGCGGACTGAGATTTGAGATTGTCAAGTTCAGCTTCAAGTTTGATGATGTGGTTCTCGCGCTGACTAAGCTCGGACTGAAGAGATTTTTCGGTATCAACCTTGGCAAGCTGGACCGCAGCGGACTTTTCGCGCTCAAAAGATTTCTCACGCTCAGCTAAATCACGACTAAACTCATCGTCGCGAACTTGTTTAACGATTTTGGCATAGCTAGCCTCGTCCACCTTAAAAACGGCACCACACTTTGGGCATTTGATTTCCGGATCTTGCATAGTATATATTATAGCACGGGTTTGGCACGTATAAATTAAGACCGCCTTGATAAGTGGTCTTAATTATATTTGTGGCGGGATGTTTACTTAGCGACACAGCGAAGAGCGAAACCGTAGCCACGATAGTTGTGATCATGAGGGGGGACAGCGGAGCTACTGAAGTACAGGGTGTATGCACTCGTAGGGGCGTACACTGTACGAGACCAGTAGAAGCCGTGAGACCCCACATTGACCAGCGAGCCGCTATTGTAGTGGACTTTGCCCGTGTAGACAAAATCAAGAGGAGACTGTCTGAGCTTAGTAGAACCAGTAGAGCTATCTGTAATGTTGTAGGTGGTGGTGAGGGAGAAGTAGTCGGAAGAGGTAGGGAGGGTGAAACCCTTTGGACAGACAGAGCCGGAGGC
>WSMR01000034.1 GCA_013316435.1 Candidatus Saccharimonadota bacterium | reverse complement strand
TGGTGCGATCGTCTACTGGAATCATAACCACGGCCGTTAATATCTCACGAATACATTCGTAGTACACCTGCAATACACTGTATATCATTTGTATATACAGTGTATTACTAGGTATTTTATAGTACAGCTCTATTAGTTTTCGCCTAATGCTTCAGCGTAATGACCATTATAATGCTGGAAATACAGCGTCATGTTCTCCGCACTCTTTTGCTCATGCGTTTCTGGGTCATAAGTACGCTGGACATATGAAACATACGGATCTCCATCCTTCGAAACACCGTAATCAGTCATCATGCATACCCGCGTATCCGGAAGCTTCTCGTCTTTTAGCATGCCAATATATTTTCCATTATCATCTTGAACGGCTGTAATTTGCTCTCTACTTTCACTTTCACACTTGAGCTCCGGATAGCGCTGCATCAAATGCTCGTACACACCGAGATATTCCTTTTCTTCGCTAGTCTGCGTCACTGCAAAAATCAGCCCGCCAAGCAACCCTACTGATACGACTGCAAGTACGATGGTCGCAATCTTATAGGGCTTCGTTAGGTCCTTCTTATACCCCCGTTTCTCTGTGTAGTTTTTTGCTTTGACCATTTTTTACCTCATTCTTAATATACTTTTATTCTACCACACATAGCCTCGCAATTGCACAAAACCCCACAAAGCCCTATAATATTACCATGACCGATTCAGACCAAAGCCTAGACCAACCCCCGGAGCAGATTTTAGACCAAACTCCCGAGGTTTCCGAGCTAATCACCGATTTTGTTGAACATATTGAAGTCGAGAAGGGCCGTGCTAAGAACACTGCCGAAAACTATGAGCGCTATCTGTATCGTTTTCTAGAGATTGCGGGTGATATTTCCGGCAAAGGCGACGCCCTAAAACCATCCGACATTACACCGGAATTATTGCGCAAGTTCCGCCTTCAGCTCAATCGCCTGCCTGATGACCACGGTGAAAATCTCAAGGTCATCACGCAATCCTATTATTTGATTGCGTTTAGAGGATTCCTCAAATATCTTGCTAGACGCGGTATCGAATCACTCGACCCCAGCTTAGTGGAACTTCCGCACGTCACGCGCAAACAAGTGACTTTCTTACATTACGATGAGGTTGAGCGTTTGCTTGAGCAAATCGACACTTCGACCGAAACTGGCCTGAGAGACCGGGCAATTATCGAGTTACTCTTCTCGGGCGGGCTACGTGTTTCTGAGCTGGTCAAGCTCAACCGTGATTCAATCAACCTCGAACGACGCGAGTTTATCGTCCGCGGCAAAGGCAGCAAAGACCGTCCGGTTTTTATCTCCCCCGCCGCCGCTGATTGGGTCTCCGAGTATCTCAGTGCTCGCACCGATTCCCTGGCTCCGCTTTTTCTTAATAATAGCGCCAACACTGGCGAAGCAAACACTAGCGGCGATTTTCGCAGACTTAGCACGCGTTCAGTCGAACGCTTAGTCCAAAAATACGCCCGCGCGGCCGGCATCACCAAACACGTTTCGCCACATACTTTGCGTCATAGTTTCGCAACCGATTTACTGATGAATGGTGCCGATATCCGCTCCGTCCAAACCATGCTAGGACATGCCGATATCAGTACTACGCAGATCTATACACACGTCACTGATCCGCATCTCAAAGAAGTCCACGAGCGCTTCCACACTGATACCGACAGCGCCGAATAAATTATGTTATAATCAAGTTATGTTTTGGAATATTTTACTTTTAATCGTTGGATTTATTGCCCTCATCAAAGGCGCCGATATTTTTGTTGACGGCGCTTCTTCAACTGCGCAAAATTTCAAAGTGCCAAAAATGTTAATTGGCCTCACGATCGTAGCTTTTGGCACCTCCGCTCCGGAGCTCGCTGTCTCAATGAGCGCACTTGCGTCCGGCAGCTCCGATATGGTACTCGGTAACGTAATCGGTAGTAATATCCTCAATATTCTACTAATCCTCGGAATCGCCGCTCTCATCAAACCAATCGCCGTGAAAGACAACACCGTCAGGAAAGAGTTACCGCTGGTTTTGCTAATCTCGACCCTGCTAGTCGTATTATTCCTCGATACAGTTTTTGCTGGCGCCAGTGCAAATCAAATCACCCGCTCCGATGGCATTGTAATTATTCTCTTCTTCTCGGTTTTCCTGTATTACCTCCTCGCCCTCGCCAAACAGAAAAAAGAGCCCAAATCCACCGAGGAAGAGCCCAAATTCAAACTTGGCAAATCCCTTTTGTTTGTACTAATTGGGCTCGCGGCAATCATCATTGGTAGCGACTTAGTTGTTGACAACGCTTCGAGTATAGCCAGCGCACTGGGGATTAGCGAACGCATTATTGCCCTCACCGTAATTGCCTTTGGCACTTCGCTACCGGAGCTTGTCACCACAGTCGTCTCCGCGAAAAAGGGCGAACAGGACCTACTAGTAGGCAATATCATCGGTAGCAATATATTTAATATCTGTCTCGTGCTCGGCATACCAGTGGTGATTTTTGGTGGCATTGCCGAATCAAGCTTCCAAATGCTTGATCTAGTTATGCTAATTGTCTCGGCAGCACTACTATTTATCTTCTCGAAAACTTCCAAGCAGAAGATTTCCCGCTCGGAAGGTGCAATTATGCTTGCCGTATTCGCGGTCTACTATACGCTAGTGTTTATTATTTAATATGTTACAAAAGCTCACAGCGGCACAGCCAACTAGATAATACCCTTTAGTAACGACGGCAAGGCATTGCCAAGCACGAGTACAATCACAAACGCCGCAACAAGAAACGGCCCAAAGTGTACAACGTGATTACCCTGTTTCATCGCTCCTGGTAGAGCAATCAAATCACCAAGCAAATTCGCTAGGAAAATTGTCCATAGTGCTAACCACCAATCCGCCAAGGCCAGCGCCAACGCCAAGGCCAAAATCCAGTCGCCTCCGCCCATCAAACGCTCATGCGAGATTCGGTAGATCAAAAAACAAGTCCCAGCGAGGATTAGTACCCCAAACAACGCGTTTAGTAATTCCGAAATCGCTTCGTCACCCGCTAGGCTCGTTGAAATCAGTTTCAAAACTAGAATCACTGCCCCCATATTCACCGCCAAAAGTAACAGCACTAGTGGCAGTTCCCCCCACTTTGCATCATAAACCGCCAAAATCACTAACACTACTAGCATCAAAAGCGTCAAGATGAACGACCCTAGCTGCAAAGCAAGTTGCGCGGGATTGCGCATCAAAATATCCCAACCATGCAGCATAGGCAGCAAATACGCCCAGCTTAGCATAAAAAACGCTACTGCCATACTAATCTCCGAAAGAAAATCCGCTATACCAATCTTTTTATGACAATAGCGACACTTCCCTCGCAGCATCAGCCAAGAAATAATCGGGATGTTATCGTACCAGTGCAACTTTTTCCCACAATGCAAACAAACCGACCACTGTCCAAGATCCTTTTTCTTGTGCACCATATAGCGCCAACGCCAAGCCTGGCAGCAAGCAAACGACCCAAAAATCGCCCCAAGAATAAACATCGTCGCTAGTACCATAACATTAAAGATTTCGATTTCGCTCATGAATATATTGTAACACAAAAATTACTACTCATAGCAGAGCTAGCAAGTCTAGACTAGTGGTCTATAATTTGATACCAAGCCACAAAGCCCGGCTTAATATGCCTGCGATCTTAACTAACAAAAGATGCAATTACCTAAACGGTGCAACTCCCCCGAGAATGAATTTGTTGGTCCAGACGGCTAGGCATATGGTATGTACCTAACGACCTATAATGGCACAAAGGATGCAACTCTCGCCGAAGCTAGCGGCGCATATAAGGACGGGGACTTGATAGAATCGTGTACATCATTAAGCATGTACGTTGCGGCGATGAAGGTTCAGTCCGCCATTCTGAGAATTCACGTGATTTTGCCGTAATGATGAAATTAGAGGGATCTAGCTACTATTGCCAAGATAACGGATCGTAGAATCCCCGACATAGCAAAATAGCCCCGTTTGGGGCTATTTTTACAGCTTAGCTAATTTAGCCGTTATCCTGACAGTAAATACCAGAACCTTCGAGCTTGTACATCACAACGTAATCGCGCGAGTTCTCAGATTTGACTGCACCCTCACCAGAGCATCGTGCACCTTTGACGATATGCACTTGGTGAGATAGCTTACCGTTATTGCTAAGCGTAGTAATCGCGTTGCCAGCGGCATAGCTATCATCGAGGCCTGTAATTGTGATACCATAAGCAAAGCCATCCGGGTCTACGAATTCGTTTTCTGCTGAATTCACACCATTCAAGTACTGAGCAATCAAGCGGCAAGCGTCACCTTCAGTACTGTCAGCAGCATTATTACAAGTTGGTTTTGCCGTTGCATTATCACCACCGACTGGATCCTTCTTACCATTCTTTGGCAACTTACCCTGATTATTAGTTTGGTATTGAGTAATCGCATCCGAAACTTTACTTAGGTCATTTCGTCTCTGCGTATCCCTTTGCGAACGCTGCAAAGCTGGCAGAGCAATAAACACCATCAAGAAAATTAGACCGGCGATCGCAAGCACGAGCACCACCTCGATGATAGTAAAGCCACCACGCGTCCCCTCATTGGGGCGCATTCCCGACATTTTTCGCTTTGTTGCCATAGATTCCTTTCCTAATTTAAGATTTCTACTTGATTATAACATAAGCTCTTCAGATTAAAAAAGTCTTGACTTTTTATAATTCTTATGCTAAGATGAAAAAACACGCAGGTTAGTCCTGCCCGAGTTTTTGTTATTATAAAGGCTCAAATCTCACGACCCCAGCCCCGACTCCTATCCACTACCAATCTTGCTCACCAGACTATAGATCGGGAAAAGAATTGCCCCAACAATACCGCCTGCCACAATTGCCAGCACCACCATCAAAATCGGCTCAATCAAAGTCGAAATCGCCGCTAGACGCTCATCGAGTTCATTCTCATAAACCGTCGCCGCACGCCCCAGCATCTCGTCAATCTTTCCGGATTGCTCACCAGTCGCCGCCATCTGTGGCACTAGCGGCAAGATATAATCCCTGCCCTTCAACGAAACGCTCAGCGCTTTACCACTACGTACCATTGTCGCCGCTTCCTTAATTTCTCCTTCAAGAATCGTATTATTCATAGCGCTACCGCTAATATTCATCGCCTCGAGCATTGGCACGCCAGCGCTCAGCAACATCTGCGCCGTACGTGCAAACCGTGCGTTGTAAAGCCGGAGGAACAACCCATTAATTAGTGGCGCCCGTAGCTTCATCGTGTCTAACCATTTTATCCCAGTTTCAGTACGTTTAAACTGCATAAAGAACCAAACCCCCA
>WSMR01000033.1 GCA_013316435.1 Candidatus Saccharimonadota bacterium | reverse complement strand
ATTGTGACGCGCCTAAATGGCATTGACGATGCTGGGATTTTTTCGTTTGCTTTTTCGACAGCGAGTATTTTCTTGGTAATTGGAATTTATAGTGGTAGAACTTTTCAAGTTACGGACAAAAATAAAAAGACCACCGACTCGGATTATTTTTACCTTAAGTTCGCAACTTGCATTGCGATGCTAGTTAGCGGCTTAATATTTTGTCTAGTTCGCGGTTATACGGGCGAAAAGCTTATCGTAATCATGTTTTTGATCACTTTTCGTGCGCTTGAGGCAATTGGTGAGTGCGCCTATGCCGTGATCCAAAAAAAGGATCGGCTGTATCAGGTTGGTCGATCAATGACCATGAAAGCCCTGGGCAGCCTAGTAAGTTTTTTCATTATTGATTATCTTACGCGAGATGTGACGTTTTCTTGTGTCATGATTATTATCGGTCATCTACTACCAATGATATTTTATGATTTACCAAAATTAGTCAAGACCGGGTTCCATTTTGGTGAATTTCGACCCGAGCGAGTATGGTATCTACTTAGGATCGGGTTTTTTACCTTTGGATTTACGTTTCTGAATCTCTATGTGATCAATGCCGCACGCTACGTCCTTGATTCGAATGCTAGCGATAGCGCGCAGACAATTTACGGTATTATTGCAATGCCAGCAACGATCTTGAGCCTAATTGGCCAATACCTAATTCAGCCGTTTTTAACTAACTTTAAAAAATTCTTTGCAACTGATGCTGGGAAATTTCAGGGTTTGGTCGCGAAGCTCTGTCTCGCGATTGTCGCAATTGGTGCCGTTTGCGTGCTGGCAGCCACGCTACTAGGTATTCCGGTACTCGAGCTACTTTATGCAATTGAGCTTGATGGTAATCTCTTGTCGCTGATTATGATTATTGTCGGTGGGGTGTTCGGTGCTTTAGTTTTAGTGGTCTCGACGGCACTCGTCACAATGCGACGCACTAGTGATCAATTTTGGATTTTCTGTGCGGCGGCACTAGTAGCGTTTTTGCTTTCGCAAGCATTGGTTGGTGGCGGCGAAGTCTTTGGTGCGTGTCTCAGCTATATGGTTTCGATGCTGGTGCTTTTCTTGATGTATTTGGCGGTTTTTGCATACCGAATGCGTGGCTTGAAACAAAATCTTGCCCAGGAGGTAGAGCGTGCCAAAGCAGAATAAGTCAGTTTTTTCGGTGATTGTTCCGGCTTACAATGTCGAAAACTACATCGAAGAATGCATAAATAGCGTACTAGAGCAAGATTTTAAAGATTTTGAGTTGATTCTAGTCGATGATGGTTCGACCGATCGTACTAGTGAGATTTGCAAGGGGTATACTAGAACTAGTAAAGTTCGTTATGTCTATCAAGAAAACGCCGGTCTCTCTAGTGCCCGTAATACCGGTGTTCGGCATGCGATCGGGGAATATCTAATTTTCCTTGACGGCGATGACTACTTGCTCCCAGAGGCGCTGAAGACCATTCAGGATGGACTCGAGCCAGGGCTGGACCTTCTTCGCTATCAAGCCGAAGAGGTATTTGAGGATGGGAAAACGGTGGAATATAAGGAAGCTGGCTTCGACAAAATGTCGGGTGTGGTAGCATTTAGGCGGTTGGCGCACTATCATTATACCGAGAACGCTTGGCTCTATGCTTACCGACGTGAGTTTTTTGTTGAAAATAAATTTGAGTACGCTGAGGGTTGTATTGCGGAGGATTTTGGCTTGACGCCGTTAATTTTTGCGCAGGCCAAGACAGTCAAATCGATTCCTGAGATTTGCTATGCCTATCGTCAGCGGGAGGGGAGCATTATGCACAATCCAGAGAAAATTGCTCGGCGAACACAGGATATTGAAAGACAACTAAAAATTATTTTGCCGCGGATCGCTGAGATCTCAGGATCAGAGGCTATCTTGCATTATCTCGTGGTATCATTCTTGACCGAGGCCGCCAAACGAAGCCAGCCGCATTTTCTGCAAATTTACCAGAAAGCGAAAAACTCTGGAATGCTAGAATATGTTCACCCTGCTAGTTTGAAGGCATTGCCGCGGTCTTTGCTGCTAAAGTATTTTCCGAAGGTGTTTTATCGGGTGTACCGGTGAATCTGGTCGAGGTGGTTTGGTCTGTGGTATAATATAAACCATGAAAATACCTCGAGTTTGGGACAAGCGCAACTTGGTGTTGCTAACGGAGCTCACGAAAACCGATTTCAAGCTTCGCTATCAGGGTTCGGTGCTCGGATATCTTTGGGCGCTACTCAGACCACTGTTAATGTTTGCAATTCTCTATATTGTCTTTGCGAAGCTGCTTCAATTTGGTAATGATATCCCGCATTATCCGGTCTATCTTTTGACTGGTACGGTACTTTGGAGCTTTTTTACCGAATGCAGCCAGCAGGGGATTCAGGCAATGGTAGGGCGTGGCGATTTGATTCGTAAGATTAGTTTCCCAAAATACATCGTGACGGTTTCGACTACCTTGACAGCAGTGATTAACTTGCTAATTAACCTAGTAGTAATTGTGATATTTGCGCTGATTAACGGAGTGGCGCCGAGCTTCTCATGGCTACTGGTTTTGCCGCTAATTTTCGAGCTGTATTTGCTGGCACTCGGGATTTCCTTCCTGCTAGGCTCAATCAACGTCAAATACCGCGATATTGGTTCGATTTGGGATGTTTTGATTCAGGCGCTATTTTACGCCGTTCCGATTATCTATCCGATTGCGATGGTGGCCGAGACTAGCACGTGGGCAGCAAAGGTGATTCTGCTCAATCCGATTGCGCAGGTTATTCAAGATGTGCGTTGGAGTTTAATTACGCCAGCTACAGTCACGACTTCGGGCTTCGTTGGTGTGTGGGCGGAGCTAGTTGCAATGGGGATTGTCCTGGGTACCTTTGTGATTGGTGCGCTAGTATTTCGAAAACGTTCGCGTTTCTTTGCGGAGGAAATTTAGATGGTAGACAAGCGGGCAATTGGCAAAAGAACAGTAATCAGTGATTCAAAGAGTAATGTCGCGATTAGCGTACGCGGTCTTTCAAAGAGTTTTCGCTTGCCCACCGAGCGGGCTTGGGGTCTCAAGCAAGCCTTCTTCAATCGCCTCCGTGGTGTCAAAGGTTATAAAGACCAGAAAGTTCTTGATAATATCAATCTAGAAATCAAAAAAGGCGAATTTGTTGGTATTGTGGGGCGCAATGGCTCCGGGAAGTCGACACTCCTGAAACTTCTTGCGGGGATTTATTATCCGAGCGCGGGAGAAATTATCGTCAATGGCAGCTTGGTGCCATTTATCGAACTCGGGGTTGGGTTTAATATGGAGCTTTCCGGGCGCGAAAATGTCTATCTAAATGGTGCGATTCTTGGCTTCAGCAATAGCGAAGTTGAAGCAATGTATGATGACATTGTGAAATTCGCTGAGCTGGGCGAGTTCATGGATCAGAAGCTGAAGAATTATTCTTCCGGCATGCAAGTGCGCCTAGCGTTCTCGATTGCGATTCGCGCTAAAGGTGATATTTTGATTCTTGACGAAGTTCTAGCGGTGGGTGACGCAGAGTTCCAAAGAAAATGTAATGATTATTTTGAATCTCTGCATGGCAATCAGACCGTGATTCTCGTGACACATTCAATGGACAATGTCAAAAAGTTCTGTGATCGCGCCATTATGATCGAAGGCGGTAAAATTGCCTGCGAGGGCAAGCCCGAGAAGGTTGCCGAAGCTTACGAAAAGTTGTTCATTTGAGCCGAGCCCTGTATGAACGCAGTATTCGTATTACATTGTCTATATAACGTACGGACAATGTCTGTCATTTATGATATGACTTTTTCGCGCGACGTTTAGACCTCTGATTGGCGATGCGCCAGCGCAGATAAATTAAAGCAAGTAATATGCGCGCCCGCAGACTAAGCTTCCCGTGGTTGTCTTTCAGTATCCAATCTTTTAGCTCGTGGTAGCTTTTCTTCCAGTTCACCCACTCTAGTGACGATTTATGTACGATGCTAGTTTCAGTACCGAAGTTATAAATATAAAGTGGCTTTGGAATAAAAAGAATCTCACCGTCCTTTGCGGCAAGATAGTCGATCGCAAATTTGGTATCTTCAGCAAAGTCACGCCCTTCCTCAACGCGAAGATGGTTTTTTTGAATAGTCTCTGCAATAAACGCCCTTCCTGTCATACCATACATTCGCCCATCAAGAATCATAAGATAAGTCACATAGCTCGAAAGCGATTCTCCAGCCCGACGTGAACGACGCGGTTGCATATAGAGCGTGCTGGATTTGCCTTCGCGTAATTTCTTGTATTTACGCCCAACTACCGCAAGCACCGCATTTGGATTTTTTTGCATTGCTTTTACTAGAGCTTCAACAAAATCCGGCAAGATTTCGTCATCGGAATCGATAAAGATTAAGTATTTACCAGTTGCAAGGTCAATGCCGCGATTGCGAGCAGCGCTAACACCGGCGTTTTCTTGATGGATAACCTTGAGTCGCTTGTCAGCTTTTGCGAGATTATGTAGCACTTGCAGGGAATTATCACTTGAGCCATCATCAATTGCAATAATTTCAATCGTCTGATAACTTTGGTGAAAAAGTTCTTGGATGAGTTTTTCTACGCTTTTTGCGGTATTCCACACTGGGATAATCACCGAAACCAACGGCACCATGTCGGTGGTTTCGGTGGTGCTTGAATCTTTGCTGGACGGAGTTTTAGTCGTTTTTTCTGTCATTTTGGTGTGCCAAATAGTTCAAAGTGTCGCGCATCATGTCGGCAATAGTGAACTCGGTTGCCCAGCCAAGTTCAACTTTTGCCTTGCTAGGATCGGCATAGACCGTTGCTAGATCCCCGGTTCGGCGCTCAACAACTTTGTGCGGTAATTTTTTACCGCTAGCCTTCTCAAAGGCCGCCACCATTTCTAACACACTGGTACCTTTGCCGCTACCAAGATTATAAATTGTTACGCCTGGCTGCATGTGTTTCAGTGCTGCTAGGTGTCCGCGCGCCAAGTCAACCACATGAATATAGTCTCGCACGCAGCTTCCGTCTGCCGTATTGTAATCATTTCCATAGATAGACAATTCCGGAAGTTCACCAGTCGCCACTTTCATAATAATTGGCATCAAGTTATTTGGTTTATCATTAGGATTCTCGCCGATCAAACCGGACGGATGTGCTCCTACCGGATTAAAGTATCGTAGAATTGTAGCCGAAAATTCCGGATCGGCCGCTGCAAGATCCTTGATGATTTCTTCAATCATCCACTTGGTGCGTCCATAAGGGTTTGTGATCCCCGGGCCCGCCGGCAAAGTTTCGTCAAGCGGTGCTGCTTGGCCTCCATAAACTGTTGCTGAGGAAGAAAAGATTAGCTTCTTGACCCCATATTTTTGCATGCATTTGAGAAGGTTTATTGTGCCGCAGATATTATTCTCGTAATATTCCAGCGGTTTCTCGACCGATTCACCTACGGCTTTGAGCCCAGCAAAATGAATTACGGCATTATATTCGCCACCAGCAAAAATCTTCTCTAGGCTTTTAGTGTCGCGCAGATCAGCGTCATAGAATACGGGCTTTTTCCCAGTCAATTCTTTGATTT
>WSMR01000032.1 GCA_013316435.1 Candidatus Saccharimonadota bacterium | reverse complement strand
GTGCCTGAAAATAGCGACGGGGCGATGGCGGATAATAATGCCACGATGGGGACAGGTGTAGGTGCCGGTGGTGCTTTGGCGTCAACAGGCGGGCCGATTTTTAGTGATCCGAGCTTGACTATCGAAAAAGATGCGATCCCGGAAGAAATTAGCGGGGTAGAGCGCGAGATGGATACGCCCGTGACGGCGGCAGCAAGTGGTAACGCTGGGCGAGTTGCGGCGGCGTTTGCGAGTACAGATGCTTCTAGGGGGGCAGCTATGGTGCCGAGCGGGAGCAATGCGATGACGCAATCGACCGCGACGGGCGATATCAGGCTTGCGCCTACGCCGCGTAAAAAAATGAGCAAATTGCCGTTTATCATTGGTGCGGGCGTACTGGCGATTGTGGTAATCGTGGCGGTCTTGTTGTTGATGAGGGGGGGAGGAGGAGACACCATGCAGTCTTTCTCTGATTATTACGACTATAGTCAGAGGCTATTTGGTAGTGTCGTGGATGACATGAACGTTGACAATGACGAGGGCGAAGATTGGCGGTCGGAAGAGGAGCAGGCGCGAGTAGACCAAATCGAGGATAATGCTGAACTTAGTAATGAAGGCGAAGACGATACAGATGACGAAACCGACGAAAATGATGAAGAAGAAATTGAGCTCTCAAGCGAGACTATAGGCGAATTGCGGCGTAAATTTGATATTTTCAAGCAGGATGCTGAGTCTTCCAGGGTAGCGAGGAGAGATTCGATCAAGCAAAAAATTGCCGTCTTAGATCGGTATATTCTAATTGCTGAACGTGCTGTTGCGGTTGAGAAGGCTGAATCGACTGTGATTGAAGCTTATACGAGCGGCGGCGAGGACGGCGTGCGTGATTATATTAAGGGAATGATACTTGATGATCAAGAAGATGATCTCTATGCTATTTCTGATGCAGAAGCTGATTATTACGCTGCGTTTATTGAGATGTATATTGGTAATGAACGTATTGGCTGCGTACGCGATGGTGAAGTAGATTATGACTGCGTAGTTGACTATTATGGTGGTGATGATTTCCAGCCAAATTTACAAGATTCTGAGCTTACTGAAATCCGCGACAGGATGTCTAGCGAGGCGAGTATTGGTGTGATTGGCCAAAAAATCCTGAATTTGAATGCGGAGCTGAAAGCCGAACTGGAGCAGTCCTGATGAATAAAATATTGCGGAAATTCTTGCTGGTTGCTGGGGGTACCTTTTGCGTTTCGTCCACGATGTTAGCCGGCGGAGGCAGTGCCTCGGCTTTGACGGGTTCGGATGCAGACCTTACTGCCATTGGCTTGCTTGATGGTATGATGCAATGCTATGAGAATGGAACGATCAAAGGTAGCGGGGTACAACGTTCAGGCTTTAATTCCGGTGCCATTAATACAATGATTAATAGTTCAAAAAATAAAGATGGGCAGGTTTGGATTCCGACGATGGTTGGTAATACGATCACGGACTCGAACTTATCTTGTAAGGAAGTTTTTACGGGCTATCGTGAAAATAAAAAGTCCAATAGCATCAAAGGTTTGAATAGCCGTTTTAAGTCTTCGAAAGAGCCGTCTTTTTATGGCTATGTCCCGGACGACACCAAGAATGAGCAGCAGGCTGGCGATAAAAATGTCTCTTCTGTCAGCATAACACTTGGCGTGGAAGATGGGTCGGGCAATAATTCTAAGGGCGTAAAACAGAGCGGTACACTAGTCTGCAATGCTAAATATAAATTCAAGGATCGTTGGGTCTTTGAAGATTATTACTATTGGGAGATTACTAGCTGTACTGGTAGTACGAAATTGACCTATGAGAGTAACGATCGGGTATTTATTGAATTCATGGGTGGTGGTCAACCGTTTGGCTTGGCGTCGGTAGGCCAATATGGCCCGGATACAAATGATATGCAGGGAGGTGGAGCGACATATGTATCTTTGTCATGGACTCAGGATCATTTTAATACTCATACGATTTTGAAAGTGGATGAGGAAACTACTTTCGAAAAAGCGTTCCGCGATTCTGATATATATAAATGGATGGAGGATGATGTTCGACTGGCATTTCAGGGTGTATATAGCGATCCGGAATCTGAAGTAAAACTGACTGCGGAACGAGCGGCCGACCTAACATCGGGCGCTAGCGCAAATTCTTACTATAAGTTTCTTGGCGGCAATGGGAACTGGGCGGGGAGAGTTGCGGGCAATAATCTAGCGGCTGGCAAGCCATATATGATTGGTGGATCTATTACTACTGGCGGCGAGTCTTATCCTACTGCATATGCTTCTTGGTCTGATAAGTATGTCTATAATTTGTATTTCCAATACCTGTCCAATATTATGGAGAGCGATGAATACAAAGGTAAAGTAACGCTCGGCGATTGCGGTAAAAACAAGCCAAGCTCGGGTTATTACTATAAACAGAAAAGTGATTCTTGGTGCAAAATTAATTTCGAAGGTGGAACTGCGGACACGGCAAAGAGCAAAGAACTTGCGGTTGTAAAATCGGGGCATCTAGCCAAAGGGAATTTTGAAGATGTGCTAAAGTGGTTCAAAAAGGAAGATAACTATAAATATTTGACTGAAGCGGACTACGCAGGCGGGACAAGCCCGGTCGCTCCGGAGGAGACTGATGAGGCTGGCGGTGAAGGTAATGAAAATCAGGAGACCGCCTGTCAACAGGCTGCCGGATCGCTTAGTTGGGTCGTTTGTCCGGTCATGAGCATGCTCAATGATGCTACACAGGGCATCTATAATAATATGATTAAGCCGATTTTGCAGGTGAATGCAAAGGCGGTAGAAGCAGGCGATAACAATGGAGTTTACGAGGCTCGGAAAACATTTCGCAATTATGCAAATATTGCGTTTGCGATTGCGCTAGCGTTGGTGATTTTGTCGCAGTTAACCGGGATTGGACTAAGTAATTATAACATCAAGAGAATTTTACCTCGTCTTATTATGGTGATCGTGTTAGTAAATATTTCGTTTATTCTTTGCCAGTTAGCGGTAGACATTTCAAATATTTTGGGTAGCGCTTTGCAAGACCAATTGGTAAAAATCGCCAATGGTATTGGCGGCAACACTACGGCAATTGCTGAATCTAAATTCCTTGGCGGGGATGTATTGAAGGATATTATGGGTAAATTCCTCGCAACTGCAGCAACAGGTGGTTTAACTATCTTAGGGATCACTGCTGCTGCTATGACCTGGGACATTTGGTTAGTGCCATTGATCTTGATTTTAATTACCTTCTTACTCAGTATAATATTCTTCTTTATTATTTTGGCGGTGCGACAGGCTGGAATCTTCATATTGATTGCGCTGGCTCCAGCAGCTATAATCTGCTACGCTCTGCCGAACACGAAGTCGTTGTTTGATAAATGGTACAAACTATTTAGCGCTCTTTTGATTGCTTATCCGATTTGTGGGTTGATGATGGGTGGTGGCCAACTTGCGGCAGCGATCTTGATGAATGTTTCCGTGTATACGGAAGATAACGGTTTCTTTATGATGCTTGTTGCGATCGTTGTTTCGGTTGCACCATTCTTCTTAATTCCTAGCGTTGTCAAGAACTCAATGGGGGCACTTGGTAATATCGGCACGAAGCTAAGTAACTTTGGTTCAAAAGCTGGGAGTTTCCTCGGCGGGATGTTCATGGGGTCGCGGCTTGGTGATAATATTAAGCGACGAGCTGGTGAACGCACTGCGAACCGCGATGAGGCGCGCGCGTACCGTGCGCAGGAGCGGCAGCTTAAGCGGGATAAAGCAAGACTGGATATATTACAAAGGCGCGTGAATGCTGGTGGGACTTTATCTCCTGAAGATGAGGTGCTGGCTGGTCGTTTGTCTAACCGGGTGCTGGCAGCCGAAAAGAGTCGCAATGCGAATGTTTTGCGTGGTGGTCAAATGACTGAAGCTGGAGGAATCCAAGCGCTTATTGATAGGCAAAATCGCGGTCAAACCGATGAGCTAGAAAAGGCCGAAGTGGCAAATACTCTCGCACAATACCAAAATGGCGAGATTAACAGGGTAGATTTTAGCCAGCTTAATGCCTATGATAGCTATGATGTTAACGGCGCAGGAGTAGGTAGCCTTAATAGTAATAGTATTGAGGCAGAGTACGGGCGACAGCTCGATGCTTTAGCGGCCAATCCTAAAGATAAGGAAGCTCTGCGTAAAGTGAAAGCCCTTCAGCAACACTTTGCTACTCAAGGAGACTCTGGTCGTGCTGTGATGCAGCGTGCATTTGAGAGTCGACTTGCTAGTGGTAATATTGCTGGGCTCAGTAAGGCAACGCAAGCTATTGCTAGTGATTCTAGAACGCTCGGTGATATTAAGGGTGCAGATCGCGGTCTGTTTGCGATGGTAAATGATATTAATTCCGGTCGAGCGAGGACTGGAGCAGGAGCGGCAGCGTATTATGGATCGCGTGGTACCGATAAGTATAATGCCCAATCGCTAGTGAATGCTGATGAGGGCGCGCTGAATCGTTTGGTGGCTAGGACTAATGATGGCACTATTACTGGCGGGGATCTTGATAGTCTTGCTGGTAGTGCTCGTGAGGCTCTGTCCAATCCGAATATCAATGTCAAGCCGGAGCAAGAAGCAGCTCTACGCCAGCTTGCGAATGCTGGTTATGCCCAAGGAGCGTCTAGTGGCGCCACGAGCGGTACGGCTGGATCAAATGCGATGGCGGCAAGTAGTGCGGCAAATATCAACAGTGCAGCATCCTATATTCGCGGTATGAACGGTGGCTCTAGATTTAGTTCGTCAGCCAATGCAGCTAATAACGCTGATTACAAGATGATTCAAGGTATGGCGCAGAACGCGCAAACTGCGCTTCAAGATAGCACAAAGACTTACGATCAAGATCAGGTCAAAGCCATGCAGGATGTTATCAAGGCAGCTCGCGATATGGGCGTATCGAATGATGTCGGAAATACCTTCGACAACGTGAATCCGACCAGGATTCAGATTCGTGGCGTTGAGGCGCGGTCAATGCCAACTCCTCCAGCAGGATTTTCTCCAAATGGCATTTGGATTGGCGGCGGTAGTGGACCAAACCCAGCGCAACAGGCTGCTGCGGATCAGTATTTGCGTGAACGCGCCGCCACTGAACGCTATAACCGACAACACGGTTTTGGTTCAGGCTCGGGCGGAACTACTTAAGCTTGCATAATTAATGCGTCTGCTGTAACATTGTAGACATACTGAGCGAAAGCTAGTAAATTTACAGAAAAGGTGGTGTTGTGTATGGTATATGATCACGGCACATGCTACGGGGGATTTATAGACCATTTGTTTGGAAGAGATTTTGTCATAAAGTCCGATATTGTTTCTCTTCGAACTGATAATTCCTCAAGAAGATTCCAAAGGTGGATTAAACATTCCCTGCTTTATCAAATTATCACTTGGATACCGTTTCACGTTTGCGACTGGGCCTTATGGGAAATAGAATATAAACATTTCGGCAGTTGCCCGTGGTGCGGCAGGCAATATTTCATCCGCTCGAAAAAAGGTTGTCAAAGGTTAAAAGAGTGTTGTGCGGATACGAAAAAGCGTCTTGGCTCCAAGCCAGGCAGCAATGCAGTTCCTGGTGGTGGCTGCGGCTACGGTGGCGCCGTATATGATA
>WSMR01000031.1 GCA_013316435.1 Candidatus Saccharimonadota bacterium | reverse complement strand
CGGTGTCGAGATTATTGCCGCTGATGGGCCGTTTGGGCCATATCTCAAGGCTGGCAAATATAATATTCAAATCAAGGGTTATGACCCGTACAAAATTGATTTTAAGACTGCCGCTGAGCTCTACCAAGAAAAGCTCGACTCGATTATCGCCGATTGGGATGAAATTATGATTATTAATGGCGCCTATGGACCATATATTAAGGGTCCAGGGCGATTTAACAATGTCCGTATCGACAAGGATCAAGACCCAAAAAAGATTACGCTTGAGCAGGCAAAGGAAATGTTAGCCAATAAACCACAGCGACGCGGACGTTTCGCAAAGAAAACCGCCTCCAAAACCACTTCAAAAGCTACCGCAAAGAAGGGCGGGACTAGGGCTAAAGCTGCACGAAAAACCAGTGCAAAGACCAAGAAAAAGTAGCCAAGAATAAGCTTGTATTTTGACCTCGAGTCAATTATAATGGAGTTAGGTTAAGGAGGAAAATGAAGAAATATTTTGTTGGTTTGATTGTAGCAGCCTTAGCATTTGCTGGCATAATTAGCCCGATGGCTTGGGCTGAGGGCGAAGAGCAGCCCAGTGAAGTAGTTGGTAATTCTCTGCGTATGACCCCAATCGGTGTACGTTTACGTTTAACAGCCGGAGAAACTCTGCAGGGAGATATGAAGGCTTGCCAAACTTCGGTCACCGACAGTTGTTCGGTCGAAGTCACCAACGTCGGCAATCAAAAATTTAGCTACAAGGTGAATTTTACCCCATATTCAGTCATCGACAGCGCAAATAATGCTCAATTCACCGAAGGTCAGAACGCTAGCTATACGCAAATTGCACGCTGGCTGCAGGTTCGCGATCAGGATGGCGTCTACAAGGACGAAGCTACCTTTACGATTAACCCTGGTGAAACCCAAAAAATCTACTACCGTATTCAAGTTCCAGAGGATATTCCTGGCGGTTCGCAATACGCTGTGCTTTGGGCGCAAATTCAGAACGAAAACGCCAATGCCGGCGGCATCCAAACTGCAGGACAGGTCGGCTCAACCATTATCGGCCGCTCAACTGGGGAATCAAATGAGGCTGCTGAGCTTTCAAACGTGAAAATGAGTCGCTTTGCACTTGGTGGTGAACTTAAAGCTAGCGCAAAAGTCAAAAATGCTGGCAATACCGACTTCGACATTACTTATACTTATACTGCAACGACGTTGCTTGGTCGTGAAGTATTCAAGGATACCCAGCAGACCTTAGCTTTTCCAGGTATCGAATATGAACCTAGTATTAGCTGGAAAGAAGCACCGATGCTTGGTATTTTACACACGGAATTTGCCATTAGCGCCGGTGATAAATCCGAAACAATTCGCCATATTGTTATTATCATGCCACTTTTTGCCATTATTCTGCTAATTTTATTGTTGACAGTCGTAATTACCTGGATTATAATCATAATCAGGAAGCGCAAAGAGCGTAAAGCTCGCAAGCTGGTCTAGACCAAATTCCAGCTAGCGAGTCGCCATAATACTATTGCGAGTAGTATTCTGCGAGATGGCAAGCTCCAGCTGTTTCAAAACAAAAATATAAAAAGAAAGAGTGTGGATATGAAACAAAGAAAGAAACAACTTTTAGGTGTGTTAGGGCTGATTGCAGTTATGGTTATGACTGCAGTTGCTTATGCTTTGCCAACATATGCTGAGAGCGCCGAAACTACTGTACGTATGACGGTTTTGGGGCCTGGTCAATCGCTAACAATTTTGTCGCCACAGGACGGGGAAACCATTGCAGTGAATCCTAAGGATGGCAACATTGCAATTACTGCAAAAACCAGTCAAGAGCACTTGAGTAAAATTCACTACTTAATGACTTGCGTTGACGAAGCAGGTGTAGAATCAAAAGCCGAAACCGAATCAACAATTACGGAACTAAGTGGAACCGACGAAGTTACACTCAATCTACCAGCAACCGCCGGTAATAGTGACTGCACCCTCAAAGCTCGCGGCTTAGACGATAAGGGTACTGAAGTAGCTAGGGATCAAGTTTCGTTCAACTTTCGCGCCATGAGCGTCACCTTTACAGGAAAATATGACGAATTCGGCAATCCCGAAGTAATGATTGTGGTTACTGGTGACGTCGATAACGTTGCTCTGCAAGTTCACGACAAAAAAGGCAATCCAATCTTTGTTAACGCAAATGGCGATCCTGAAGCGATTGAAATCACTAAGGATAAATTTGACGTTCTAGATAATGGTAATCTAAGTCATACTCTTTATCTGCCCATGAATAAGTATCATGCGCCAGCTGGCTCATATGACCTAGTTTCAGTAGCATATAGCAATGATGGCTCGGTTATCTCAATGAATGTTAACGACTTTTACTACGATCCGGGTGCCGCAGGTGTGCCAAGCGCCGGTTCGATCGTAAAGGATCTCAACATTTCTCGCGCTGATTTCATCCTCACCGGTATGGTAATGTTTGTAGCAGTATCAGGGTTTGCACTCTTCCTGATTTTCCGCAAACGCCGCCAAGCCTAACCACAACGCTAAACTCCCCCGGTTGGGGGAGTTTTTTGATTGGACAAAGCAACCCTTGCGGCACAGGGCATCTCATAAATTATTCTAGAATCCGCGTGCGCTCCGCAATTAGCTCATTTTTAAAACTCTGTACTATTGTCTGCACAATCTCCCGAAAGTTTGGTACATTAATTTTTAGCCAAGCTGCCGCCTGACCGCCCTCTTCGATTTCTTCGAAGTCTCTTAACTGCTCAGCGCTTAGTTCTTGGCTCACCGCGTGACCGACTCGCACCTCGAGCTCTTCCTCAGCATGATCCATGAACGCCTGACGTTCACCATCCGGCATTTCATTCAAGCCAACTTCCTCCATAAACACATCGTCTATGCGCATTTTCCTCCTTTTTCCTATTATAGCACAAGGATTAACTTCGATTAAACAATCAGGTCTAAGCTTTTTACTTTTTGCAATTCATTATTAATTATTTAGCGTAACCATTAATAAACCCTGCTGCATCCATCGGACGCTTACCTTCGGGCTGCAAACGCAAGATTTCTACTAGCTTACGATCTCCACAAGCTAGAAAAATTCGCTTTTTTGTGTAGTAAATTTGATTTGCCACCTCTGTAGCACCATTCAAAATCTCTTCAGCGGGGTCATTTTCCAGTTTTGCCGACAAAATAATGCACTGCTTACCAAAAATCTGGTATTTTGGCTTCGGAAAACTCTGAAACGCTACAATTTGACGATAAATCTGCCAAGCGGGAGAATCAGCTGGTTTTAATTCGGAATTATTCTCCTTCGCAAATTTTTCAGTGTAGGTCGCGGCAGACTCGTCTTGTGTAGTCGGCTCGAGATTACGTATTTCGGCTAAATGTTCGGCTATCCAAGTTGCTCCCGCCTCGGCAAGTTTATGATAGATCGTCGCCTTATCTAGTGCTAGATCTTTAAAACTCGCTTGGTGATAAATCGGTCCGGCGTCCATTTTTGCCACCAGTCTCATTACCGAATAGCCAAATTCTGTATCGCCGGCAAGAATTGCCGATTCAATTGGCGAGGCGCCCCGATATTTTGGTAAAAGCGACGGATGCAAATTTAGAATTCCCTCCGGCTCGAACTCATCTAATAAGCTACCCGGAATCATCACCCCAAATGAAGCTAGCACCGCAAAAGCTTGCGGAAACTGCTTCTTGAGCCTAGAGACCTGCGCTAAATCAGCCTTGGTGCGAGCACGGAAGATGATTTCAGCTTTCTCAGCCAAAACCGGCAAAGCGCAGTCCGCAAGCGTGCCATTGCCCAAAAAGATAATTTGAGGTTTTTTCATTCTTCGTCCGGAAAAAGGGTTTTATTGTCTTTGATTTCGCTGTCATAATCGATTGACACTAGATCGCCATGATCGTTAATTCGATAAAAAGCATTTCTGTCATTGCGAATATGGTCGATAAAAAGGATTCCGTCGAGATGTTCAATTTTATGCAGAAGCGTCCGTGCAAGATATCCAGTTGCCTTAATTCGCACTTCATGCCCATCTTCGAGCAAAGCTTTGATTTTTACCTTTGACGGTCGCCCCACCATACCATAAATCTCCGGCACCGACAAGCATCCCTCCTGCTCCTTGATTGTTCTACCTTCAGTCCTAATTACTTCCGGATTAATCAGCGCGGTAAAATTATTATTTTCCTTATCATCAAGGTCGTCACGCACAATAATAATCCGCTGGTTCACACCGATTTGCGGTGCCGCCATCGCTGCCGAAAGCTCGTAGGGATGCTCATTTTCCCAAGCCCGTGACAATTCGACCATATCATCAATAATCTGATGGGTTTCATCATTTATTTCGCGCACTTTGGCGGATTTTCGTCTCAACCGCGGATCCGGTGTGGTAATTATCTTTCGCATATCTACTATTTTACCATAAAACCTTTACTAAAGTCAAACGGGGAATTGAGAGTCGAAACGCATAGCGATAGAAAAACGGGTCTTTGCCCGTCTTTCTTGCTGATGCGCGCCCACCCTGGGGCACAAGCTTTTTGTTTTAATCCGCTGTTTATTTTGGTTTCGTCTCCACACTCCACTCTGCAGTGGAACCCCGTGAAGCGTATCAGCTTATGCCTATAATAAAGCATCAGCAGACTAATCGTCAAGAGTTTTTAATAAATGTTGTAGAAATTACAACAATCTAATGATGCCGACTGTTGACGTCCTGTCTCTCAACTTTCTCCGTACGGGCTACTACTCTCGCTCAAATGGCTACATCTACGCACGCGTCTCAATTGGCTACTGGTGGTCTACTACTGCTGGTTCTGCTACGCACGGTCACTTCTTGGGTACGTACCCGACGGGTGTCTACCCCCAGGGTAACATTTACCGCGGGTACGGTTTTGCCGTTCGCTGTGTGGTACGGGAGGGGTGAGAAGAGGGAGGAAAAGCTATCTTCCGCGCCGTCGTGCTTTGCACCGGGCGGATAACGAACCAACGAGAACGGAATCGTTGCTCCGCTAAAACATTAAGAAAACTCACCAAAAATGGCGAGTTTTCTTAATGGCTGGACCGGCAGGATTCGAACCTGCGAATGCTGGGACCAAAACCCAGTGCCTTACCACTTGGCGACGGTCCACCAATACGTTCATTGTAGCATAACTAGCGGCGTTTGTCACTTATTCGCTTCGCGCAGCCTCGGCCATTCTTCGATTACCACCTTAATGCAACCCGCAATCGGAATCGCAATAATCGCCCCAAGCAGCCCAAACATATACATCCCAATCACAATCGCCGTCAAAATCAAGGCACTCGGCAAATTCAGCGCACTACCCTGAAGCTTTGGCGCAATCAAATTATTCTCGATTTGCGCGTAAATAATATAGAACACTAGGAAAATTAGCCCCGCAACTGGAGAACTAAACATCAAAAGCAAAGCAATCAAACCACAACTAATAATTGGACCGAACATCGGAATTAGATACAGAACCATTGCAATTAGTCCCATCGGCGCTGCGAGACCGCTTGAAAAACCGAAAATCAGCGATAGGAGCAATACTGCTGTCCCTACCACGAGCCCGTCCAAAATCGCAACCGTCACTTGTTTAGAAACATAAGTCGCAATTACTTCACCGATTCGAGTAGTCAGGCGCTGATATGCACGCACCGGTGCATCCTTTCGCCGCCCGGATAGCAAATCCCAAAATCCGCGCAATATATCCGGCCCTTCAATTGCGAATAATAGTGTAAGTACGAGAATTAGAATCACATTTGTGAGCAACTGCGAAATTGTACCGATCCCCGCAAAAACAAAATTACTAAAATTCTGCAAAAAATGTACTGAAAACGATTCAATCG
>WSMR01000009.1 GCA_013316435.1 Candidatus Saccharimonadota bacterium | reverse complement strand
ATAGTATATTTATATTGAATAATCGAGTGCGTTTTAAAACGCAAGGGTAGCCTACTAGGCTACCCTTATACTTTTAACAGGGATTTATTCTTTGTGTTTTTCGAGATGTTTTTTGGCCTTCAGGGTCACGGATCGCCCGCGCGGGGTACGCGTCAGTAGCCCCATTTGCAGCAGATAAGGCTCGTAATAATCCTCGATCGTTGCAGCTTCATCGCCCGTTAGCGCTGCAATTGTATTTAGTCCAACCGGGCGGTCGCCGTAATTATCCAGCATCAGCCTGAGCATGTTGCGGTCAGCCGGGTCGAGTCCAAGTTCGTCAATTTCCATTAGTTCTAGAGCTCCGCTTGCAAATTCGGGGCTAATAAAACCGTCACCATGCACTTCGGCATAATCGCGCACTCGTTTGGTGAGGCGGTTAGCGATTCGCGGCGTGAGTCGCGCGCGCGTTGCAAGCAAGCTAGTTGCTTCCGGTGCGATATCAGTGCCAAGAATCCTAGCGGTGCGGGCGATAATTTGCTCAATTTCCGGCAGTTTATAATATTCCAAACGGTGCACCAAACCAAAACGGTCGCGTAGCGGTCCAGCCAAGGCTCCGGTACGCGTAGTGGCACCAACTACAGTGAATTTTGGCAAATCCAGTCGCACCGAGCGGGCCGCTGGCCCTTTGCCAATCACAATGTCGAGCTTATAGTCCTCCATCGCGGAGTAGAGTACTTCTTCAACCGCACGGCGCAGACGATGAATTTCATCGATAAAAAGCACATCGCAATTTTGCAGATTTGTCAAAATCGAGGCGAGGTCGCCAGCCCGTTCAATTGCCGGTCCGCTGGTAACACGCAGACTCGCACCCATTTCGTGCGCAATAATATTTGCCATCGTGGTCTTGCCTAACCCCGGTGGGCCGTAAAGCAAGATATGATCAAGCGCCGTACCGTCATCGCGTTTTTTGACGGCGTCAATCGCAAGTTTGAGATTTTTCTTGAGGTGCTCTTGACCAATATAATCAGCAAAACTAGTGGGACGAAGCGTAATTTCTTCAGTTTCTTCGGTCGGGTCGCTCGCGAGAGTGGTATCAACTAGGCGCTCAGGCTTATCATCGGGCAAGTCCATTTTTCGTTCAATTCCCATGCTTTTATTATAGCACAGATCACAAGACCACCGCCCTAAGCTGCTTAGGGCTCTACCTTTCTATTGTAGCACAGATTATCAAAAAAGTCAATGGTTATTGCTTGAGCTGACCAGCGAGGCTCGTACAACGTTGTATTTTTTACAACATTATCTAGCTACGCGGGATGTCAGTGGTGTGGTACAATCAGCTTATGTATAATCCTTATGAGCTCAAACACAAAGCCCCAACCAAGAAAGATTTTATTGACACGACCGATTTTGACCAGTCGGAAATTTTGGATATTATCAAGACTGCGACTACGGTGCGCGGTTTTTTGAAGTCCGGCGGGACGCTCAAAACTTTGTATCACAAGACTTTGGCAATGTTGTTTGAGCAGCGCTCAACTCGGACGCGGGTTTCGTTTGAAGTGGGCATGGAACAGTTAGGTGGACACGCTCTTAATCTTGACCCGGGCTCAATTCAGCTTGGTTCGCATGAAACGGTGGGTGATACGGCAAAGGTGCTCTCGCGGATGTGTGATCTGATTATGGCGCGGGTGAATCGGCATGAAGATATTTTGGCACTAGCCGCAGAATCAACCGTGCCAGTAATCAACGGTATGTCGGATTATAATCACCCCACGCAGGAGATCGGCGATATTATCACAATTTTCGACAATTTGCCGGAAGGTAAAACGCTTGATAAGGTTTCGGTGGTATTTGTGGGTGACTGCACACAGGTTTGTGCGTCGCTGATGATGATTTGTTCGAAGATGGGAATGCAGTTTACGCAGTATGCGCCACCGGCAAAGTGGCTCTCGGATGATTATCTAAAGATTGGCCGCGCAAATAATCAAAATTATGGCGGTAGCGTGCATGTTTCGGATAATCCATATGTGCTTGAAAATGCTGATTTTATTTATACTGATGTATGGTATGGTTTGTACGATAAAGAAACGCCGAAAGATGTTTATATGCGGGATTTTTATCCGAAATACCAAGTGAATGAAGAAATGCTCGCAGCAACCGGGAATCCAAATGTGAAATTCATGCACTGTCTGCCAGCGAATCGAGGCGAAGAGGTGACTGACGCAGTGCTAGATGGGCCAAATTCGCTAGCTTGGGACGAAGCCGAAAATCGCTTGACGGCGCAGCGCGGGCTATTATTATACTTCAGTGGCGCAGCACAAGAAGCTTTGGGCGAAATAAAAACTCGTGCGGATAAAGAAAAGGGGAAGGAGAAATAATGCCCAAGAAAAATAAAAACGTGAAGAAGTTCCGGCTGTTTAGCGCAGTGCTTGCGACAGTCTGTATCATCCTGGTGGGTGATGCAGTTGCGCCGACGGCGGCCATTGGGAACTCGCAATATATTTGGTGGATTTTGATGCTGGTGGCATTCTTCGTTCCCTACGGTCTGATTTCTGCTGAGCTCGGTTCGCAATATCCGTCTGATGGCGGGATGTATACTTGGATTGAAAAGGCACTCGGCGAAAAGTGGGCAAGCCGCGTAGCATGGTATTATTGGATCAACTTCCCGCTTTGGGTAGCTTCGCTAGCTGATCTTGTCACGACTTATCTCTTGCAAATGCTTGGTTTTGAGATGACTTGGCCGATTATTTTGGCGATTCAGCTCGGCTATATTTTGCTCGTGACGATTCTTGGGATGCTGAGAATTTCACAGAGTGCATGGGTGTCGAATCTCGGTGCAATCGTAAAGTTTATCTTTATGGCGGGGCTAGGCGGACTCGGGATTTACGTCTTAGTCACGCAGGGTAGCGCAAATCCAGTTGAATCTTGGACTGATCTTTTGCCGATGGTTGGCGCGGATGGCGGTTTCGACTTTACTGGTCTCGGATTTGTGTCGCTGATTATATTTAATATGCTTGGGTTTGAGGTGGTTTCGACCTTTAGTGATGACATGCAAAATCCAAAGAAAGAAATTCCAAAAGCCATTGTGCTGGGCGGGATTTTGATTGCAATTTTCTATCTACTGCCAAGCTTTGGGATTGGTGTTGCGGTACCGCTTGAAGAGCTGCAAACGAACTCGGGTCTGCTTGATAGTTATAATAGTTTGCTTACGACTATCGGTCTTTCGGCGGGGGCAATTAAGGCGATTACGGTTGTCGTGGGTGGGATGTTCATCTATACTCTAATTGCGAATATTTCTTCATGGACTTTTGGCGTCAATTCAGTCACGGCGTTTGCGGCGCAGGATGGCGCATTTCCAAAGTCTTGGGTTAAGCGCAATAAAAATGGCGTGCCCTATGTAGTCTCGATTTGGACCGGCGTGGTAGCAGCAGTGATTTCGATTGCCGGGGTCTTGATTGCAGAATTTGTTTCGGAAGATCTTACGAATCTCTTTTGGACCTTCTTCTCGCTCAGTCTCGTCACACTCTTGATGTCATATTTGCCGATGTTCGTGGCATTTTACAAGTTGCATAAACGTGGTCCGCAGACCAAAACTGGTTATTGGATTAGCGGTGGCAAAGTCAAGATTTTCCTCTATGCCTTTGTACCAATGCTACTGCTTATTGTTGCGCTATTCTTCACCCTGTTCCCGGAATTCAATCTTGAGATGTTTGATTATAACTGGCCGTTGATTGCCGGTGCGTGTCTTGCGGTTGTAATTGGTGAAATTATGGTTCGCAATGTCACTGTAACTTATGGTGAATGGAATAAATACACCCGTAGCGGCAAGAAAAATCGTACGCTCAGTAGTGGTAAAAAACAAAAAAGAACAAGAAAGGCAACAAAATAATGCGAATTAACGATACAACTCCTAAGCAGGATGGTTATTATATGCCAGCAGAATGGCATGAGCACCGCTGCACTTATTTGCTATGGCCGGAGCGCGAGGACAACTGGCGCGAAAATGCTGAGCCAGCGCAGGCGGTATTTCAGCAAGTTATCCAAACTATTGCCAAATATGAGCCAGTGGTAGTGGGCGTAAATGTGAGCCAGTATGCCCATGTACTAGAAATGAATATGCCAAATGTGCAGGTGGTCGAGCTGGCCAACAACGACGCCTGGATTCGCGATTGTGGCGCAACTTGCGTGATTAATGGCAAGGGGCGTCTTCGCGGAGTGGATTGGAAATTTAATGCTTGGGGTGGTCTCGTGAACGGTCTTTATTTCCCGTGGGATCAAGATGATTTTATTGGCGCGAAAATGTGCGCAATTGAGGGGATTGATCGCTATCGAACCAGCGACTTCGTGTTAGAAGGTGGTAGTATTCATAGCGATGGTGAGGGAACGATTTTAACTACCGAAGAATGTTTGCTCGACGAGGGGCGTAACCCGGAAATGAGCAAGGAACAGATCGAGGCGAAACTCAAAGAATACTTGGGTGCTGAGAAGGTGCTTTGGATCCCGAAGGGTATCTATATGGATGAAGATACGAATGGTCACGTTGATAACATTTGTCAATTTGTGGCGCCCGGGAAAGTAGTGCTAGCTTGGGAAGATAACGAAGAGGACCCGCAGCATGAGCGCAGCCAAATGGCGCTCGACTACCTTGAGAGTCAGACTGATGTCAAAGGTCGTAAAATTGAAGTTGTCAAGATTCATGTTCCGAATCCGATTACTATTACTGCCGAAGAAGCGGCGCACGTCGATCAAATCGAGGGAACTTTCCCGCGCCGAGACGGCGACCGTTTGCCGGCGAGCTATGTGAACTATTACAACTGTAATGGTGCGATTATCCTGCCGGTCTTTAATGACGAACATGATCAGGCGGCGATTGATACTTTGCAAGAACTATTTCCGGATAAAATAATTGAACCAATTTATGCCCGTGAGATTTTGCTTGGGGGCGGGAATATCCACTGTATTACGCAGCAAGTGCCGAAGCCGTAAAGCTTGTGCTATAATAGAGCAAAGGGAGACACAATGAAAAAGTTGCATTATGATGGACCGGTGGTCTTGGTAGTGATGGATGGCGTTGGGCTAAGTCCGCGCCGGAGCGGTAATGCTGTGCGCCAGGCTCATACTGAGTTTTTGGATATGGCAATGGGGAAATATTTGAATATTCCTTTGCAAGCTTCCGGTGAGGCGGTAGGAATTATGCCGCGTCAGATGGGTAATTCCGAAGTTGGGCACAATGCAATTGGCTCGGGGCAGATTATCAAGCAAGGCATCGCTCAGGTTGAGGCGGCATTTAAGACTGGTGATATTTGGCTGTCGAAGGCTTGGCGTGGTGCGATGGAGCAACTTGGGATTAAACACGATCAGTCGGGGCAGGATGCGACCAAGCAATCTCAGGACATTAGAGCTAGAGATGGCAAGGCTGCGAAGGCTACCGGTGGCAATTCGGTAACGGTGCATTTTGGTGGCAAAAAGACCAAGAAAAGTGCCAAAGCTACTGCTGCGGATTTTTGGCGTCAGCAGGCAGAGAAGAAAAATAGAAACAAGACTCCCGCTACGCTGCATTTTTGTGGGATTTTTTCGGATGGCGGCGTGCATAGCGACATAAATCATCTTGAGCAGATGATTCGGCGTGCTTATGATGAAGGTGTACGTCGGATTCGGATTCACGCGGTATTTGATGGTCGCGACGTAGCGCCACAGTCAGAGCCAAAATATATCAAACGGCTGGAAAAATTCTGCAGCGAGTTTAAGGATGCGGATTTCCGGATCGCTTCGGGTGGTGGGCGCGAAATGATGGTGGCGGACCGCTATGAAAATGACTGGGGCAAGGTTAAGCTTGGCTGGAATGCAATTGTGCATGGCAAAGCTCCGCGCGAGTTCCGCTCAGCGACTGAGGCAATCAAAGTTTTGCGTAGTGAAAATCCGAAAGTACAGGACCAATATTTGCCAGCGTTTGTGATTATTGAGAATGATGCCGCGAAATCAGCCTTATCAGCGCGGGCTGAGCGAGCAAAGGAATCCTCGGCGAGCTCTCAGCATGGCGCGAAACCGATTGGTAAGGTTCAGGATGGAGACGCTTTTATTTATTATGATTTCCGGGCTGATCGGGCGGTTGAGTTTTCGGAAGCTTTTGTAGCGGAAGATTTTGATAAATTTAATCGCTCAGTAAAGGATCAAAAAATTACCGATGGTAAAGACAACCCCGCGCCAAAAGTTTTTTATGCTGGCCTTACGGAATATGATAAGGACCGTCACATTCCAGAGCATATTTTGGTGCCGCCAATTCAAATTAAGACGCCGCTAAATACTTTTCTTGGTAAAAGTAAGATTTCTCAACTCGCAGTTTCGGAAACACTTAAGTTTGGTCATATTACCTATTACTTTAATGGTAATAGTTATAAAAAAGCTCCGCACGAGCAGCATATCGAAATAAAATCCGATTACAAAGCTGAAGCGCTAAATAATTACCCTTGGATGAAAGCCGGTGAGGTGACTGATGTTGTGTTGGAAAATATGGATAAATACCAATTCGTGCGCATTAATTATCCAAACGGTGATATGATTGGGCATTTTGCCGATCTTGAGGCAGGGATTGTGGCAATCGAAGCCGTAGATTTGCAGCTGAGGCGTTTAGCTCAGAAAGTTGATGAACTCGGCGGTATGATTATTTTGACTGCGGATCATGGTAACTTAGAGGAGCTGATTGATAAAGAGGGCGTGCCTAAAACTTCTCATACGACCAATCCTGTACCGTGTATCTTTTATGATAACACAAAGAATGCTAAGAAATATCAGTCGGCTCAGCTCCAGGACGCTGGTTTGACGAATCTCGCAGCAACGATTGCTCTGCTACTTGGCGAGAATGATTATCCGGCAGATTGGCGGGAACCGTTAATTAGGATATGATTATATCATGTTAATCAATAGTTCGCGGCTCAAAGGTTGTCCAATTCTTAGCCTGCACGTTGGCGGACAAATTGCCCGCGTGACCGATCTGATTATTGATCCTGATAACCTGCATCTGATAGCAGTGCGAGTTGAGGGGCCGATGGTAGAACCTGAGGAAGGGAGTCTACTAGTTATGGATAGTGTGCGCGAATTTTCGCGAGCCGGGATGATTGTTGATTCAAATGATGAATTTGTACGCGATGAAGACATAGTACGGGTGCAAAAAGTTTTGAAATTGAATTTTGATCTGATCGGGCTCAAAGTAGTCACTAAAAAGGGCGTTAAGCTAGGTAAAGTCGAGGATTTTGTTTTGCAGAGTAGCTCTTGGGACGTACAGCAGCTGATTGTGCGCCGCCCAATTATGAAAGCCCTGATTGACCCGGAATTAACCATTGATCGAAACAGAATCATGGAAGTTGACGATTATCAGGTAGTGATTAAAGAGGAGCATGAAAAAGCAAAATCGAAGATTAAATCCACTACAATTGAGGAACTAGTGCCGGATTTTGTGAATCCGTTTCGTAAGCCGGATTTCGTGCCGGAAAATCAAAGTTCATCTAGTTCATCTAGCTCATCTTCGGAATAATTTGCAACAGCTTCTTTAGCGCGATTTAGATCGAACCCTTGGCGAATCAGGTAGCCAACCAATTTGAAGTCGTCGGGATATTTTTTGCGTTTTTTCTTGATAACTTTGAGAATTTCTTCATCCTCCGGTCGATCAACTTCCGCGAGCGCGGCTTTAATATAATTATCACTGACGCCTTTTTGGCGTAATTCCATTTTGAGCCTTTTTTGGCTAATGCCACGTCGAACATAACGATTTTCGACGAAAAACTTTGCAAATTTTAGATCGTCAAGATATTTTTTCTCAATCAAGCGATCCATAACTAATTCAATAGTCTTGTCTTGAATCTCTGGTAACGGGGTTTTACCTTCACGTTCGCGCCCACGATTAACTTGACGACGCTTAAACTTGCGACGTTTGAGATAAGTTGAGGTTTCACGGATTGAGTGCGGTCGTGTTAGTAGCCACTCAAGTGTGTGTTGGTAGAGTTTACCAAATTCGGAGGCAGCACGTAGCTCCTTGAGTCGTTCAGGCGAAACGGTTTGTTTGACCTTAACATTGAGCTCTACGACCTGCGCAATATCGAGCGAGAACGCAAAACTCCCGTCGAGGAAAATATTCACACGATTTGGATCGCGTACACCGGCAGTAATCTTTGTAATGGTAAAATTATCTGCATCACTAAAATCGCTGAGGCAAATATTGTTTTCTGCAATATCTGCCTCGCTGCCATAAATCGTCTCGGCTTCCAAGCGTTGCTGCCTTAAACGATCGTCAGCGCTCAGCGATTCGATTTCCAACATGCTGGCTTATTTAGTTTTTAGCCTCGTCAGTCGGTGCTTGCGGCTTTTCTGCTTTTTGACTAGCATTTTTGGGCTCGGACTCTTTTGGCTCTAAACCAGCTAGAGCGCGCACTTTGTCTTCAATTTCGGCGAGAAGGTCGGGTTTTTCTTTAAGTAAGGTCTTAGCCGCTTCGCGCCCTTGAGCGATAGTCTCGCCGTTATATTTTAGGAAGGCTCCGGCTTTTTCGATAACGTCTTTCTGAATTGCCAGATCAAGAATATCGCCAACTTTACTAATACCTTCGTTATACATAATGTCGAATTCGGCAATCCTAAATGGTGCAGCGATCTTATTTTTGACAATTTTCACTTTAGTACGGTTACCAGCAATATCATCTCCGGCCTTGATTTGGCCTACGCGACGAATATCAAGACGTACAGAGGCATAAAACTTGAGCGCATTACCGCCGGTAGTGGTTTCAGGATTACCAAACATCACGCCAATCTTCATACGAATTTGGTTAATGAAGATGACCGTAGCTTTAGATTTAGAAATAATACCCGTGAGCTTACGCATAGCTTGTGACATTAGGCGCGCTTGCAGACCCATCTGTGCATCGCCCATATCACCGTCGATTTCGGCTTGAGGCACAAGAGCCGCCACGGAGTCAACGACGATTAAATCCACAGCACCGGAACGGACTAAGGTTTCGCAAATTTCTAGCGCTTGTTCGCCATTGTCTGGTTGTGAGATGAATAGATTATCGGTATCAACGCCAATCTTTTTAGCATAGCTTGGGTCGAGTGCGTGCTCTGCATCAATAAACGCGGCTTGGCCGCCTTCTTTTTGGATTTCGGCGATCGCATGGAGTGCTAGGGTAGTTTTGCCTGATGATTCAGGCCCATAGATTTCAATAATGCGTCCTTTTGGGTAGCCACCACCGAGAGCCAAGTCTAGGCTAAGTGAGCCGGAGGGGAGCAATTCAACATCAATCTTGCGACTCTCACCCAATTTCATAATTGAGCCACTGCCAAACTGTTTAGTAATTTGCGAAATCGCCAAATCTAGAGCCTGTTTCTTTCCGGAATCCTCAGGAGTTGGAGCATCTTTTGCCTTTTTTGTCATATTACCTCTCTTTACTAAATTTATTGTAGCATATCTTTTAGGGGCAATAAAGCATGACGTTTGGAATTGCGTCAGAACCTTTACAAGCAATCCACGTGGTGATAGAATGGGATTATGTTTTTGTGTATTACCTCGACTTCTTAGTCGAGGTAATTTCAACTTTAGCGACTAAGCGCCAAAATCGGATCACCAGTGACATAGTCCTCCTTTCTATTCTTTTAAAGTTGCTGCTTGGCGCTTTATTGCTCCTAAGCCAATTCTAGATGAATATTTTTCAAAAATCAAGCACTTTTCACCCTTGTTACACCAAGATAGAATCGGTCCCCCTCTCTATCATATCGCAAAATCGACGGCAACAACAAGCATAAACGCTATTTAGCAGTAGAATCAATAACTGTCACCTCTATAGCCTACCGCTCGGTAATACGTAAAACAGCGTTGAGCATACGTTGTAATTTTTACAACGCTAGGCACGAGATCGTCTACTGAGCTCAACTACAGCCCTCAACTACAGCCCTTCCGCCTAATCTACTATATAATATGTAGCCCTGCCGAAGGCTCAATTTTTGCGCCTAATTTGTTTAGCCTAGAAGCAAAATCTTGGTAGCCGCGGTTAATAGAGTAGACGTTACGCAAAATTGAAGTGCCAGGAGCAGCCAACATTGCAATCATTACTACAACTGCTGGGCGCAGAGCTGGCGGCGCAACAAGTTCCGCTGGGCGCCAACTAGTCGGCCCTTCGACATAGACACGGTGGGCGTCAAGTAGCTCAACGCGGGCATTCAAATTTTCGAGATAGGTAATATAGATTGCCCGGTTTTCAAACACCCAGTCGTGAATCAAAGTGCGACCGTCAGCGGTAGCAGCAACCACAGCAAAGAACGGTAGATTATCAATATTGAGACCGGGGAAAGGCATCGGTGCAATTTTGTCGGTTGGGGCAGTCAAGTCTGATTTATGTACCATCAAATCTACCAAGCGCGTACGCCCATTGGCGCTGTAATATTCCGGCGAACGAGCAATGCGTGCACCCATAGCCTTCAACACCTCAAGTTCAACTTCTAGGAATTCGATCGGTGCCCGTTCAATTGTTAGGTTCGACTTTGTAACCAGCGCAACCGCAATGAATGACATCGCCTCAATCGGATCTTCAGCCGGGGAGTATTCCACATTAGTATTAATTTCTTGCTGACCGGTTACCCTGAGAGTTGTTGTACCGATTCCGCGAATCCTAACCCCTAGCTTCTCGAGGAAGAAGCACAAATCTTGCACCATATAATTTGGTGAAGCTCCGACGATGGTCGTCTCTCCCGGATAGAGTGCCGCCGCCATAAGGATGTTTTCGGTGACCGTATCGCCACGCTCAATCAGCACGATTCGCTTTGGCGGGTAGGGATTTTTTACTTCGTCGATACGGTCGCGAGTTTGCCAGCCGGCGCGTAGGCGACGTTTTTCAGGCTCGACGCTTGCAGTATAAAAACCGCTACAGGCGCTAGCGTCAACTTTTAGACCAAAACTCGATAAGGCTCTCAGATGTGGTTCGATAGTGCGTGTTCCGAGTGTACATCCCCCAGCGTAAGGCAGCCGAAACTTCTTCATTTTGTGCAGAAGTGGACCCATGAACATCAAGATTGAGCGGGTTTTGCGAGCAGCTTCTACGTCAATTTGATCAATTTTTAATTCGTCTGGTGGTATAATCTCTAGATCGCGATCCTCATTGACCCAGCGGCATTTAACGCCAATCGATTCAAGTACTTCGATGATGCGAAAGACCTCTTCGATTCGTGCAAGATGACGCAACAAAGTTGCCCCACGGTTCAGCAGTGAAGCGCAGAGTAATGCTACCGCAGCGTTTTTGCTAGTATTAATCGTGATTTTTCCGTGTAGCTCACGGCCACCCTGAATTAAGAAATTTTGCGAAACTGTATCATTAACAGAGAGGATTTGTCCACCGAGCACCGCCGAGAATTTCTGAATTAGCTCAAGCGAAATATTCTGACCACCATTCTCAATTCGGTGGATTGCCGATTGGCTAGTGCCAACCTCTTCGGCCAGTTTTTTCTGCGTCCACCCCTTATCACGACGTAATCGGCGGATTACCTGTCCGATTGCCTGTTGGTAGCTTCTATTTTCAATTGCAGTATTCATGCCACTATTCTACTATAAATATATCATCTTGTGAATAGATATTTTATGACTTATATCATGGGATGAATATTATCTTCCACAGACGACATTGTTGGCGTGAATCCAACCTTCCACCGAGCCGCCATCAAGATATTGCCCCTCGGCAGAGACAACGCGCATGGTACCACCCTTTTTGATGTAAGTATCGATTGGATCGGTGATGATATATTCTTGGTCTTTGGGTCCAAAATCATGCGTATTGACGTAGGTGACAATTTCTTGCATAAGCTCCGGCGAAATGATATACTTACTGACGTTTATGAGGTTGGAGGGGGCATCCTCAACTGCTGGTTTTTCTACCACATTGGTCAGTAGACCATCCTCGATTGATAAAATACCGTATTTATCAACTTGGTCATGCGGAACCTCGACGCCAATCATAGCCGATTCTTGATCGTTCCTGACGGCTTCAAGAAGCGAATCCGAGGAGCTTTTGCCGCTAGGGTTCCAAATAAAATCATCACCCATAAAAACCAAAACTGGCTCGGTGATATTGTACTCCTCGGCGACCATTGCGACTGGCACCGCAGTGCCATATTTGCCGGACGGGTCTTGTGGCAGATAATGAATCTTAACATTGTCTGGCAAGGTTTTGGCAAGTTCAAGGCGGTCAGATTTGCCGCGGTCGGTTAGATATTGATTGAGCGCAAGATTATCCTGGTAAAAGGCTTTGACCTGGCAAGGTTCCACGTTAGAAATCACCATATAAATATCTGTTACACCCGCCTTGACCAATTCCTGCACCGAATAATCTACCAAGGGGCGATTCCCAACTGGTAACATCGACTTTTCGATAATTTTCGTAATCGGCAACCGGCGTGTGCCCCAGCCTGCTACGGGGATAATCGCTTTAGTAATCATAACAACTCCAATTTAATCTACGGCAATTATAACACGAAAAAATCTTTTTCTAGTCGAATTAGGCGGTCCGGTAAATTAAAATATTTACCGGGGGCATAGGTTCGGATAGCGTGCAAAAAATCAAATAATTGGGGTTGCGTAGCGTAGACGCCAGCGTTTCTCGTTCCAGCGCGGAGCAGTTCGAGGGCAACATTGTCACTAAGTTCAGTAAACCATGCACGTGACCATTTTTGCGATTCTATCGCGCAATTTATAATATTATTAATTTCGTGGTCAATAGCGCGCTTGAGAATTTTTTGATTTTGCCAAAGTTCGTAAATTTCTAGTTTATTCGTAAGCGGAAAATTACGTAATTGTTCGCGCAAACGGTTACGCAGATATTCGTCAGATGAGTTGGTCGGGTCTTCACGAAAATGTATATTATGTTTGGCGCTGTAGATGTAAAGATCAGATTTTGTTGGCGGATAAGAAAAAAAGTTAGAAAAATAACTTGGCTCGAGAAAGGGTCGCACGATTTCTACATCGTAATTCCCATCCAGCGCTGCGAGACCTCGCCAACTGGTGCCACGTAAAAAATTAATCGCCGCTGACTCAATGAGGTCGTCCAAATGATGGGCGGTAAAAATGACCGCATTTTTTTGTTTAGCAAGATTAACCAAAAAATTGTAGCGGGCAGAGCGAGCAGCTGCTTCCGAAGTTCCAGCTCCGAGTTTTGCAGTTTGCTTGGTGAATTCTAGTCCAAATTGTGCGGCGATTTTTTCGACAAAATCCGCGTCTTGGTGTGAATTTTCGCGGATACCATGGTCAAAATGAGCCAAAATTATATCATGAGATGAATATTTTTTGGATCGATATATCATGTCGAGCATAACCATCGAGTCAATTCCGCCTGAAACCGCTAAAATTACTTTCATGAGATTGATTATAACATTGTGCGCCAAGAGATGGTATTTGCCTATGGTAGACATATATAATATAATATATAAATATGGACACAAGTAAAATCCGCAATTTTTGTATCATCGCTCATATTGACCACGGTAAATCCACGGTTGCTGATCGGATGATGGAAATTACCGAGACGGTATCGAAACGTGAAATGCAATCGCAGCTGCTCGATTCAATGGAGCTGGAGCGCGAAAAAGGCATTACGATTAAGCTGGCGCCGGTGCAAATGCACTATAAAGATTTTGTCTTGAATCTGATTGATACGCCGGGGCATGTGGATTTTTCTTATGAAGTTTCGCGGTCTTTGCAAGCGGTGGAAACGGCAGTGGTTGTGGTTGACGCGACGCAGGGAATTCAGGCGCAGACGCTCGCTAATGTTTATCTTGCTTTGGAACAGGATTTGTATATTATCCCAGTGATAAATAAAATTGATTTGCCGGCGGCGGACGTGGAGAAAGTTTCTTTGCAGCTGATGAATTTGCTCGGTTGCGAGCCGGAAGATATCATCGCGGTGTCAGGTAAAACTGGCCTCAATGTTGATAAAATTCTCGACGCGATTATCGAGAAAGCACCTGCGCCAAGAAAGACGGACGAAGAGTGGGAGATGGGGAGTGAGCCATTACTTTCGGGAAACGCTCACGATCGCCCGTCGTCACGGGGATCTTGTTCGCTTTGGTCGCTCCCCGTTGGTCGCGAAAATTCCCGAACAGCAATGGCTCACTCCCCATCTCCCACTCGCGCCTTGATTTTTGATTCGTACTTTGACGATTATCGTGGTGTGGTGCTTTATGTGCGAATCTTTGATGGTACAATTCCCAAAAACGCGGAGATTCGGATGATGGCGGCTGGTGCAGACGGTCTCGCGCTCGAAGTTGGAGCCTTGACGCCCAAAATGACGCCAGCCACAGAGCTCACAGAAGGGAATATTGGCTACATCGTAACAAACCTAAAAACTACGCGCGAAGCACGGGTTGGCGATACGATTACGCTTGCAAAAAATTCGGCTACTATCCCGCTTCCGGGCTACAAGGAAGTTTTGCCGTTTGTTTACGCCGGCTTTTTTCCGGTTTCGAATGATCAATATGATGACCTGAAAGAGGCGATTGAGAAATTAGCGCTATCGGATTCGGCCTTGCATTACGAACCGGAAAATTCACCGGTACTGGGTTTTGGGCTTAGGATTGGTTTTCTCGGGCTTCTACATATGGATATTATTCGTGAGCGATTGGAGCGTGAATTTGGGCTCGATCTCGTGATTACAAATCCTTCGACTAGCTATGAAGTGACCCTTGCAAATGGCGAAGAGCTAAAAATCCGTTCCGCTGCGGACTTGCCGGATCAGTCGGAAATTCTCGAAATTCGTGAACCGTGGGTGAAGGGTGAGATTATCTTGCCAACCGAAATGATTGGCGGGGTACTGGGTTTGATTAATGAAAAACGTGGTCATCAGACAAACCTAAGTTATATCGAAGATCGCGCAGTAATTGTTTTTGAAGCACCGATGGCGAATCTTTTGACGGATTTTTATGACCAGCTGAAGTCAATCACTTCGGGCTATGCCAGTTTTAATTACGAACTTGCAAATTATCGACCGGAAGATTTGGTACGACTCGATTTTTTGGTAGCGGGGAGTCGCATCGACGCGCTAAGCTTGATGTGCCATCGCACTGAGGCGGATGCTTTGGGGCGGGAAATTACCAAAAAGCTCAAGGAAGTGATTCCGCGCCAAAATTATGAGGTGGCTTTGCAGGCGGCAATTGGCGCGAAAATTATCGCGCGCGAGACAATTGGAGCTTATCGCAAGGATGTAACGGTAAAAATTCATACCGGTGATCGTGACCGCAAGGCGAAGTTGCTGGAAAAACAAAAACGTGGTAAAGCGCGAATGAAGCGGTTTGGCAAAATTGACATTCCGAGCGAAGCTTTTACGGTAATGTTGAAAAGAGATTAAATGTTGGAAGAAGTCCGTGCTGAATTATTAGAGCTGAGAGATGATGGCTATTTAGCATTTAATAAAAAGTGTAATCCTGAGCTCGAGAATTCACTTGGCGTACGGATTCCGGAAATGCGTAAAATTGCAAAACGGATTAGAGGAGCCGATTTTTGGCAGTATCTCGATGCGGAGCCGAAAAAGTATTACGAAGAAATTATGATTGAAGGAATCGTGATTGCGAGCGCACCAATGTCAACGATGGAACGATTTGATTATTTGGCGAATTTTGTTCCAAAGATTCACGACTGGGCGACTTGTGATTGTGTGGCGTCAAGTTTTAAAATTCGCGAGAATGAGCGTGAAGAGTATTGGGATTTTATTATGCGCTATCGAAAAAGTACGTCGGAATTTGAGGTGCGTTTTATGTTGGTGATGATTTTGGATCATTTTATAGTTGATGAGTATTGGGCGAGAATAATTGAAATTTTGGAGAATTTATCATCAAATGCGCACTATGTTGAAATGGCGGCGGCATGGTTGATTTCGGTAATGATGGTGAAAAATCGCGAAGGGGCTTTGGCATATCTAGCAAGCAAAAACCACTTATCGGACTTCGTGCAGAACAAAGCCATATCGAAGTGCCGCGAATCGTTGCGGGTGAGTGCGGAGGATAAGGAGTTACTGATAACCCTGCGAAAATGATATAATAAAAAACAAGGATTAATATTTGGAAGGATTTTATGCCTCGCGCAAGAAATAAAGAAGACTTAATTAAGGCCGCCGACGAGCAGTATGATAAACTAACTAAATTAATTAGTTCGCTCACGAAAAATGAGTTAATCACCGAGTTCGATTTCTCTGGTGACCCGAAGAAAACTGAGCGTCACTGGGGCCGCGATAAAAACTTACGTGATATTTATATTCATCTCTACGAGTGGCACCAACTCTTGTTGAATTGGATCAAGGCTAACGCAAACGGGGAAGAAAAACCTTTTATTCCTGAGCCATATTCTTGGAAAACTTATGGCGATATGAATGTTGAGTTTTGGCAGAAACATCAAAAGACCAGTCTAGAAGATACTAAGGAAATGTTTGAAAAATCTCATCAAGAAGTTTTGAAGCTTGCTGAGGAATATACGAACGAGCAGCTTTTTGGACGTGGAATTTATTCGTGGGTAAATACCGACCTCGGCTCATATTTCGTCAGTGTAATGCCTAGTCACTATGATTGGGCAATGAAAAAGTTAAAAACCCATCAGAAGAATTGCGCAAAATAGATAAATTACAATTCGTTAATTCGAAAGAGGTAAAATTATGGTGCATTTAGTATATTGTGACGATAAGTCAAAAGAATTAAACAAGATTTTAGATGGCAGCAAGACGATGGTAATTCGTGGTGCTGCTGGGCGGAAGATCCCGCATAGCCGAGTATTTAAAGATGAAGTGCTTTACTTTATGGAGAAAGGCAGTAAGAAAATTACGGCCAAAGCAAAAGTCAAAGACGTCCAAAATTTTGTGAAACTGGCAGACAAAGAAATTACCAAAACAATTGAAGATAATAATGATAAATTGCAACTCAACGACAAGCAGAAAGAACGCTGGCACAAGAAATGTTTGTGTTTAGTAGAGTTCGAGAATGTCGAAGAAGTTGTACCACTAGACTTTGATCATCAAGGTAATATGGACGACTGGCTAATTATTGATAAAATTGAGGATGTCGTAGTCGGTACGAGTATTCCATATAATTATAAAAAGTCGAAGTTTAAGTCGTAATAGTTAGCTGCATGTTAAAATAGACCCATGGCCACATCAACTGAATTTTTAGATTTTGTATTAGAACAATTGCAGGGAATTGGCGTTTTACGCTATCGGCGAATGTTTGGCGAAGCGATGGTTTACCTAAATGATCGCCCAGTAATGTTGGTTTGTAATGATACTGTATTTGTGAAAGAGCACCCCGCGATTGCGAATTTGATGCGGGGCGCAGAAATCGGTATACCGTATGATGGCGCGAAAGAGCATTATATTCTTGATATTGATAATGCGGATTTTAGTAAACAAGTAATCTTGGAACTTGAAAAAGTTACGCCACTGCCAAAATCGCGGAAGAAAAAAGTATGAATTGCAATGAGCTACCAAAACGCCTAGACCGAAAAACAATTTACGAAAGTGATTTCGTATGTCTATATGTAGATAAAGTAAAAATGTTTGACGGTCATATTATAGAAAAATATCACCAAATTCACTATCCGCACAAAGCAGTATGTATCGTTTTATTCAATGAAAATGACGAAGTTTTATTAATTCAATCTAGGCGATATACCACAATGCGCCTAGAATGGGAAATTCCCGCTGGTCGTATTGAGGCTGGAGAGACAAAAGAGGATGCTGCGCGCCGAGAATGTATGGAAGAAACGGGCTGTACGGTCAAAGATTTAAAATTTCTATGTGTTCAAAGTCCAACTAACGGAATGTCGGATCATGAATGTTATATTTTTGCCGCAAAAGTTGACGTTGAGTCTATGAATTTCGACGAGAATGAGGTAAAAGCGAAAAAATGGGTCTCAAGGAATGCTGTTCTAGAGATGCTGAAAAACAATAAGACAAGAGATGGCATTTCTATTGCTGCGTTACTTTTTGCGTTTGAGTTCTATAAGTAATAATTGAACTATGCCCAAAAATTAGATCTGTTTTGCCGCCTGCAAAACATGTTCAAAAAGTGCTGTGACGGTAAGTGGGCCTACGCCGCCGACTTTTGGCGTGATTGCGGTAAGGTCAGAGCGTTTGCGCAGTTCATCGCTAATATCGCCAACCAACACCCCATCTTCGCTAGCCGTGCCGGCGTCAACAATCGTCGTTCCGCCGGAAATCATTTCATCTTTGATAAGATGAGGCACGCCAGTCGCGCTGACAATGACATTATAATTCTTTAGCTCCGAGAGATTACTTCCACGATGAAAAACTGTCACATCGTAGCCGGAATTTTGCCACATTTTTGCAAGTGGCTTGCCAATTAAACGCCCACGACCGACCAAAGCAATTTTGGCATTTTCGAGCATAATGTCATAACCCGCTAGTAACCAGTTGATGGCAGTTGCGGTGGCAGACTCAAAAACTTCACTGCCGCTTAGCCCATCGACGTCTTTCGCGGGTAAAATCTTGGTTAGAATTTGATCAAGATCGTATTCGCCAGCTAGTGGCAGCTGCACAATAATGCCATGCACATTTGGATCTTGATTTGCTTCTAGGATTGCGGTTTCGATATTGTCACGTTTCCAATCTTCAACGACCACGCTAATATCATCACCATAGCGTTGCTTAAGCTGAACGTATTTTTTTATCACAGGATTATCGCTATCACGGATAATGACGAGCTTCGGTTGGATTTTTTGCGATTTTAAAGCGCGTACTTGGTGCGCTTGATTTTCTTTCATATAGCCAGCGATATCGGAGCCGTTTAGGATTTTCATTTTTCCGGAATCTCCACTGGCTCTTGTTCGAGCGTATAACCAAATTTTCTGCGGACAGTATCAATAATCTCGGAACGTGCAGCTGCGAGATCGGCGTAATTTTTAGTTTTTTCATTAATCAAAACTAGCGCCGCTTTGTCACTTACACGCATACCGTGAAGTTCTTCACCTTTTAATCCCGCTTGCTCAATTAACCAACCGGAATTAATCTTGCCGCTGTCGTCATTGCTGCGCCAAACTGGAATGCCTTTTTCTTCGGCTTCGTCGGCCCCAACTTGGTCGAGATAAATATTCTTGAAGAAGCTACCGCTGCTAGCAATTTCTGTTGGATCAGGCAACTTTTCGGCTCGAATTTCAGAAACCATACGACGAATGTTCATTGGTGAATAATCCGTTTCGCCGTGCTCAAGAATATAATTCTGCAGGGAATTATAAAACGGCGGTTCAAGATAATTTTTGTTAAGATGCAGTGTAATCGAAACGATAAAATAGCGACCAGCGTCCTCGCCATGATTAAAGGTTGTGTAGCGATAATCCATACGTAGTTTAGAGCGCGGGATGGAACGAAATTCTTCTGTTTTGGTATCGAACACTTCAACAGAAACTAAAGCGCGAGCGATGTCTTGACCATAGGCACCGATATTTTGAACGGGCGCCGCACCGGCAGTCCCAGGGATTTTACTCATAGCTTCGATGCCGGAAAAGCCCTTTTTGCAGGTAAATTCAACCACGTCGTCCCACTCCTCGCCGCCCATAGCTTTTAGTTGTAGGCCGTCATCGGTTTCGGTGAGAATTTCGATACCTGTAATTTTATTTAACAAAATCACACCATCAAATCCAGCATCTTTGCCGATAGTATTAGCACCACCACCCATAAACCAAATCGGGAGTTTGCGCTCTTTGGCAAAATTCCAAGCCTTGATAATATCGTCTTTGGAGCTGATTTCGCAAACATAGCGAGCTAAGCCGCCAATGCGCATGGTAGTGAGCTCAGAGATTGGTACATTTTCGCGTATCTGCATTCTATTATTTTAGCACTTTTTACGGAAAAGAAAATCTAGTGGCGGACTGGGGTCTTGAAAAATAGTATTCCCTTAAAATAAAAAACGTGATATAATAAATCTGTCCTTCGTGGGTCGGTAGCTCAGCTGGTTAGAGCACCTGCCTCTTAAGCAGGGTGTCGAGGGTTCGAGCCCCTCCCGACTCACCAACAGGGGAACCTGTGAAAAACTCAGGTTCGAAGATGAAATTAAATGGTGATTTATATCTGTAAATCACCCTTTTTTGTGCATCAATTTCAAGGTTCGAAACCATATTTCTGACCAAAATGTCCTTTTCGACGAGATCTCCTTTTTCTAACCTGTTAATTAGCGAATTTAGCGAGTTCGAAAACTTTTCGATAGTCATGCGCAATTTTTCAGGATTCTTGATTTTGGCTTCAATTTGCTTGATTCTTTCGTCGATATTTACAACATCATTTTGCAAATCCGCCATGTCCTTTTTGAGCTTGTCTTTGACGGCTTTTGGCGACTCTTTATCCAGTTCGGCATACTTTTCGGCAAGGTCGTCAATCTTCCTTTGTTTCTGTGTTTTCTGGCCCAAGAGCTCGTGTTTCTCGACGGTTGCTTCTTGCATCTTTTTATCGGCATATTCGCTCATGGCGTTTACATATTCGGTAAAGTCGTATTTCTGGCTGATACGGCCGAATTCTTCGTAGAGTTGGTCCATGATGGCATGCATGCGTATATTATTCTTTGGGCGCGTACAGGCCTTGTTGTGGCATCGATAGTTGAGGTAATACGTGCCAGAGTGTCCACGGTTTCTGGCCGGAATTAGATAGTGGCCGCATACTGAGCATTTGATTAAATGGCGGAGCGGCAAGAAGTATTTGCCATGTGTAGCTTTCTGGTTTTCGTAGCAGGAAGATTGGATCGAACCACGGTCTTTTCTAAACATTTTCTGGACTTGGTCGAATTCTTCTTCGGTTACCATTGGCTTGAAGTTTGGCGTTACGACGCGTAAGTCTACATAGTTGCGGCCTTGCTCCAAGATTCCGTAGTAGAACGGATCGTGGAAGATACGGTTTGCGGTGCTTTCGCAGACGCCGTAGCTTCTGACATGTTTATTCCTGCGCGATAGTTTTGTGGAACGCTCCACGTTATTCATTTTCCAGTAGCGGTAGACTTCCATTTGCGACGCGCCATTTAGAATCATTTGCCAACCTTTCTGAATCATCTTGAAGCTCTTATCTGGCTTGTAATAACCGGACACGTCGTCTCTAATATAGCCCCATTTTGGCATACCGCCGGACTTGCCTTGTTCGAGGTTGGAATCGACGCCGCGTTGTACACTTTCGGATAGATGCTCTGAATATTGCTTTGAAAGCGCAAAGAGCATGTTTAGTGTCAGTTTGCCGCTTGAATCGTTATGGAATTCAAAGGTCGGAAAACGCAAGTCTTTAATGACTCCGTTATCGACCATATCGACAATCATTCCGGCTTCCAGGGAATTTCGCGACAAGCGGTCTGGGTGCCAGGCGAGAATGGCGTCGTATTTGCCTTTCTCGATATCTTTTAGCATCTGCGAGAAAAGCGGACGGTTGCCGGATTTCTTCGCGGACTTAGATTCCTGGATCGGCTCGCCAACCAGAAGCAAACCGTGGTTATTCGCATATTCTTTACAATCTGCGATTTGGTCTGGTAATGATTTGGCTTGAGCCTCGGCATCTTCGGAAGATTTACGCACGTAAAGTACGTAACGTAATGGCTTCTGAACTATGCCGCTACTCGCATTGATTAGCGCTCTATTCATAGCTTTAGAACACGACAACTACTCCGTCGTCGCACACTCCTTTCTCTTTGTTGGGCTCGCGCTCTGGCGAATCGTCTATGTCGTCTAATGCGCAAAGTAATTGCACTAGGTTTTTGGCGGCTTCTTTTTGGTCTTCTACGACCGGCTGTTCCTTTTGCATTTAAGGTACATACTTTCTCCACCCGTGGTGTTGCCGATTTTATGACGGCAAGTATCACTTGTAGTGCAGAATTTGCGCATAAAATATGAGGGGCTACCCCCTCTCACTGGAGAAAGGAGCAGAACTCTGCACCGCAATTAACATAAGTATATTACATAAGTTCGAAAACACCAAGCATAAGCGTTTTGGAAGAGTGGGGAGATATATATTCGGTATTTGACGTATCTGTTATTTGGCGAGTTCGAACTTGCAATTGTTTCATAAGTAAGCTTAAATACGCTTAAATACGCAAAACATTTTAGGAGTTTATTATGGCTATTAAGTTAGAAGATGCTGTCGCAGTCGTGCAAAAAGAGATTCGCAAGTGGCGCGAGAGATATGAGGCCGTTGCGAATGAAAACGGGCAAGACCACCCAATTATGGTCGAGAGTGAAACCATGGCCGGCTATTTCTGTCAGCTTATGGTTAATCCTCAAGAAGTCGCTAAGATTTTTGTCGATTACGACTATGCGCTTTATCGTGTTCTCGGCGAAGATGCGCCGGACGCTATGTGGGAAGATTTAGGTCGAAAGTTTGGGTTAGAGCATGTTTGCTCGGTGAATCTATGAAAGCTCCTCAAAAGCGTTGCAAATGCCCTAATATCACAATTATTATGTGAGTAGCATTACGCCAATTGTTTTTGGAATACGTTTGCGGATCGCCATTGCGACTTCGTTATGAAGATCATTCGAACATTTTACGTTGAATGACTCGCATATATCTAATACCATTTTTGGTAATGAGCCAAAAACATTACAATTGATATTCATTTTATTGTTGAAATATCCAGAAATACAGCTACGATAATACAGATTCATTATTTCAGAAAGTTCTTCTAGTCTGGCGACTATATTATCAAAATTTGTTTTGCATAGATTTTCATATTTGTCATGATTAATTTTCCAGCCATGTATCTTTTCGGTGGTAGTTGTAATATGATAGCGTTTTTTGTTAGGCCATTGGTCTTTGTGAAAGTAGTATTTTTCATATTCCTTAATGTCCGGAAGGTTCCTTACTCTATTGCCGTTGTTGTAATTCGAATTATAAAACTCCTTGGCTAGCTCTTGGGCCTTTTGAGAGTCTTTGTCATAAAATATAAAGTAATTGTTACTTCTGTGGGTCAGCATGAATGATTTTTGACTGCCCATCCCTTTTAGGTCTACTATATATCTTTTTAGCTTGATACTACCGTCTTTAATATTCTTTTTTGTAACAAAACCTACGTCGAAATACCCATATCCAGACCTTATGTTAAAAAGATGTGTTTCGTTTAGCTTTCTTAAATTTGGGAGATTCGCTATTTCCATTACGAATGATCCTGCCGTGCTTGATTGTTTGTTGCAGTAAAATAAAGTTCTAAGACTAATAACTAATGCATCCATGAGCATCGAATGGATATCTTTCAATGTTGCATAATTATACTTGTCTATATACGAAGAGATGATTTGGTGTGATTTTTTACCTTTAGAATCTGTAAAAGTTTCTTCTATTTTATGATCTGGATCATAACCAGTTACAGCTAACTCCAATATCTTTTCTAATGTCAAAACAATAATCAGACGCTTAGTACAGTTGCCAAGGTCCGCCATAATATTAACTTCGTCTTTTGCAGAGCTGAAATATTTCTTGTTGATCTCGGCAACAATATCGCGGTTATGGTCGTTTGCAGGCATCAATGAATTCCTCTTTGCTTAAGATTCTTTCATCTCCACCCATATATCTAAAGATTCTCCAACAATCCTCTTTTAATATTGGCAAATAGAAGATTTGATTAGTAAGTTTTGAAGCTTGTTTGTATGCTTTCTTTAGCGCTTCGACTTTCGTTTTATAAATATTATTTTCGAATCCGCCAACCATACCCGAAGAGATATTGACACTCTTTACTTCGAAGATATGTATGCGGCCAAAGTTATCTTTCATTATAAAGTCAGGATAAGATGAGTGTTTTGCGCCCATGTAGTATTCGAACTTAATCGCGGAGTTACTAACGTAATTCTTACCCCACATGTAAATATTTTTTGTGTCGCCAATGAATTCCGGTTCTGTTTCTCCAAGTAGATTTTTCTGTCCTGCGGCCGGGTTCTTTTTGCCGACTATTTTTCTTGCGGACACGCGGTCACCATTTATGTTATCGTCTTTTGATAATTCCTTGAGAATATCGACCCACTCGCGTTCAGCTTCGCTATCGAATGAGAATTTATCTTTTCCATCGGTTCGTTTCCAGACCCAGTCTGAGATGTTCACATAATGGTCATTATCGGTATAATGTGACGCCAGCGCGAATGACACTTCCAACTCTTTGCCATTCTCGTCTTTGACTATTTCCATGCTGTCTTCGTAATTGCAAATATATTCATTGCTTTCTTTTGCTATGGCTTCAATATGCTCGGCAAAATCTCTCCATTTGGCGTAGTTATCAGAATAATCGTCGCACATTTTCTGAATACCCGCGTCGGTCTTTTTGTAGTTGGAATATAGCTTGAAGATACTTGATGGAGCGTTAATCTTTTCTTGTCGTTCTAAGAAATCCGATACCTTGAATGCTGATTTTTGAGATAGTTCTTTGAGTCTTGTTGTTTTAATTCTAATTTCATCTGTGATGATATCGCTATCCTGCCATAATTTGACGCCATAGCTTTTGCGCAGATCCTCCGGAATTATACCCCATATCCATGCGGTCATTGCGAGTTCTTTAGCTTCGTCGCTCAGGGACTCAAAATCTAGCAATCTCGGGTTGCGTCGGACGCGCCCCATAACCTGCTCGTCTAGCTGTTTGCTCTTACTGTCGCGCATCTGGTATAGCATACAGGCGCGTGGTATATCCCATCCCTCAGTAATAACCATTTTGAAGATTATGATGTCTATTGTAGAGAGATTTTCTTTAGCATAGTCTTTCCACTTAGAGACCGGTAATTTCTTGGTTTTGAATGTGTCATTCGTATCGCATCCTTTATCATTATTGACAATCAACATCCATTTCAGGTCGGTATGTTCGGCCTTATTTAGCTCGGCCATTATTTCTTGTATTTCGGAGTCGGCCTTATCCTTATTGGATATCTGGACAATAAGGCATGGGTTTACGCCAAGTAGATTGCGATATTTACCTTTTACATCTTCGAACTTGTTAATAGCGTCAGCGACCTTAATGTTTTCATCGTCGACTAATTCAATATCTTTAATAAGCTTTGCATTAACTGCGTCATCGTTCTTAATTTCAACATCAGGATGCTGTCCTCGAGATAGCTTTGGGGTAGCAGAGAAGTTATAGATTTTCGTAAAATGCTTTTCAGAAAGATTATCCAGGTTGTTCGTTGCAATATGACACTCATCTTTGATTAGATATATTTTCTTTTCTGGTCCACCGAGATTTTTCATGAGTGTGATATTGAGCAGAAAGTTTTCCATCACGCCTTGCATTAATTTGCCACCTTTTTTGTATAAGTCGCGTGGAAGCAAGTATACATTATGCTCCGGGGGGATAAAGAGCGTCTCCTCGCTCGTTGTTTGGGTGTTAATAAGATAAGGATCAAGATTCGGGAATTCGCCACGGATAGAAGCGTATTCTTGGAATTTTTCATAGTTCTGCTTTGCGAGATCGCCTTTCGAGAGGGAAGACACCAAAAATACGACATTATGATCTTCTGTAAGAATCTGATTCATCATGTCGGCTATCATGTGAGTTTTGCCACTTCCAGTTGGCGCCTTGAATGTAATCTCGTCTTGACTATTAGTTAATTCAACTAGCTTTGCTACGGCTTCGTTTTGTAGATCTATTGCATCTTGGGGCATTATTCGGCCCCCTCGATGCGCTTCTCATAGTCGCTATCTTTCTCTATGTATTTTTGAATATTGTCGAAGTTCTCGCAAACCCACTTTATCTTATCTTTAGGAGCCATTTTTTCTTTACCATAGAGAGTTTCGTCAATTACATCAAATGGAGTTTTGTTCTCAGATGATTCGAAAATTGCCACCGTAGCAATATTATAGACATCCAGATTGTCGCCATAAGGCTCGTTGTTTTTAATCCAGTCAAAATCTTTATTGCCATCATAGCATTCGCCGGTCATAATGCGTTTAAGGCGTTTAGTAGTAACATCTACCGCTATGCCGTTGGGGGTATGGTTTGTCGTTTCGTTGTTTTGGCACAGAATGAATTTTCTAGAACCGCCATCGTTTTTATTTAGCCTAAGTACCGCTTGCGCCGTAGTTCCTGAACCTGCGAAGAAGTCGAGAACTATAAAGTCGTCGGTAGGCATGTAATTTAGCAGCTCTTCAATCAGGCTTGTAGGCTTCGCGTAGTCAAACGGCGACATTAGCGTGTTAAAAATTTCTTTAAGGTCGTCGCTACCGCTTGCGTTTATGTAATTATCTTTAAGGAATGAGGTTAGCTGCTTACGTTTGGTTTTATCTTCTCTTACTTTTTCATATGCGACATATGTTCCGTCGGCTCTTTTTTCAAAAAGCACATCCCCATTTTCCACAGCTTTTAGCAGTCTTTGCTTCCCCCATCGCCATCGACCTTCGGAGCCATCATTTCTAAT
>WSMR01000030.1 GCA_013316435.1 Candidatus Saccharimonadota bacterium | reverse complement strand
ATACTCGCTCCATTACTATTTAATATGGGGATTTTATGACAAAAATACCAGTTATTCTATCAATTTTAAGTTTGGTGGGCGCAAATAGTTTTTTGCTGGCAAATACTAATTTAATGGCGGAGCGTGTAGCCTTGGAACAAAAATCTAGCGCTAGTGTTGTCGCAAATCAAAATGTAGCGGGGCTGAATTTTACCGAACTGAATCTCGCGATGGGGCAGCTCAATTGGGAATTTCAGTATCATGATAACGAGGGGCGGACTTTTTCGCGCTATGTGATAGCGTCACTTAATTTTCTAGACGGCGTGACAGAGGCCGAAGCCGACCAAAATTTAGCAACCCTTGGCGAGGCAGATTGGGATACTTGGACGAACTGGCGGGTTGACTATGATGCGCGCGATGATCGCTACGGCGAGGGGGCGAAGCTTAGTGCGAACATTGCTTGGGGTGACCCGCTGCAATTTAACCAGTCGGATTTGATTTATTATGCGGTGCAATATAAAAACTGGAACGATCCAAGCGTGGCGCCAGTTTGGTATCGGGGGAAGCTGGACTACCGGAGCTGTGCGCACGACCCCAATCTCGAAACGACCTACCAAAAGACTTGCAAGATTGCTCTCGATTCCAGCACGAATCAATATGTTATTACGCCGAGTGGCGGCAAGTTGAGCTATGCCGACGAGATGGCGCAAATCGCGCGCAATTCCTATTTGACGCCAGTTGAGGAGCAGATTGCGCAGCTGGAGCGACGCAAGCAGGATGGCGATGAGAGTTACCGTAATAGTATTGGCGGAGTGGAGTATGAGCTTGACGAAGCCAAAAGGTTGATTGATGCGATGCACATGAGCGAACAATTATCGGGCGAGATAACCGATTTAGAACAAAGACTGGCAGAGTTGAAAAAGCAGGATTCTAATTCTGATTCTGATTCAGGAAACGATAATAGCGCAGTAGAGAAGCCCGATGATGATCAAGGCAACAAAGGCGATGACAATTTGATTTCAGGGGAGACTACTGGTAATATCGGTGCTGAGGTCGGTGGGGGTGTGGGTGTAACTGCGAATAGTTAAGCGGTAGCGGAGTCAGAGACTGTTGGCCAGTTAACTATGCGCCGCAATATGGGGGACACCACTTCTGACGCAGAGCTGATCGCGAGTGATGGTCAGGGCAAGGTGGATTATGGCGGCGATGAAGTCGGTGTGGGACAAGCAAACAATAAGTCTGCGATTGGCGTTCCGAAGCTCGGTGCAAGTGAACCTTGGCTAAAGCGCCATCTGTGGGTTTTGTTGCTGCCGGTTGGGTTGATTGGTCTTGTAATTATTGTCTTGGTGCGACGTCGCCGCGATGATGACGACGAGATCTAGCCTATTCCTAGACAACGAAAATGTTCGTGCTATAATCATATTATGAATGGGATTTTAGCACTCTGTGCTTTTGCGGGCGGTTTTACCTTAGCGCAGTTGTGGAAATTAGTCGAAGGAGCTCTGCATCGCAAGAAGCACCCGGAGATGGCACACTTCAAAACGGCGATTGCTTATATCTTTCGCTCGTGTTTAACTTTTTTGGTCATTTTTATCGTGGCGACCACGATACGATGAGCTACTTCTCTTCTTCGTCATTATCTGGAAGCACTACACCGATACTCGCGACCGTATCGCCGGCATTCATTTTCATAATTCTTACGCCCTGCGCCGTCCGACCTAGCGTTGGAATTTCCGACATTGCTACCCGAATTGCCTGACCCTTAGTCGACATCATAATTACTTCCTTCGCAGCCGGATCAAGCGTATGAACCGTTACAATCGGACCCGTCTTCTCTGTCACACCGGCTACTCTAATCCCAACACCGCCCCTAGCATGAGTTGCAATCGCCCGCGCAGCAGTTACTTTACCATAACCATTAGCCGACACCACAATCAACTTTTGGTCTTCTTCACGAATCACGTCCATACCAACGACTTCATCCTTTGGTCGGAGACGAATCCCGCGCACACCGCGCGCTGCACGCCCCATGCTACGGACATCCTTCTCGTTGAAGCGCATCGCCTGACCAGCAGATGTAGTAATGACGATATCATTCTCACCGCCGGTTTCTTGAATCCACTTCAGTTCATCACCAGTATCAAGTTTAATCGCCGCCAGCCCATTCGAGCGAATATTCAAGAATTCTTTGATCGCCGTTTTCTTGATCGTACCCTTCTTGGTGGCCATGAATAGGAAGCCATCCGGATTATCGCTCTGTTTAATCACGCTCGTGACACGCTCGTCGGGATGCATATTAAGCAAATTTACCGCCGCCGTACCCTTGGCAGTTAGGCTAGCCTGCGGAACTTCGTAACCCTTCAAGCGGAAAGTTCGCCCTTGATTAGTAAAGAAGAGTAAATCATCGTGCGAGTTCGCCGTAATAATCTCTGAGACCACATCCTCTTCCTTGGTAGTCATACCGCGACGACCCTTACCGCCGCGCCCCTGACGTTTGAAATCACCCTGCGAAACCCGCTTCAGATAACCCTCGGTCGTCATCAAAATCACGCTTTCCTCGTCCGGAATTAGCTCTTCCTCCGAGAATTTGCCAACCTCATGATTAATCATCTTGCTCTTGCGCTCGTCGCCGTACTTCTCTTTGATTGCCTCGAGCTCTTCCTTCACGACGCGCAGCACTTCATTCTCGTCGGCCAAAATCGCCTCAAGTTTCTTGATTAGCTCATGTAATTCCTTAAGCTCGGCCTCAATCTTATCGCGCTCTAGACCTTGGAGCCGTCGCAGCTGCATCGCCAAAATTGCCGCTGCCTGAATTTCGCTCAGCCCAAACCGCTCCATCAAGCGCTTATCAGCATCGTCATAGCTCTCGCGAATGGTCTTGATTACTTCGTCGATATTATCAAGCGCAATCTTCAAGCCCTCAAGAATATGTGCGCGTTCTTTGGCTTTTCTCAGTTCAAACTCAGTTCTCCTGCGAATCACTTTTTGACGATGTTTAATAAACTCCGCCAAAATTTCTTTCAATCCGAGAATCCGTGGCTGCACACCATCAACCAAAGCCAACATATTATAATGGAAGGTAGTTTGGAGATTGGTCATGCGATAAAGCTGGTTCAGAATCTTCTTTGGGAACGCATCCTTCTTTAGCTCTACAACTACGCGAATCTTCCCTCGCGCTGACTCATCGCGTGCATCGGCAATATGGTCCAACTTCTTATTCAGAACTAGCTCACGCACTTTCTCGATAAAGCCTTCCTTACTCATACCATATGGCACCTCAGTAATCACGATAGCATAGCGACCATTCTTCTTTTCCTCAATATTCGCTACCGCCCGAATTGTTACCGAGCCTTTACCAGTGGCATAAGCCTGGCGCATCGGCGCGCCGCCGTAAACTTCTGCCCCAGTCGGAAAATCCGGACCCTTTACGTACTTCAGGAGCTCATCAAGCGTAATCTCCGGATTCTCAATTTGAGCAATCGTCGCATCAACTACTTCGGAGAGATTGTGCGGCGGGATATTAGTTGCCATACCAACCGCAATACCCATCTGGCCATTCAAGAGAATGTTCGGCAACGCCGCCGGCAGCACCACCGGTTCTTGCTCGCTGCCATCAAAGTTATCTCGGAAATCAACTGTCTCCTTTTCGATGTCTGTCAGCAATTCGGCACCGACCTTATCCATTCTCGCCTCGGTGTACCTAGAGGCCGCTGGATCGTCGCCATCCATTGAACCAAAGTTACCTTGCCCCTCGACCAGCGTATAGCGCATTTTCCACGGCTGCGCGAGATTAACCATTGCATCGTAAATTGATGAGTCACCATGTGGGTGATATTTACCCATTACTTCACCAACGATACGCGCCGACTTGACCGTGGCATGTGGTGCTTTCCAACCGTTCTTGTTCATGGCATAAAGAATACGACGATTCACCGGTTTTAGACCATCACGTACATCCGGCAAAGCGCGATCAATAATCACCGACATTGAATAGCGCAAGAAATATTGTTCCATCGTGCTCTCGACATCACGCTGCTCAATCCCGTCTTTTACCGGCAATTCCTGACCGTTGGTCAGTTTTTCATCCATGCTATCACCTTTTAAGGAGTTATTTGGCTCATTTTTTAGGTCTTCTTCTGTACTCTTGGTCATTTTCTCTCCTTCCTAAAAGTCCAGTTCGTCCAAATCAACTGTTGCCGCGCCCGCCTGGATAAAGCTTTTTCTGAGGTCAACTTGATTACCCATTAGTTTCGTGAAGACGGCATCGGCCTTTTCTGCGTCCTCAATGTGCACCTGTACCAAAATCCGGTTTTCCGGGTCCATGGTGGTCTCCCATAGCTGTTTTGCGTCCATCTCACCAAGACCTTTGAAGCGGTTTTGCGCCGTATAGCCAGCCTGTTTGAAACGCTCCTGACTAGGGTCAATTTTGGTACCAGCGGCTTTGCGCTCGGCGATCTTCTCTTCGATTTTCTTTTCGAGCGCTACTTCATCGTAAACATAGTCAATCTTGCGGTTATTTCCGGTACCCTTGGTAAGACCAAATAGCGGCGGCTTTGCAAGATAAACGTGCCCCGCCTTAATGACTTCCGGCATATAACGGAAAAAGAAAGTCATTAGTAGTGTCGCGATATGGAGACCATCGACATCGGCATCGGTCATGAAAATAATTTTGTGGTAGCGTAGCCCAGCGATATCAAACTGGTCACCAATCCCCACGCCGAGACCCTTAATCAAACTAACGAGCTCCTGGTTCGCCAGCATTTTATCGAGACGAGCCCTCTCGGTATTCAAGACCTTACCACGGAGCGGTAATATTGCCTGAATCTTTGGATTGCGGCCCTCCTTTGCGGAGCCAGCCGCGGAATTACCCTCGACGATAAAGAGCTCACACTCCGCCCGATCCCGGCTTGAACAATCAGCCAACTTCGATGGCAAATTCAGCCCTTCGAACGCACCTTTGCGGATAACGTTGTCGCGCGCCGCACGGGCTGCCTTGCGGGCCCGAGCTGCTAGAGTCGCCTTCTGAATAATTTTCTTCGCGATTGCAGGATTTTCTTCGAGATAGTAACCGAAATACTCAGTCATCACCTTGTCAACGTAGCCACGAACTTCCGGATTGCCAAGCTTGTTTTTGGTCTGCCCTTCAAACTGCGGGTCCGGCAATTTTACTAGAATTACCGCCGTCAACCCTTCTTTGATATCATCGCCGGTTAGATTTGGCTCTTTTTCTTTGAGGAGATTATTCTTGCGCGCATAATCATTAATCACCCGCGTCATCGCAGTCCGAAAACCAACGACGTGCATCCCGCCATCCGGCGTCAAAACATTATTTGCAAACGGTTTGATTACCTCGGCGTAGGTATCATTATATTGCAGAGCAACCTCAACCTCGGAATCTTCAATCTGCTTATCGACATAGAAAATATCATCTGAGAGCACCTCCTTGCCCTCGTTGAGACGGCGCACATAGCTTTTGATACCACCTTCAAAATAAAAACTCTCACGCTGACCACTGCGTTCATCATGTACCGAAATCAGTACGCCTTTCGTGAGGTAGGCCTGGTGCCTAGCATAATGCGAGACCCATTCATAATCAAAAGTTGTGGTTTCCTTGAAAATCACTGGATCAGGGTAAAAAGTAATACTAGTACCGTGCTTCGTGCTGCCCTTTGAGACCTCGAGGCCCTTGTCCCAGGTCTTGCCCATCAAAAACTCAATGTGATGAGCCTTACCGTCCTTCCAAACTTCGGCGATCATCTTGGTCGAGAGCGCGTTCACTACGCTCGAGCCCACGCCGTGCAAACCGGAAGAAACCTTGTAGCCACCACCGCCGAACTTACCGCCAGCGTTTAAGACGGTTAGTACGGTCTCGAGAGCCGATTTCTTGGTCTTGGGGTGAATTTCGACTGGAATACCACGACCGTTGTCATCTACGCGCACACCGCCATCACCGAGCAAAGTGATGTCGATCTTGTTACAAAAGCCAGCAATCGCCTCGTCGATAGCGTTATCAGCAATTTCTTTTAAGAGGTGATGAAGACCATCGTAGCCAGTCGAACCAATATACATTCCTGGGCGCACACGTACGTGCTCAAGCCCTTCCAAGACCTGGATTTGCTCTGCACCGTATTCTTGCCCATCACTTTTTTGTTTTTCAGACATTCAGATACCTCAGCTTACTTACCGTTTTATTATAGCAAAGCTCTAGAGTAGTGTCAACTGAACTGGGGTGGAACCGAGAAATTATAGCTCTTCCCAAATATCCTCTAGCGCCGCCAATTCCGCCGTAGGTGTTTCCGGCTTCACGCCCTTCTTCTGCGTTGTTGGCGTGAACGGTAGACCCTTGTCACGTACTACCTGCGTCAGAAAAATGTTTAGTGCGCTGCTCATGCTAATGCCGAGATCGCTAAAAATCTTCTCTGCTTTCTTTTTGGTCAGCTCGCGCGTACGGAAGCAAATTGTAGCTTTCGCATTGGCAAAATCCACTTTAGTGTTTGGATCTGCAGTAATTTTGCTAGCGGGCTTAGCGGTTGATTTTGCTCGCGGTTTTATGGCCATTTTAGCATCTCCCTTATGTTTTCTTTAATTTTTAGTATATTACATTATATGGATAATTGCAATACATTGTATATAT
>WSMR01000029.1 GCA_013316435.1 Candidatus Saccharimonadota bacterium | reverse complement strand
TTCAAACACACTATGCATGATAGTTCCGTAAGCTTGTTCAATTGTCACCGGAGGATTCGGGACATGAAGCACCAAACGTTCATAAAGTGTCTGTGGTCCAGCATAAATCAAGTCGATAAAATTAGTTAAATCAGTCGCCGACAAACGGTAATTTTTGACTCGCTCCTGCTCGAGTTGCTGAATTTCTGGAGTCATACGTTGGTATTTTGCCAGCCAGCTCGTTGAAAGTGCCTGCATTTTTTGGGTCTCGTCTAGCTCCTCGTTGTGCAACCTGATTTCCTGATTCTTACCTGGCAAATATGGCGAAATCGGCTGTTCAACCTCTCGGCTACTCTCGTTAAGATAAGATAGCCTAAGCAGCGCCTTGCCATCCGCATCGGCATTGGCATTAGTCATAATCAGTACTGCTTTTGCGCGCGTCATTGCCACAAAAATTAGTCGCAGTTTTTCGTCATCAGTAATGCCGGTGTGGCGGATTTTTGCTAAGTTCTTTGGCAAAGTCAACTTATTATTGTTGCCCTTGCTCTTACCCCAGTTCGTATTATCGAAAGCAATCAAAAACACATATTGGAATTCGAGGCCCTTGCTCTTATGTGCGGTCATGACCTGCACTGCCTGCTCAGCACTACGGAAATTGCTAATGCGCATAATCTCGGTCCCAGCAACCTCGTAGTCTGCAATCATCGCTACCAAATCCGCCAATTTTGGTGCCGAGTTGTCGTCTGGACGCAGATTACGAATGTGGATCAAAATATGCTGGCGAAGAGTCGCTAGATTCTCATAAAATTCGACCAACTCCGCCTTGGATAAATGTTCGCGGTAATATTCAAGATACGGCGAGGTATAACCGTCCAGTTCTAGCTCGCCAATCAGAAAACTCAGCCAAATTTCTAGTGGCGCACTGAAAGATTTCATGCTCAAGTTCGCAAAGAACTTTGCCAGTTCTGTGAGTTTCGGATAGTCCTCGCCGGCTTTCGCTAGAATCTCTAAAGTCGATGCCTTGATGTGACGCTCCGGAAAAAGTTGCATAACCTTAAGTGTATCAAGACCCCAAAAATCGTACGACAAAATCTTTAGCAACATCTCACAAGCCCCCACTCCGCTCGCTAGCCGCACAATAAATCTTGATATTTCTAGTAGTTCTTGAATCCGCTCATCTTCGAGTAAATTCTCACGTTTTTCATAGCTAATTGGAATATTCCGCGATTTTAAAAACGGCAAAAGTGTGACTAAATTCTTGTGCTTGGGCGCCAAAACCGCAATCTCACTTGGATCAACTCCACGATCCAGCAATACCCGAATCTGTTCGGCTACCCAATAAAATTCCGCTTCTAGACACGGAAATTCATGCCTTGAAACCTCCAAGTCGCTTTGCATTGGAAATTCCCGCATCGCTAGCAGGGTTTTGTCAACATTATCGTAACTTTTAACAAAACTATCGGTCACTTGGTCGGCAATTTGCCGCGAAAAGCTCAGAATATCACCCGAACTGCGGTAATTTTTTACTAAAGTAATCACTTTGGCATCGTAATGCTCCTGGAATTCCATCAAATTCGAAGCATTAGCACCCTGGAATTCATAGATTGCTTGATCGTCGTCACCGACTGCCATGATATTCGGCTGTTCATAATCGGTCAGAAGTTTAATCAACTCAAATTGCGACGCATTGGTATCCTGAAATTCATCCAGCAAAATATATTGAAAAAGCTCCGAAAGACTAAGCCGAAAGCCGCGATCGGTCTTTAGATAGCGAATCGTCTCTTCAATCATATCGTTAAAATCAAACCACCCGTGTTCCCTCAGCCTTTGATCATACTCGCTCATAATATTTGCAAGCGACAGCAATTTTTTGTTTGCAATATGATCTTTGAGCCGAAATTCTCCGGTTGCAGTTTTTTCAAAAAAGTTGGTTTTCCAGCTGCTAAGTGGTTTAATACGGTGTTTTTCGTCGGCCAACACCTCGTCGATTACGGTTTTTAGCTCTCTTGCAATAACATTACCGATTCTTTCAATTCCTGGGCAAATCTCCTGCTGATCAACATACGTCACCAAAATCTCACTAATCGGTGTATAGGTGCTATCCATCGCTGCCTCAAATTTTGCTCGCGGAGCTAGATTTTGCAAAAGTGGCGAAACTTGCTGGCTAATCTCCTCGCTATCCTTGATATTCTGCTCGGCAATTTTTTGCAAATCATTATTTGATAGGCGCTCCGACTTGGCATTGCCGATAGTCTCGATAATATCTTTCGGGTCGGCTTTTTTCAAAATATCATCAACCGGCAATTGCCGCTGAATCTCAGTGACGATTCGATATTGCATGGTAGTGTCAACCGGGGATTCTAGGCGGCGATCAAGATTTTCAGCATAATTTTGATAACGCTCTAGTAAATTGCGTCCAAAGGCATGGTAAGTATGAATATTGACATCCGCCGCCGCTTTGCCCATCATTGTCTGCAGACGGTCACGCATATTTTGGGCGCCAGCTTCGGTGAAAGTTAGGCAAAGGATATTTTCCGGATTCGCGTCGGTATGTTCCAAAATATAAGCAACTTTTGCCGAAAGCAGCTGAGTCTTGCCAGTACCAGGTCCAGCCAAAACCAGCAGCGGGCCTTCTAGATATTCAACCGCCGCTCGCTGTTCTTCGTTTAGTTGCAAAGACATTAATTTTGGCTCAGGATAATTAAGTTTTCGAGGTGCGGTGTGCGCGGGAAGAAATTAAACGGCATAATTTCTTTGATGTGATATTTTTCACTGAGCAACTTCACATCACGAGCCTGCGTAATTGGATTGCACGACAGATAAATTACGGTTTCGGGCATGACTTCTAGAATTCGCTCGATGACTTTAGTATCAAGCCCCGCACGCGGCGGATCGACAATCACGGTTTGTCGAGCTGAAATATACTCAAGCGCCTCTTCTGATTTTGCTAGCACTGGTCGCACTTTAGTCTTCCTAAAAAGCTTATGAGTACTCTCGGCGTTACGTTTCAATTCCTTAAAAGCAGCACCATTTGACTCTACGAGCGTTAAATCCTTATCCCTGGCAACGCTAAGACCAATCGTACCGACTCCCGAGTATAAATCTAATACTTGATTTGTAGTAATATGACGTTTAATTTCCGCAAGCGCCATTTCATAAACCGGTAAGTTAATCTGAAAGAAACCATTCGGCGAATAACTATAGCTGTAACCAAGAATCTGATCAGTCAAATTTTCAAAAACCGGACGTGGCTGATAATTCGCCACTAGCCCACCGGAGACATTGCCATTTTGATCCGAGCGCATCAGTAACATTTGGTATTTACGTGCTTCGTCGTGATTGGCGTTCAGCTCAGCAACAATTTCACTAGCCTTCGCAAAAATTTCCGGCTTCTCAAGACTCGAATGGTTAACGATTTGCTTACGAAAAGTTCCGCGCTCGTGGACTGCTAAATGAATTTTCTGGTCTTCAAAGGCATAATAAAGCGCGTATTCCATCTTGTTGCGATAGAAAAATTCCTGATCATCAGTTTTTACATCCGGAATCTCAAAATCTAAGTCGACTTTTTGCTGCCGAAAAATTTCTGCCAAAATAGCTTTTTTCTCGGCTAGCTCGTAATCATAATTCAAGATCTGCCACGGCGAAGTTGCAAGATGACAATCATCTTTCGGAGCCACACGCTCAGGCGAGCCCTCCTCGTACTCTTCCGCAATCCCTTCAACAAGGTTAGCCTTTTCCTTAGTTACGCGAACTTTTGTCACAATTTCGCCTGGAAGTACCCCCCATAGCATAATTTTTTTGCCATTTTCAAGCTGGCCCAGGGCTTGTCCGCCTGGGATTAGCTTCTGAACTTTTATTCGTTCTGTGATATATTTTGCTGGTTTTCTTGCCATTTTCTTGCCTTTTTGCTAATTTTTACTAAAAATTATCCGTGTCATTCATAACGCAAAGCGTCAATTGGATTCTTGCGGGCTGCTCTTGCCGCCGGGATCGTACCAGCGAGAAAAGCGATTGCCATTACGATTAATCCTACCACTACTATATCATTAAATGCAAATTGGCACAGCTCAAAGGTTGGGAACATTTCCAAAAACCCGCCAGCTTGATGAGCGAAATCATTAATAAAATTACCCGCAATCATCGCAACAATAATTCCGAAAGTTACACCCCAAAAGCCCAAAGAAATCGCTTCAGCCGAAAAGTTCGCGAAAATCTTCAATGAAGACATCCCGAGCGCCTTGTTGAGCCCGATCTCACGAGTACGCTCCTCAACCGAAATCAGTAAAGTATTCACCACGCCAATAGCCGAAGTGATCAGCGTGATCCACCCGAGTACCATCAAGAGTTTTACCACGATTTCAAAGAACCCGCGCATTTCGCCCATCATATCGTTAACGGTTGTACTATAAAAACCTTTTTCTGCCAAAGTTTGCTGCAACTCCTGCATTGTAGTTTTGGATAAATCAACTCGTGTCTTGATGTAATAAATTTGACCCTTCTGAGAGTCGGGGGCATATTCGGTATAAAAATTATAGATTGCCGTCTCGAGTGCAGTTGAGATAATTGGCTGATTAATGGTAGCGATATTCGCTGATGTGACGCCAACAATGCGCGCTACAAAAGTTCGATAGCGCCTAGAATATGGATTTTGGTAGACGATCTTGAGTGGTTCACCTAGAGCCGCTTCATCGGAAGCAAATCCCAGTACCTCGGCCATGCCGGACTGAAGTACGATTTCGTAAGCATCAGTATCCGGGCGCGGAAGCTCACCATAGCCCATTGCAATATCGTAATCCTCCGAAAGCAGAGTCGTATAAGTAAAATTAAACTTTTTCTTGGTTTGATTGCTAGTTAAATAAGCGCTAGTGTTTTGGAGTGTTTTGGGTGCATAAAAATTCTTTGCGTCAATTCCAGGTAGATTTTTGATTTCCTGTACCTGCGCCGCGGTGAAAAAGTTGTCACGCGAGCTATACTCAGTTAAGTTATTCGTGCCAGTCAATACACTCGTAAGGGCACTCGCATTAGAACCGGGCGTGATCATAATATATTCTTCGCCACCAAGATTGCGCGTTTGTTCGTCAATAAAGCGTGAGACACCATTATTGATCGCAAAAATCAGCATTACCGTCATGCTGCCCACAAAAATCGCCATAATCGTCAAGAAGCTACGAGCTTTATTGCGCCATAAGCGTCGATTTGCCGTTTTAAAAATCCCAACCGTCATTTCTTCACACCTTTCTTTTTGGTGATATTGATGATTTCACCATCTCTGAGGTGGATTTGTCGATCACAGCGCGCCGCCAAATCTTCATCGTGCGTCACAATTACGAGTGTCGTACCATTACGCTGATTGAGCCCAAACAACAATTGAATAATTTTTTCACCAGTTACGCTGTCGAGATTCCCAGTCGGCTCGTCGGCAAAAATGAACTGCGGATTATTAACAATTGCCCGCGCAATACAAACCCGTTGCTTATGCCCACCCGAGAGTTCGCCAGCTTTATCCTTGGCGCGATCTTTCAAACCAGCACTTTTTAACGCTTCAAGCGCGAGCCTCTTACGATTCCCTCGCCTAGTATGCGCAATTTTGAGCGGCAAAAGCACATTTTCGTAGACCGTCTCATTTGAATTCATAAAAAACTGTTGGAAGACAAAACCAAAACTACGATTGCGCAGCCGATTAATCTTGCGTGCCCGCAGCTTGGAGGCATCCAAGCCCTCAATTTTTATAGTGCCCTTCGTTGGTTTATCGAGCAAAGCCAGCAGATGCATCAAAGTAGACTTACCGGAACCGGATTTTCCAACAATCGCTACCGATTCGCCTTTATAAATATCAAGACTAAGACGTTTCAAGGCGGTAAAACGCGCGCGACGCTTACCATAAACCTTCCACAGGTTCTTCACCTCTATAACCTTCTGCATGAGCTAATTTTATCACAGCGGTTTTTGTTTGAATATTGGACATGGTTTTAGCATGTAAATTTTACAACAATCAGCATTTTAATCTAGTTTTCTCAACTTTCTCCGTACGGGCGGCTACTATCGCTCAACTGGCCGCATCTACGAACGTGCCACAGGTGGCCTCTGGTGGTCTACTACTGCTGGTTCTGCTACGCACGGTCACAGCTTGTCTACGTACCCGACGATTATCGCCCCTCAGTATAACTATTACCGCGGCTACGGTTTTGCCGTTCGCTGTGTGGTACGGGAGGGGTGGTATATGGTGACAAAATTAAAGCTCGTCTATTCTCGCCGCAATCTCCTTAAGCAATTGCGGTAAAGCATTCTTTTCTTCGGCCGAAAACCGACTCAATACGAACTTAACGTCACCCATTTTTGCGCGCAAATCCGGATTATTTGTTCCGAGCCTAAGACGCGCAAATTCTTCTGTCCCAAGATGGCTAATAATTGATTTGAGACCATTATTACCGGCGCTGGAACCCTTTTTGCGGTAACGAATTTGGCCAAAACCAAGGTCAAAATCATCATTAATTACCAGTAAGTCTTCTCGGGCGACTTTATAGAACTTCATCGCTTCTTGGACTGCCAAACCGGAATCATTATAGAATGTTTGCGGTTTAATTAGGATTTTATCCTCGAATTTCAGCCAAATTGCATGACGTTTGGGATTTTGCCAGTTTAAATTATGAATTTTTGCATAAAAATCCAAAGCCAAAAATCCAAAATTATGGCGTGTAAAATTATATTCGTCTCCAGGATTACCTAACCCAACAATCAGTTTCATATTACGAGTATAACAAAGCTGATACAATCAATCTAGTTTTCTCAACTTTCTCCGTACGGGCTACTACAATCGCTCGTATGGCTACATCTACGGGCGCGTCACAGTTGGCCTCTGGTGGTCTACTACCGCTAGTTCTGCTACGAACGGTCACTACTTGCGTACGGACCCGACGAGTGTCCTCCCTCAGAGCTACGGTTACCGCGGGTTCGGTTTTGCCGTTCTAGTAACTTCGCTATCGCTCGTAAAATCAAAGATTTTACTCTCCTCGGGCGTCGCCTCAGAAGAACAAGAGCCATCGC
>WSMR01000028.1 GCA_013316435.1 Candidatus Saccharimonadota bacterium | reverse complement strand
ATAATAAATATTAAGGGACATTATGAAGAAAGCAGTTGTACTCATCGGCGGGAAACAATATCTAGTCGAAGAGAAAGAGACCCTCCGGGTGGACCTCCTTCCGGCAGGCACAAAAGAGCTCGAAACTGGTGCTTTGCTCGTGATTGATGGTGACAAAGTCTCCGTCGGTACTCCAGAAGTCAAAGGCGTTAAGGTTTCGGCTAAAGTTGTAGAAGAAAAGGTCGCTGGCGACAAAATTCGCGTCATTCGCTATAAATCGAAGAAGCGCGTGCACAAAGAGATTGGTCATCGACAAAAGTATAGCCTAATTGAAATCATCAAGATTGGTTAATTTGAGACCATAAACTTGTAAATATCGCTCTTCGGGGCGATATTTTATTGATATACCTCAAGAATGCCCAGGAATCACCCGCAAAGACATACTCTCACGAAAAAGCCCCCGCAACTCAGAGGAATATCCAAGTACGGGGGCTGAGCGTATAAAACTAGAATTTTGGCTCTAATTCAATGAATTCTTGCCAAGGTGCGGGCGGAAAGGCTTTCGCCTGGCGCGCGCTTCTTTGTTTCGCTTTGCTACGCATAAATCTCCTGTTTAAGTTCTGTGGTCGTGGACTGCAAAAAGCAAATCGACCTCATCCTCGACCAACTCATCTATCTTATCAAAGAAATGCTTAAAAATCAACCATTAGCGTTAAGAATAACATCTTCTATACGGCAAAAGCGTCGCTCAAATACTAGCACTTTTCACCCTTGTTACAGCAAGGTAGCTATGCTAATATCAGTAACACCCCTAGAACCAAACAAGCCAAAATAACTCGATATTTACCAAAAGTTTGAAGAGATTTCGGCTTCTTGAGGTATTTTAGCAGTACTTTTAACGCCAGCATGCCGACGAGAAAAGCGACAAAATTACTGATCAGTACAGCGCCAAAGTTTTGCAATAAATACTCGCGGCTACCACCATCCAAGAATAATTTCAGACAAACTCCACACATAATTGGAATCGAAGCTAAAAAAGAATACTCCGCCGCAGATTCAGAATTCATCCCCACTAGTCGGCCAGTGATAATAGTCGAACCGGAACGCGAGACACCAGGAATTAGTGCAAAAACTTGCGCAAGACCAATCGTAAGCGCTCGTGTCGGTGTTAATTCATTCTCGCTAGCGAGCTCAGAGGCGTGCGGAAGCTTATCAATTGCAATCATAATTGCACCAACCACTCCCATCGCAATACAGACTGTATAGAGTGACGAAAAGAACCCGTTATTTTCTATGAAACTCGATAACAGTAGTCCAATCACACCCGCCGGGATACTCGTAATGAGAATGTTGAGCGCTAATTTATAATTGCGTTCACGAAAAACATTCTTGAAGATCTTAAAAATTCGCTTGCGAAAATAGACTAAGAGCGCCAGCAGAGTTCCAATATTTACAAATTCCAAAAAAAGATGAAAGTTGTCGCCGCTAAAATTAAAAATTTGCCGTATTAGCTCAAGATGCCCGGAGCTAGACACCGGAATAAACTCCGTCAAGCCTTGCACGAGCCCTAATAGAATTGCCTCCAACATATCCATAAGCCCATTATACCATCAAATACTGGGTTATTAGACGTTTTTGAAGAGAATTTTCTTTAGACGTTCAAAAATCGGTTTTACCTGTTCAATATTCAAAAAATAACCTGCTAGTACATAGGCAATGATCGAAGCGGCAGTAATCAAACAGAACTTGGGCAGCGTAACAAACAACGAGTCATCGGTTGCCATGAGCGGGAAGAACTTTGTCATTGAATAAGCTACACAGCCGGAAATTGCCGTCGCAAAGAACATTTTTCCGATTCCCCGCCAAAAATCGTGATCAAATAACTTATTATCGGAACGTTTTTGTAAAGACCCTAGCAGAATAATAATTTCAAGCACAGCGCCAATCGATTGTGCCCAGCCTAGCCCCTCCGGACCGCAGCCAAGCAGCGTGAATACAATACAAAGTGCAATTGTAAGTCCAACCGCGATAATCGAAACTAGGAATGGGGTTTTGGTGTCTTGTTTGGCGTAAAATCCACGCGAAGCAATGTGAAAGATTGAGTGCGCAAAAATTGTTAGAACTAACGTTGCTAGGACCGAAGCAATTAGTGGATCGCCGCCATTTTTAATAAAGCTCACCACGTAACCACGCCCAAAGAACGCTATCACCGAAATCGGCATAGCAATCCAAATAATTGTGCTAAGCGCGGTGCGAAAAGTTTGTCGAAACTTAGCTTCTTTGCCATCACCGACTTCTTCAGTTAACTTTGGGAAAAAGGCAGTAGAAATTGCAACACCAATCAAGTTTACCGGCATTGTCGACAAGTTATAGGCCTGCTGATAGCTACGCAAGGCTCCTGCGCCCATGCGCGAAGAAAGGTTGGTTGTTACCAGTGTATTAACATAATCAATTCCTTGGTCGAGTGAACGCGGTGGCAGTAGCTTTAGAACTGAACGAAAACCTTGATTTTTCCAATTAATTTTGAAATTATAATCAAAACCAAGCCCAAAGAGCCCAACTAGGCTAACAATAAGCTGCAAAACTGCGCCAAAAACCACGCCGAGCGCCACACCCATAATCCCACCTTCAAAAACCTGCCAGCCAAAAATATTAATTCCATCGGTAAAAACCGTAATTCCAATTAGAATCCCCACATTATAAATCGCTGGCGCCAAGGCATAGAATACGAACCGCCCAAGAGCCTGCTGAATGCTGGAAAGAATTGTCGAAATGCTAAATAAAAACGGATTAATTGCAATTACACGCATCATATTAATGGCGAGGATTGTACCGGATTCATCAAGCCCTGGTCCGACGATATATTTCACGAGCGGGTCTGCAAAAATCATAATTAGCAGCGATGCACCGAGAGTCAAAAGTGCCATCAAATTTAGTAAACTTGAAGAAAGTTCCCAAGCAGATTTTTTATTACCCGAAGATAAACGTTGATTAAAAACTGGGATAAAGCTAACTGCGAGCGCCCCACTCGTGAGAATAAAAAACATAAAATCCGGAATCGTGAAAGCAGCCGTGTAAGCGTCGATGCCGGTGGGGTAAGTATCGAGATAATAAGAATTCAGCAACCGGTCGCGAAAAATCCCTAGTAGCGCCGAAACCAAAGTACTACTAGCAAGCACTACTGCCGCCACTTTAACTGGTAGTTTTCGATTCGCTAGGCTAACTACCGAGCTGAATTTAAACCGAGACTTTTTTGACCGCCGCTCTTTCTTCATCAAATTTCAGTCGCTCCGTCAAAATACGGTCTCAAAACTTCTGGTAAAGTTAATTTGCCGTTTTCTTTGGCATAGTTTTCAATCACCGCAATCATCGTGCGAGATAAAGCCATCGCAGTGCCATTTAGCGTATGTAAGACTTCAACCGTGCCATCTTCGCGACGCACACGAATGTTTAGACTTCTTGCCTGGAAATCGGTACAATTACTACAGCTAGTGAGTTCTAGATATTTTTGATCGGCTGGCGACCAATATTCGATATCATACTTCTTTGCAGCCGGTGCACCGAGGTCACCCGCAGCATTACTAATTACGTGATACGGAATGCCGAGCTCTTGCCAAATTTCTTCCTCTATCATGCGAATTTTTTCGTGCATCTCCTTAGATTTTTCCGGTAAACAAAAAACATACATTTCAAGCTTATTAAATTGATGGACGCGATAAAGTCCACGTGTGTGTTTGCCATAGGTCCCAGCTTCTTTGCGGAAACAGGCCGAATAACCAGCGTAACAAAGTGGCAAGCTCTTTTCGTCGATAATTTCATCCATATGATAACCCGTGAGTGGCATTTCAGCCGTAGCAATCATTGCAAGATCTTCGCCTTCGATATAATATTCATCGCTCTGTTTATCGCTGCGCGGATTAAAACCACAACCCTCAAGAATTTTGCTCGAGACCATATCCGGCACGGTCATAAAAGTAAAACCGTGTTCTTGAACCTTTTTCAGCCCAAATTGCAACAAAGCGTTCTCGAGAAGTGCGAGCCCATTTTTGAGATAATAAAACTTCGCACCGGCAACCTTTGCGCCGCGCTCAAAATCAACCCAATCACGGGAAATAGCATAATCAAGATGATCGACGCCGCTAGTCTTATTTTCGCCCCACTTTGCTACTTCAACATTGGCTTCTTCGCCACCCAAAGGTACATCATCATAAATAATATTCGGAACTTTGGCAATTTTTTGGTGCAATTCTTCTTCAGCGCTCACGAGTTTCGGTTCAATTTCAGCCAATTTCGACTTCACAATTTTTGCCTGCTCAATCAAATCCGGCGCCGGCTTGCCCCCCTTCATTTTGTCGGTCAAACTGTTGCGTTCCTGCCGTAAAGCCTCAACTGATTGCAAAATCGATTTGCGCTGGTTATCGAGCTCGATGATTTCAGAAATATTGACATCGTAGCCCTTGGCCTTTGCGGATTTTTCGACTAATGTTTGATTTTCGCGGATGAAATTGATACCTAACATAGACTTAGTATAGCACGCTCTACCAAGTACCGCCACCCCCGCCGCCTCCGCCTCCGCCGGAGAATCCACCTCCTCCTCCGCTCGAAAAACCGGAGCTACTTGAGCTTGACCCACTAGTGGTAGAATGAGCAATGCTAGTATTTGTGAAGCTGCTCATTTCCGAAACTGCATTTTTAAAATCGCTAGCCACAAACGCACCTGCGCCAAAGTACCATACCGGGTCACTAACATCATCAAACTCGTAGTACCTGCTCATTTCATTCAGCCAGCTTTTTTCGAGCCCGAAAATAATTGCATACGGCAATAATTTTTCATAAAGTTTGACAATGCCCTGATGGCTAGTATCAACCCCTCCAACACTTTGTAAAAATTTAATTCGCTGCGCCTCAGCCATTTTGACGTAAAGTTTTAATCCCTCAAGATAACGCGCTGCCTCTAAACCTTTTTCGGTACGCTTTTGATACTTGCTAGCTTGATAGCCGAGCGTCGCCACGATCATCGGCACCACAAACATTATTAGAGCCGCTACGATTACCATCCAATTTCCACCAACCCTCTCGCGGTGAGGACTATACATGTCATCGACTAGTAATAGCGCCAAAATTGAGACAAAATCCCATAGACAAACCACCGCAATCATAGCACCAAAACCCGATTTTTTTGCCTTTGCATTGCTCTCAAACAGACCCAAGCTTTGTAGTCTTTTCTTGATTTCGTTTTGGAAATTCTCGAGTAGTAATCTCGCCATACTGTCATAGCCACGCTTTTTAAGTTCAAATTGCTCACCTTTTTCGAAATCTTTGGCGTTATTGAGAATCTTCAAAATATCTCGTTGCTCAGTTAAAAGATCATCACTCAAAACTTCAATTGACCAAATATTTTTATTCTTGAGCACGCCTTCTTTGACAGTTCTATGAATCGCGATTTTCTTTGTTACCGCTAGCTCCATCAAAGTCGCCACATAGGCGCTACCGTTCATAGATTTAACACTATTTTCTGCCATTTCAGCAACCGTTACACCTGGCATCGGTGCATATTCCGGTTTTACAAACAAGTTCTTATAATATTTGCGTTTTGCGACAGTTTTATTATATTGATAAAACGCTATCACCAAAATAATACCGCCACTTAACGCAATCACACCGAGTAAAATCACTAGACTGTAATCGCGTGGATTTTCCGGTATCGAGAAAGTGCCAGGTTGAAATGCCAGCACGAAACTGAGATTTTCGTAACTATCAAGATGGTCAGCGCTAAACGTAATCTCAGTTCTATCTGCATTTTCTTCAACTTTACAACGCGCAGCCCCGTCTGACCCATAGACCCCAACATAGCAAGCATACTTATTTAAGTACTGCTTGGCTAACTCCGAGTCCATATGCAGAGTCGCCACCACCTTGTCAAAACTATTACCCCAATCATTGCCGTTAGTGTCCCAGTATAATTCCTGCCAGTTTTGAATATTCTTTTCAAGATTTCCGCTTTGATCGGTAATTACGTCTTCAAATTCATATTCAAGAGTATAAACTTGCTCACCGTGCAAATAGCGATCTGCATCGCCGAGGTAAACTTTAAAATGGCCATCACCAGGCTCGACCTTGGCTACCGGCTCAGGCCGACCGTTACGAGAAGCAATCAGCTCGAGCTTGCGATCACTCGCCATGGTGAGATTGGTTCCGTCTTGATTTGTAAACGGTATCACACGCACCAAACCGTGCGTACGGTCATGCTCCGGAAAAGTCGCATTGATGGTCTCTACTACACGCAAATGACTAACGCCTTTTTCGTCGCGAGTTAAATAAAAATCAACCAAAAAATCATGCAAATACGACCCGTCATTAGTAGGAGTAGCTCGCCAAAAATCCTCAGCTTTTTTGGTAATCGTCAGCCTCGTATCACTATCGTCATCGCCAACCGCAGAACATGGCGTTAGTCCGACGACCTGACTTAGCAACAGCCCTGCGAGCAGTACTTGAAAGAGCCTTTTCATTCTACTTCCTTAATCGTTGCCTTAATGGCGTTTGCTGAACGTTGCAACTTTATGCCTTCTTGCTCGCTGAGTGGTAATTCTAGTCTACGCACAATGCCATCTCTGCCAACCACCGCCGGAAACCCGTCGTAAATTCCGTTATTGTCGTCATAATTTGAGACCGACAATACCCGTCTCTCGTCATTCAGGATGCAATTGACGATTTGAGTGACGCAGGCGCCAATGCCATAATAAGTTGCGCCTTTTTTGCGGATAATTTCATAAGCGCGATTGCGCGTATCTAGCTCAATTTGGGTACGGTCGGCTTTTGAAACTAGCTTTTCAATTTTTTCACCACCAATTGTTGCTAGCGACCAAAGTGCGAATTCACTATCACCATGCTCGCCAACCTGGTAGGCATGAACGGATTTTGGATGTACATCGAGTTTTTTTGCGAGGTCATATCTTAATCTCGCCGAATCTAGCACTGTGCCACTACCGATAACTTTTTCAGACGGCAAACCGGAATATTTATAAGTCAGAAAACTTAGCGTGTCGACCGGATTGCTTACCATCAGGAAAATACCGTTAAACCCGGAATTCATCACTGATTCCACAATTTCTTTGATGATTTTGGCATTTTTCTTAACTAAATCAGTGCGAGTCTCGCCCGGTTTTTGATTTGCGCCCGCTGTGATAATACAAACATCTGCGTCCCTAGCATCAGGATAGCCACCCGCCTTCAGCTTCAAATAGCTCGGCGCCACCGCTAAAGCATCCGACAAATCCATCACCTCGCCCTTGGCGTCTTCATTATCAATATCGACCAAAATTATTTCTTTTACCGCGGTGCGTTGGTTTAGTAAAGCATAAGCAATACTCGAGCCCACATTCCCGGTCCCCACAATCATTATTTTTCCACTCATTGCTATAATT
>WSMR01000027.1:1148-7563 GCA_013316435.1 Candidatus Saccharimonadota bacterium | reverse complement strand
GAACCAGTAACCTCGAAGTTAACAGCTTCTTGCTCCACCATTGAGCTACCGGGGATTATCTGCTTCATTATACCACACAAAACCAAAAATTGACTAGTCCTTTTTATCAGATTGGCACCGTGGCTGCTTTTTAAGCTGAACTCGCAAGTTTGTCCTGAGGCATACCTGAAGCAGATAATTGCGACTCGAGTTCTGCGCGTTGCGCCTGGAGAAGCTTCAGATTTTGCTGCAAAGTCCGAAATTCACCCGCCGATTTGCCGAAGCGACGTTTGAGAAATCCATTATTCTGACGGAATTCAGCCAATTGCGCCTCAAGCGCATTAGATTGAAAATTAACAAGATTTAGCTGATTTTGGATAGTCGAGACCCTAGCCTGAGCAGAGATAGCTTGACGCTGAGCCGCCGAAAGCGGATCGCGAGGGGCTTCTTTAGGGATAGGTTGGACAGACCTCTCAGCCTCCGTCTCAGCGGTCTCGAGCTGTTGAATATTAGCACGTTCAGCCTCCACGGCAGCTCTAGCAGCTTCCGGATCGTACTGTTCGGAGAGAGCAGCAACATTGGCGTAGCAAAAATGCCCAAGTCTTGCAATCTGGGCCATTTGATGAATTTAGCACTCTTAAATTGCTCGTTTTTGATTGTCAGGGGCTACTTCTGCTCCCACGCCTGGATATCCGCCAAGATATTCTCTAAATTCTCTTTGAATTCCCTATTGCGGCTCAGATCGCGACCAATCACCAGCCGGTCTGCACCTTTGAATAATGCCTCTCCTGGCGTCATCACGCGCTCTTGATCATCCTTTGAACTGCTCGCGAGCCTTACGCCAGGCGTGTTCAACCGCATATACTCCGGCCAGCCAGTTGCCTGACGCAAAAATTCGGCCTCCTTAGGAGAGCAGACTATATCCGTCACACCACAACCGATCGCAAGGCTGACATAACTGAATACCGCCTCATTGGTGGTTACGTTGTACTCGTATTCAGCTAAGCTATCAGTCTTACTGGTTAGCACCGTAACGACGCAAGGTTTAGTCCCCGCCTGTTTGCATTCAATGGCAAACTGATTCAGAACATCAAGTTCATCGTCAGTTATACGCTCCTTATAAAGAACTCACACCTAGGTGTGGCTCCGCTGATTATAGCATTAGTCACATATCTATACAAGAAGTGCCCCTATTAATAACGGGAGTCGCATGGATAAGACCGCGTGTTTTAATTAGAACCCTATACAGTGTAAGTGGTACTGAACTTGTAGTTGCCTTACAAGTTCAAAAAGGCAATAACAGGGGTAGATATGCAGTATTACGTAGTTAATAAAGCGTTTCCTCAACTTTCTCCGTACGGACGTCTACGAGCGCTCGGATGGCTACGTCTACGCACGCGTCACGGATGGCTATTGGTGGTCTACTACTGCTGGTCCTGCTACAAACGGTCACTCCTTGGATACGTCCCCGACGAATGTCAGCCCTCAGGGTAACAGTTCCCGCGGACTCGGTTTTGCCGTTCGCTGTGTGGTACGGGAGGGGTGAGAGTGGAGGGGAAAAGTTGTAATACGCAAAAACCGCCCCAAAAGGCGGTTTTTACTTTCCCTAGCTCCCCTATTTGACAATCGTCAAGCTAATTTTACGTCCATCTTTGTCAATGTCGAGCACCTTAAACTTCTTGCGCTCGTTCAGAGTGAACACCTTCTCCGGATCAACGCCATTGCCACTTCCGAGCTCAGAAACATGCACCAAGGCTTCAACGGCTGGAGAAATCTGTACAAACGCACCAAACGGCGTGATACGAGTAATCGTTCCCTCAACTTCGTCGCCACGTTTGAGATTTTCGACCTCTGATAGCCATGGATCCTGGGTCAATTGCTTAATCGACAGCGACAAACGCTCCTTATCAATTGCAATAATCTTCGCTTCAACCGTGTCGCCAACCTTTACATAATCCACTGGATTGTTAACCCGCTCCCAAGAAATCTCAGAAATATGAATCAGGCCTTCGACGCCATCAACATTTACAAAGGCGCCAAAGTCCACCACACCGGTCACGACACCCTTCACCACATCACCAACGTTGAGCTCGGCAAAGCGCTCAGCGAGACCGTCTTTCACAGCTTCTTTCTCTGAGAAAATTAGCTTGTTGTCTTTGCGGTTTGCATCCAAAATTCGCACTTTCATCGGGTTATTCACTAGTGCATTGAGACGTTGCAAAATCTCGTCCTTATCCGCCGAACCAACTCGCGGATAATGCTCCGCCGAAAGCTGGGATACTGGCAAGAACCCGCGAATCCCCTCGTATTCTGCAAGTAGTCCACCTCTGTTAGCGTCAAATGGTACGATCTCAATAATTTCTGCATTATCAAGGCGAGACTGAATCTCGTCCCAGCCCTTCTCCTTAGCGGCTTTACGCAGTGATAGCAACACGCTACCATCCACCATTTCCGCCTCAATCACCGAAGCAGTTACCTCGTCACCAACATTCAGATTGCGCGCAAACGACACCTCGCGACGTGGCACGATCCCAATCCCCCGAGCTCCGAGATCAATCAAGATCTCATGTTTTTTAATTGACAAGACTTTCCCTGTCACAGTTTCACCAGCAACCACTGGTTGGGCGTTCCCCTCGCTGGCTGCGAGCAGTTCGTCCATAGTTAATTTGGCTTTTGCCATAGTTAAATTTTATCCTTTCTTCAGACTCGTTCAAGAATGTCAGATTTCACCCCTTTTACAGCATAACAAAACATCCATAGTAAACTACCCTTGTTATACCAAGACAGCGCTACACGACAGTTCTCACTGCATAAAATCTGCAACTTTTGAACGAGCCCAAAATCTACCTCTATTGTAGCAGATTATTTTATCCCTGTCTAGAGAAGCGACGCTATAGAGAATCACAAAATGGGCAATGATATTCTCCGTCAGTCCCCTGAAAGCGTGTCTGGGCGCACTGTGAGCATTTTGACCTCTGATGTAGCCAATCACGATAAGAATCCAGCTCCTCCTCAACAAAATCTTCATCGTATTCAACCCCGTAATACTTGCAAAATTCGCGCGCCTGCTCCCAAGCCGCCCGTTCCATTTTGATTCGCTCAATATCAGTCGCAAAATCACGGTGCCCTAGCACAGCGTGACCCAATTCATGCAGCAAACTTAGTGAATAAAATTTTTGTTCAATAGTCGAACAAGTTTCGTTCTGATCTGCAACAGAATTTTGACTAATCTGAGCAAAATCCGGAGCAATAATTGTCCGTGGTGGCCGAAAAGTAAATTTCTTCCCCATTAGAAATCGCAAATCCGGATAGTCTTGGCGCAATTTCGCTAACAAATTATTGGGTTCCTGCTCTTCCATTTGCTGCCATTATAATTAAAAACTCTACTCAGCACCAGCATAAGCAACTTTTTGATTGCAAATCAAAATTGGCTCATCGTAACCGACAAGCCAATTTATTTCTGCCGTAGCAAATTATTCGTCGGTGGTCTTTTTTGCTGGCCCACGACGAGAAATACGACCACCCTTTGCACCAGCAATACGTGCGAGCGCGGGGTTAGCGGCGAAACCGCCCGTATGACCCATCTGACCACCCTTGCGACCGATCGTAGAATAAAATTCCTTACCGTACTTAGCACGGTTAGTTTGTGCAGCCTTGAGGCCGCCGGCTTTCGTTCCTGCCATTTTATTCACCTCTTTCTGCCCACCAAATTATTGTTAACTCCACCCTTTTACGGATGTTACTCCCATTGTAGCATACTGCTTTCGTTTTGTCAATAGCTTTTTTGCTTAATTTATGTTTTACGTATGACGTGTCTGCGAGAGACAACCCGAACGGATGCATAAACGTTTTTCGCAACGTGTGGAAAAGAGCACATTGACTTCTTCGTATTACATGTTTTTCCTTAAAAATATTTATCCACGTGGTGATATATCTGTGATAAAACCGCTATTTCCCTAGATTTTTTGGCTAATTCTAGTTTAAGTTGAAATAACATACATATTCGGCTCTATTTTAGCTTCTAAGACTATTTAGGAGCCCAATAAGGCCATAATTGAGTCAAAAATGATTTTCCATATGCGTTTTTAGTACAAAATGTAGCTAAAGGCCTTTGAAACCACGAGGAGCAGCTTTCTCAACTTTCTCCGTACGGGCGGCTACGGTCGCTCGGATGGCAACATCTACGCACGTGTCACGTATGGCTACTGGTGGCCTACTACTGCTGGCTCTGACGTGAACGGTCACTACTTGGTTACGAGCCCGACGAATGTCGACCCTCAGGGTAACTATTACCGCGGGCACGGTTTTGCCGTTCTAGTAACTTCGCTATCGCTCAGCGGGACAGCGGCATCCTCAAAAAGAAGTGCGTAGCACTTCTTTTACTCGGATTGCCTAGTCCCTAGGTACGGGAGGGGTGAGAGTGGAGGGGAAAAAGAAAAACCTAGTATCCACTGATTGGAGTAACAGGGATCATGAAGCTTCGCTTCTATAAAAATCTGTGTTTTCTCAAAAAAGAAAATTTATCTTCTTTTCACTCGAAAACTTGATTTTTCAAACCCATCTTGATTTAATGCTCTGCCCCAGTCCAATAAAATACATCATGACAAGCATGATGTATTTTATTGGTGGAGTAACAGGGATTCAAACCCTGGACCTCTGCCTTGCAAAGGCAGCGCTCTAATCAGCTGAGCTATTACCCCTTATAATTGTAAATCTAGGAGATAAATTGCTTATATTAGCTTTTTCTCACTGTAAGGCCCGTCTCATAAACGTAACCTATCTGCAATTTCGGAGCTAGAATGGAGATATTTTAAATTCTTACTAGCGAAGTGCATCTACAAGATGAACAAGCGACGTAAGAACTTTTAAAATAGCCCATTCTAGCCCGAAATTGGTGGGGATATGTGGACTTGAACCACAGACCTCGTCATTATCAGTGACGCGCTCTAACCAGCTGAGCTATATCCCCGTCTCCACTATTTTAGCGCATCTTCCCCAAAATTACAACCCCTAACGCGGTCTAAAACTCCCGTAAACCACGCCGTTCTGCATCGTCACACCACGTGCCTTTGCAAGCTCTGATACCGTCAAAAATTCATAACCTTGTGCCCGCAAATCGTCAATAATCAACGGAATCGCATCCGCAGTTGATTGATAAACATCGTGAAACAGGATAATCGCGCCGTCAAAAGCATCCTTAACGGCATTTTGGCGTACCACCTCTGCATTACGATACTTCCAGTCCAGCGTATCAACGGTCCAAAGAATCATCGGCTGCCCAACATTCAACCGAGCCTTTTCGCTATAAGCGCTATCACCGTACGGCGGCCGCATAAACGGAGTATTATGACCAAGAATATTCATAAAAATCTGATTCATCCGCGCGGTATCATTTGCCAAATCCGCCCCCGTCATCCGCGAAAAAGCCGTGTGATTGGCGCTATGGCTGCCGACTTCGTGCCCCTCACTCACTTCCCTCTGCAGCTGACTCGGAGTACGTTCAGCCATATAGCCAAGCACAAAGAAAGTTGCACGGACCTGCTTGTCGCGCAAATGATTCAATAGCTGATCAGTTACCGCACCGGACGGACCATCATCAAAGGTGAGCGCAATCAACTTTTTACCGGTAATATCCGGGGGAGAAATCGCTTGAGATTTTTCTGCTTCACTCGGCTGCTCGGAGCTTTTCTCCTCTTTTGCACTAAGTTCCGCTTCAGCCTCGCCCTCTTCCTCCTTAGCCTCCTCAGCATCGGATTCATCTTCTTTAGAATTCTGATCCTCGGCTTGACCAAACTGCTCTGAGCCTTCAGCCTCATTGCGATGTTCTATCTGTCGACGCAAGGCTCCACCCAGGGTCCACCCCAACGCATAAGCTCCCGCAAACATAGCCACAAGAAGCACGGTCAGAACCAAAGATTCCCACTTCGAAGTTTTTGCGCCCTCGACTCGCCAGGGGTCATAACGATCCTTACTTTTTGGCGCTTTTTTAAGTTCAAGAGGTTTTTTCTCGCTCTTATCCTTGTGCGCATTAGATGGTTTAGACTGCGGTTTCTTATGTTTTTTACTCACTTTTCACCCCTTTTACAGCAAGGACACATTGTCTTGCCCATTCGTACATTGCAATTCCCGCAGCAACACCAACGTTAATCGACCTTGTCGAGCCAAGACTTTCTATTTCACGAATATCACCTGCTTTTTGTAGTAATTCCCGAGAAATTCCGCTACCTTCGCTGCCAAAAAGTAACGTCGTCTTCTCTTTGAAATGTTTGTTAGCTAGGGGCTTGATACCCTCTACATTATTCTCAATCGCAACAACTTCTTGATTACGAGCCCTTTGATCATCTAAAAAATCTTGGGGGTTTGGCCAATACACCACTTCAAGATATTTATCAGTGCACATTGCGCCACGACGGTTATATTTACGTCGACCAATAAT
>WSMR01000027.1:0-1138 GCA_013316435.1 Candidatus Saccharimonadota bacterium | reverse complement strand
TGTTCGCGCTGCGCACAATCGTCCCTGCATTAAAATCATGGTCGACATTCTCGATTGCAATTTCTAAGGCACTGCGTTTTTTTGCCAAACAATCAAAAACTTGTTCATTTGATAAGCCTTTGTATTCGTCTTGCAGATTACGCGTATCTTCCATTACATATATTATAACACCAAAAAGCGCCCCAATGGGCGCTCGGTTAACAGCTTAGTTGTGCAATCCATCGAAAGTCAAAGCTTATGTTGTATCTTGATAACAAGCAATGTGTGACTCAAGCTTTCAGCCACAACTACAACCGACCTAGCTACAAATTCCATCACTGAAATCTGCGCATCAATTCCTTCTCAAGAAAGGAGGTAATCCATCGACACGTTCTCGTACCGATGCCTTGTTACGACTTAACCCCAATCATCTCCCCCACCTTAGGCCGCAAAGCGGACTTCGGGTGTTGGCGACTCTCATGGTTTGACGGGCGGTGTGTACAAGACCAGGAAACGTATTCACCGCAACATGCTGATCTGCGATTACTAGCGATTCCGACTTCAAAGAGGCGAGTTTCAGCCTCTTATCCGAACTGGGACCGGCTTTGGTGCGATTTGCTTCACATCGCTGCTTCGCTTCGCATTGTACCGGCCATTGTAGCGCGATTCTAGCCCAAGGCGTAAGGGAAATACTGACCTGACATCATCCCCTCCTTCCTCCCCATTACTGGGGCAGTCCTACCAGAAAAATACAACTGGTTGCAAGGGTTGCGCTCGTTGATGGACTTAACCAAACATCTCACGACACGAGCTGACGACGGCCATGCATCACCTGTCTCGAGGTTCCCGAAGGCACAGTTCTCTTTCGAGAGCCTTCCTCGGATGTCAAGCCTTGGTAAGGTTTATCGTTTACCATCGAATTAAAGATCACGCTCCACCGCTTGTGCTGGTCCCCGTCAATTCCTTTATGTTTTAATCTTGCGATCGTACTACACAGGTGGGATACTTAACGCGTTAGCTTCGCAACTCTAGGGGTCGATACCCAAAACTGCTAGTATCCATCGTTTACGGCGTAGACTACCGGGGTATCTAATCCCGTTTGCTCCCTACGCTTTCGTGCCTTAGTGTCAGAACCGTCCCAGTAACCTGCCTACGCTAT
>WSMR01000026.1 GCA_013316435.1 Candidatus Saccharimonadota bacterium | reverse complement strand
GAAGCCACTTGTGGTATATGAGTAATAATCTTTAAGCTAATTTTTACCATTTTTGTAATTTTTATGCTAAAATAAGGATAATATGGAAGGTCAAGAGGTGGGATCGCAGGCGTCTCCTGGGATCAAAACAAATAATGCAACTGCAACTCCGGCGCACTGGGCTGGGCAGGTTGCTGCGAATTCGGCTCAAAACGAAATTGGTGAACAAACTTATTTTGGCGACGCAGAAACAGCCGGCGCCAAAAAATTCGTTGATCCAGCCAAAAAACAGCTTACACCGCTTAGTAAAGACGAGCGAGAGCTACTGAGCTTGCTTTGGCCGAATAATTTGATTCACGAACTTTCCGAATCGCAAGCCCGTTCGCGTTGGTCAACACCGTTAATGATTGTTAACTTTGTTCTCGCCACAATTCTAGCTTTGTTGCTCGGTCCGGTTCAGCTATTAATCTTGGCTTTTTCGGGCGATTATTTAGTGACAACCGAAGTCTTTTTCCCTACTGCCCTGCGAGTTGCGATGATTGCATCGGGTGCTGTGGCAATTTCAACGATTGTTGCACTAATCCAAACTTGGCGCGAGCAGTCAAAATACAGTCTGACCAACGTTGTTTTGGGGCTCGGGGTTGGCTTGATTACGCTTCTAGTTTGGCTTTCTGCCTTTGGCGTAGATTTTCGACCGTATCAAATGACGATTCTGATGCTATTCGCGGTTATTGCCACGCTGGTTGCGGCGGTTATACTGCGTAAATACCACTACGAAACTGAGCAAAAACACCTTGCTCTACACAGTATGTTAATTGTCGCCATTGCGCTGGTTGCGGTTGAAGCGGTCTTTGATATGACTTTCCTCTTTATTGATCTTACTGGCAAAGAAAAAGTCCAAACCGAGATTGAGCTAATTGGCTCCGCTCAACAAGCGGCGCGGACCGAAGGAGTCGCCGACGGACTGTCGGATCTTGCCTTCACGCTTTGCAGTGGTCAATATGACGTGGTTTATCAAACTGAGGAGATAGCGGATAGTGGAATTTTTGAGTGTAAGAATTCGCATAATGTTTATGTTGTTTCCGGTCCACTCGAAGCCCAAGCCGAATATAAAACTAATAGTGTTGTAACTGGCTCTGCATTTTATCTTGGTACAACTGACAGCGCGCTTGTTTCACAATATTTCCCAGCTGATTCCGGCGTGCGTTATCTCTATCGTGAGCTGAAAGACCGTGCTGAGCCGAGCGAGCTAGTGTTGCTGGTACCGGCAGGTAGCGAGCAAGAAACTGTTGCCAAGGTGGTTGACCCGCTGACGAATCTTATCAATGCTCATGCAAGTCAAAATCAAGATCTACGCATCAGTATTTTCTATAATTCGGAGCTTAATAGTGTTTACAATACGCGCGATTTCATTATTATGGCAGCCGCCGATACGATTGCGCTGAATGATTATTTGCCTAACGGTAGTAGCTTGAGTGGGTACGTGAATGGGCGCAGTGGTACTTATATTTATCGTCCGGACACTGAGTTGAAAGTCCTGGTTGACCTTGGTTCAAAACCGCTAGTTTACTCCGCACAGACTCGTAATGCCATCACTGCAAATCGTCACATCACTTTTGTTGCCGAAAAAGGTCGCGAATATAGCGCCGAAGAAGTAGTAAATATGATGTATGCGAGTTTCTTCGATCCGTTTACAAACCCGGATCAGCTTGAGAGTAGCGCTGAGCAGCAGTAGACTATGGTAAAATATAATCATGAATCTAAAAGTAGGAATGTTGAAATTTTAACCCAACATATTACTACATATATTCCCTTTCAAGTAAAATTTAAGATGCCGAAACCTGACCGCGGAAAACGTGGGTATTCTGATAAGATGATAGATAAAATAAAAAATGAGTTATATCGGTAAATATATTTAGCACTCTCTTGCTTAGAATGCCAATTTTGTGCTACAATATAGAATATGGACGACAGAAAAAGTATTTTTGAGCTGGAAAACAGAATTATAGACCCCTCCTTTGAGATGAACAGGCTTTATTCAAATTTTTTCAGCAGAGAAAGGTTAATTACAAAGGAGTATTCGGAGTATATTTTTGTCGAAGAACTAAACGAAAAAATTTTTCCAACTTGGCCTTACAGAGATACGTTTATTACAGTAGATGAGTATCTTAAGTTTCTTGGGGTTACTGGCCGTACTTTCGATAATGAGGCATTCCTCTATTTTTTGGAATTCGTCAGTAATATATCTAGCTACGCTATCAATAAAATGGGGTATAGATTATGCGATCCTATACTTACGGCATGTATTGTAAATGTACCACGAATTTTAGAAAAGATGAATTGTAAATGTACCACGAATTTTAGAAAAGATGAATTGTAAATTTAAGCAAGAGGGCGATAAGTACATTATTGTCAAGAAAAACTCTGATATTGATTCAATAGTACAGCATGTGCCAGAGACAATAACTGATTTACTGTTAACTTATGGTGACTTTAGAATTGAAAAAGACATAAAGGCAAAGCAAACAATATTGAAAAAGTTGGATTTGTATATAGAGAAGAGTAAGAAAGAGTTGCGTGGATATGATAATGGGCTTTATCAACGGATTCAACAGATCGTAAACAAGCTTGGTGTAAATCATCCAATCGAACCACCATATGACAAATTGAATCGAGATGAACTTCTTGAGAAGTACGACGAATGTTTTACGATGATGACGCATCTGTTGAGATATGATGCTGTCAAGCAGATAGAAGAGAAAAATAAAAAGTTCTTCTTGGAAGATAAGCCTGAAAAGCTTTAGTCGGTAACCCTCAAATAATAAGCCAAATCCTCGCCCTTCCAATTATCAAGTACGAAGTCATGATATTCCGTCCATAGTTCGGAGTAAAGTTGGCTGAATTCCATGTTTTGGACTTCGTAATGAAACCAGCACTTATGATTAAGTACCATAGAAAGTTCTGTGCTGTAGATTTTATCTTTACCCCATTCTTTCTTGGCTCGCTTGTACGTGTCAATAATGGCTTCTTTGCCGAATTTCTCTGCAACGCTGAAATCTTGCCAAAAAGTAGTTTGACATTCGTAATCTAAAAGTCTCATCTGCCGTAAGCCCTCATGAACCGATCCATAGAGCCGTAGCGAATCTCTGCTACTCTCCGTAAATGCTCATATTCAAGAATAATCTTGCGGTAAGTAATCATATCTAAACCAGCAGATTTAGCTGCGAGTTTAGCTTCTGTAATCATATTGTACTTGCCACTCCTGCGAACCAACTCGTAATGGTAGAAATTGAGCAATCCAGTAGTTTTCTCAACCATTTAACCCCTTAACTGTACTAAATAATAAAATGATTATATAGACTTAGTTAAGATAATGCACGAGAGAAGTTCACGTAAGCAAATAGTTTACGTGAAAATATGACTTTAATTGGATTCCATTTCTTTGATATGTTGACAGAAATTTTTCACTAGAAGCTGTGTCTGGAATTCTTGGTAATTGATATTATGGTTGGCATATTCTAGGGCTTTCTCAATTCTGTTATTAGCATTGTTCATATTATTCGCAAGATTTAGACATTTTAACTTCAGCTCATTCAGCAATTTGGTGTGTGTCGTAACCCCAGAACAAGCTGATTCGAACATTTTTAGTATATTCTCGATGTCGCTAATACCATCTGGAGCATAAATTTGCTCAAAGTTATCAAGAATATATTGGTAAATGTAATTTTGCACTTCTGGACTATGATATTCGATGAGTAGGGCTTCAAGAGCTGGTATTATTTCGTAGTCGTTTCGGCAGATTTCTAGATACTCTTTAGCTTCTTCGATGGTGTCTAGTCGGCTAAAGAAGCTGTAAAATTTCTTGCCATAAAAATTTTTGGACACAAGTTTGTATTGTTCAGCTGGTGAGAGATTTTGATAACGAATAACACAAACTCGCCCTAAGACTGTTTGTAATGGGTGTGATATATTCTCAGATTTGGCTAATTCTTCTAAATATGACCATAATTCGGGGTTTAATGTCTTGAGGTTTGGGTTATTAACTATCCAGCCAAGTGCGTCATCAAAAATTCGTTTCTTATCATCTGGCAATTCTAAATCTTGATATGATTTGATTTGGTTAACATCTCCAATTCTTGCCCAAAATATGTCGTATAATTCTTCATTAAACCACTTATCTAATTTCTTATCTTTATCCGGAAGTAGTCCCCAAATAATAGCAACCACATCTCCAGCTGTGCTGAATAAATGACTGTCGGATGTGGTTTTTATAATATGCTTGAGAGCTGGGTAAAGTTTATATAACTCGGTAGTTTCGTGTTCTGCACCTAAATAAAAATCAATTTGCTCGTTAGTCATTTCGTTATGAAGAATACGGCGAATAATTTCGTCGTTAGCCTCTGGAGTAAATTCAATCCATCCAGGATACTCAAAGAACGCGTCAAACTTGTCTAAATCATCCACTCCAACATAGATTGGGGTTTGATTTAAGAACATCTCCTGAATATCTTCACCCAAGGTTTTGTTAAGCATTTTAATAAAATTACCTGCATTGGCTTCTAATTGGTTAAAATCAAAGAACCTTTCAAGCAGTTTACGTATTCCATGTCGACCAAGTTTCTTCATGGCATATTTTGCTCGATATGAGTTTAATGCATTTTTGCCGTTCTGAATTACTTCTTCGTCAGTGCAATATAGTCGTTTATCTAATGTACACAGATAAAATTGTGCGTCTTGCCATATAGCAGGTTTAGAAATGTCCTCGCAGGTAGTATCTGTTAAAAACATGTAAACCAAATCTTCGGTTTCACTATCCACAAAACAGCCGTCTTGAATTAAAAACCAGTAAGGTTGGCTGTAAATATATTCGCTCGCTTCTTCTAGGCTTTTCGCTGAATATCTCGTTTCAATAAGTTCTTTGGGCGATATTTGGTTTATTTCTTGTATAAAGCCTTCGGTAATTTCGGGATTGTCGCTATTGCAAAACTCTCTTGACCAGTTAATAAATAGCTCTGCTCCAATTTTGCCAAAGTACTTTTTGATAACTGGCTGTGCCTTAGGATGTTTTTTGAGATAATTCCAAGAAAATAGTTCTATGGTTCTGGTTGGGATTTTAGTGATATCGTTTTGACTTTCGTTTGTTTTCATTTGACTATTTCCGTTTACCTAATTATACGGTTGCCACCCTATCTAATCAACAGATTAGGCTTCACTCTTGAAAAACCTTTGGTGCTTTTCTTTTGCTTTCTTAATCTGCCTTGTGAGTTCTGCTACGAATTCATTGGTGCGAATTTGAGTTTGTTCGGGAGTTTCATTGCTCGGGAATACTTCCTCAAAATCAAAACCTGCGTGTTGATAATAAAAGTCGGGAAATTTTTCGCCTTTCGCCTCAAGCACGATAAAACCATAGCGAAGATGAGGAAAGACGTTTTTGTGAGCTTTGGCTTTCTCGGTATAGGTAATAACGTCGTGGGTAGTTTGAGTTCTGATTTTACCTTCTAAAACTACGAGCGGTATACTATCACCGTTTGCTAATGGCTCGTAAATTAGGGCATCAGTTACGTAAGCCTTTTGACCTTTAGCATAGTCTAAGCCTTTGCCAGCTTCGTTAATTTTGTCGCAAAAGTTAGTGTAAGGTAAAACTGCTTGAGTAGTGATTTTGTAGCCTAGATTTTCAATCTCGGGACGAATTAAGTCCACGAACTTTTTGATTTCGTATTGTTCTGTACCCTCTTGTTCTTCTGCTTTGAGGTTAATTGCCATATTTTTCCTTTCTTTTAATGTTATTCTTTCGAGTAGTCGACTATATCGTGAGCATGACCTTTTGCCTTATCGGATTCTAGTCGTTCTATATTGCTTTCGTAGTATTTGTTAAAGGGGTTGACACAGATAGTTGTTTCGTTAAGGCTAGTAGACCTGAAGAATATGCCGTCATAATACTGACATTCGGCTCGGGTGTAATTAGCATAGTCATAATTTGGGTCTCGCGGCCACTCCTTATATTTGCCAAGTTCTTCGAGATACTTTTGATATTCATCTTCTGTTCCATTGGGGTTTTGAGCTACACACTCCCAACGATGATATGAACCCTCTGATTTTGGTGCGTCAGAAATACGAACTACCTTAATTTCTACACCTTCTTTGAAATCGCTTTTGCACCCATCTAGCATGGTAGCTTCGGCAACTCCGTCAATAGCTGGTGTTGGGATACTGTTGATAACTGGAACTTTACCAACCAACCCACTAATGCCGGGAAAGGAATTAGCGATCGTAAGCCCAACATAGCCAACTACCCCGATACCTGCTACCCAGCAGATGATTTTGATAATAACTGGTTTCATAACATCCTTTCTGCCGCAACTAAAAAAGCGACCACATGTTTAGTCGCTAAACTTTGACAAACGGAGTTTTGAAACCCTATCTGCTACACATGGTCGCATTTCTGATTTCAAAACACCTATCAAAGGTGTAGTCCGAATATCAAAGTTTAGCTAACACCACTATACCATAAAAACCGTAATTGCGAAAGACTATTTTTAATTATTACGGGGAAGCTGTTAGAAAACCATGCGAAATTTGCGACATATAAGCGGTTTAAACAAGCGATAAGGCTCAAACCGGCCAACTATGTATGGTTGATATGACGGATGCTATTTTTTGTGTTATAATGTAAAAATAATATTTAGTTTTTTGGGAATCTTGATATGCCTCGTCCGAAGATAATGTTTGACAAAGAGATGGAATTTTTTGATTATCATTTGTCAAATCATCTCGTATTGCTAGTAGATGGACTTCTGAAGTATAAAGATGTTTTGGAACCGGAGTCGTTTGAAAAACAATATTTGGAGTTAGAATGCCGTAGAGTTATCAGCGAACTAGAATGGGTTGATGGCTATGTAGTAAAGGTATGCCCTAGTGAAGCCCATGAAAAGAGACACCGGTTGCTTCATTACCTATTTTTTACTGCGGATGGCAGATTGGACATTGATAGTAAGCGTTTTTACGCTAGATTAGTCGATAAGTGGAATGAGTGCAGGAAGCAATTATTACCTCATTCTCTTAAATTTCCTGATTATATACTTAAGCATGAAGTCATTGATGCCAAAAATGTAGAATTAGCTTGTATTCGGAGATTATTGCAGAATTTGGTTGATTTTTCATCTCGTCATAATAGAATAAGATTTTTTGAGGAAACTGGTGAGATTGAATTTAATGGAGTGAAAAAGCCTTTTGTTCGGAGGGGGTGTGTGCAATTTGTGGTTTTGAACACTATTTTTGCTTCTGAAAATAATAGGATTGAGGTTCGTGAATTAAATAGTGTATTAGACGATTATTTTGACGAGATTGATGATTTAGCTAGTAGTGATGAAATTAGAGATCATCGTAGGTCAAAGACTTTATATAATGCTCGTGACAAGATAAACTCTAAATTCAGGACAAAGTTTAAGGATGAAATGTCAGAGGGGTTTGACTTAGTTGTGCTGGCAAATGGTTTTTGTAGTCTTTCTGATATGGTAAGAGTGAAGGACAGATGATCGTTCTTGAATTTTTTCTGCCAGATTCTGCCTAACTATGTGAACGGCGGAGTGTGATTAAATGGGAACAACCAAGCGAAAACTTGGTAGAAAATAAAAAGATAGTTATGTACATAACTCCTATAAAT
>WSMR01000025.1 GCA_013316435.1 Candidatus Saccharimonadota bacterium | reverse complement strand
ATGTCTATGTGTGCTGCAATGGAGACATAAGCTTGAGAAAGAAAAATCCCGGCTTATAGTTCATTAAAGAAACAGCCATTTCTATTTGCTGGAGCTTTAATGCTACCCATAAAAAATAAAGAAATGCTCAGCCCTGGCGGGCAAAAATGGTAAATCTTTGTCAGTTTATCATTTGAGAACGAACGCCGGGTTGGGTACCGGGTAGTAGGGAAAGTTAATTATGGCAAATCAGAAACTTTTTATCGAAAAAACAACGATGGAAGCAGCCCGCGTAGGGAATAGTATGTCAACGACATACACCTACGATGGCAGCCGGCTGACCTTGTTTTGGCGTAACCGTAAGGTGGCCGAAAGAATTGGGGTTAAGGCTGGAGATGCTTTTATCGTGCGGTGCGATGGCTCGGAGCCTACAATTAGCAAACTCAAAGTTCCGCATAAAAACGATGATTTGCTTATGTGGCTACTATCCTTCAGCAAGGAGGACCGTGCGTATAGCGCCGAATCCTATCAGGAGTTACTCGCGCAACGGCGTGAGGAGTACGACTGGTGGGGATATCAGGACTGGGAGTACAAGGGCGATGGCTATGCCTTTACCTTATGTAACCGTTCTGATTGCGGCGGCGTGCATCACATTGCATCCTTCGTCGACCGTAAGGTTGACAAGGAGTTAGTAAAGGAAGTGTTCCTAAAATGGGGACGCGGAATTTACTGGCCACGGGTTTTTGCAGAGAGTATCTTGAGAGATCGTTTCGGTTTTACTGATTGTGATCTCGAAGAGCTCGCCAAGGCAGAAGATTCGATTTGGTGGCATTAGGTCGCCATCCCCCGGCTGTTTCATAAAATAACCCCGAGGCGTGCATTATTTGCACAAAATATGCTCATTTGTATATTTTAGCCCTCGGGGTTTTCCCATGTTACAATATTCTTATGATAAAGTTTGCGGGTACACATGTTGATTACGGAAAGTTTTATGCGGATGCAATGCAGAAAAACGGCCATGAGTTTTATCGTCATATCAATTCTGAGACTTTGCATCATCAACTGAGAATTTATCGTAAATTTTATCCTGAGATTATCACCGAATTAGAAGCAGTAGCGAGGGCAGTTGGTTTGCCTTCAGAATTTGTATTATATGAAGATATTGCGGCTTCAATTGACCATTGGCGCGATCGTTTGCGTCCGCAAAATCACGGTTGTACAATTTTTGCGATTCATGAGGGCGAAAACACTTTTGTGGGGCGTAATTACGACTGGATTCCGGCGGCGCGTGAGTTCTACGGTACGTACCAAGTTGATCTGAAAGGTGCAAATCGTTATTTTGGATTTTCCGATGAGTCGGTTTGGTATCGTCACACTGGCAAGCGCTTGCGCAAACCTTATTTTGTGGATGCCGTAAATGATAAGGGATTATATATCGGCCTGACATTCTCAAATATTGACGCTTGGAAATATGGGCTCCTGCCGACTCATTTTATTCGTTATATTGCTGAGAAATGCGCCACGACGCGGCAGGCTCTAAATGTTTTTGCAAAAATGCCAGGTGCCATCCCGAAAAATTTTTTGATTGCTGATGCAAAGGGGGATCTTGCAGTAGTGGAGCATGCAACGCGGCGTTATGCTATTTTGCGACCGAATCGTGAAGGCGTATTGATTCATACTAATCATTGTCTTTCGCCTGAGCTAATCAAATATGATCGTGTTCGCGCGCGTCATCCAGGAACCGACACATTTTTGCGTTACGCCGAAACGGAATTTTTGGTTAATCAACAATTGCCCGGTTTCCAGTTTACAGATTTGTGGCGGATTTTACGTCAATCGCACTATATTTATAATGACGATACAATTTGGTCGCTGGCTCTAGAGCTGAATTCGCGGCGTTTCAATATCTATCACGACACGGCAATGGGCCAAAAACAACAAAAGTTCGGCTTCGACTCCTGAATATGCTACAATGAGCAAAAGGAGTCCCTATGGAAAAATTATATCTAGTCACTAACCCTGGTTCATCTTCGCGTAAGTATGCCCTGTATCATGATGACGAACGTCTGATTTGCTCACTTCATTTTGAGACCGAGAACAAATCTCTCATCTGTACCTTGAAGCGTGCCGATGGTTCTTCGGTGAAGTTGACTGATGGTTTCAAACGGCTTGCCGATACAATTCGTTACACGCGTGATATTCTTGTAAAGGAAAATTATTTGCATGATGGTGTTGAAATCGCAGCTATTCTTGCGCGGGTCGCGGCTACGGGTGATTTTTTCTCGGATGACCATATTGTTGATGAGGATTGTTTGCGTCGTCTCGAGGAAGAGAAACGCCGCGCTCCGCTTCACGTTCCAGTCATTGCAGCGGAGATTTCGGAATGTCTCAAAACTTTTCCTGGTACTCCAGTGATTACCATTTCCGACTCACACTTCCATCATACTCGTGATGACGTGCACAAATATTATGCGATTGATCTTGAATTGGCTGACCGCGCTGAGATTAAGCGCTATGGTTATCATGGTCTTTCTATGGGTGCAGTGCGTAACTTTATGCGCGATGAAGGAATTTTGCCGTCTAGGGTAGTAGCTTGTCATCTTGGCTCCGGTGCATCACTGACCGCGATTAAAGACGGCTATTCTTATGATACAACGATGGGTTATACTCCGCTTGAAGGCGTGATGATGGCAACGCGTTGTGGCGACCTTGACCCAGCAGCAGCTTCGGCAATTCAACGTGAACTTGGTTTTACTGAGGAAGGGCTGGAAGAATATCTCAACCGTCAGTGTGGCTTGTTGGGCGTTACCGGTAAGACTAATGATATGCGCGAAGTGATTGAATTGCGCGATAATAGTGACCCGCGCGCCGAGCTGGCTTATGATATGTATATTTACCGCATTCAGCGTGCTATCGGTGAAATGGTGGCTGCAATGCATGGTCTTGATGCGCTAGTATTTACTGCAACAATTGGTGAGCGTAATGCGATGATTCGTCAAGATATTGTTGCGGGTTGCGGTTATCTTAATCTTGAGCTTGATCCGGCAAAGAATAAAGCCGGGCTTGGCAAGGCGGAGTATGTTAATATTGCTACCAAGAAATCTTTGCCAATTTATGTTATTCAGACTAATGAGACTGATGCAATGATTCGCCGTGCCAAGATTCTATTGGCACAGCAAAAGCAGAAAGAGCAGCAGAAATCTGCTAAATAATTTTCTATGAAGCAGCCTACCAACGATCAGGTTACCGCGGCTGAGACGGATGAGATTTTGCGACAGGCGAAGCGCTGCTTGACGAGTGGTGGCGATTTTGTTGAGTTTGGCTGCTACAAGGGTGACACGACTTTGCTGCTTGGTAAACTTTTAATGGAGTCCGCGCCCAGCAAGCGTCTGTTTGCCTACGATTCTTTTGCGGGTCTGCCAAAGAAAGCGCGAGAAGATATTTCGAGTGCCGGGCAGGCTTTCCGGGCGGGCGAACTTAGAGTCTCTAAACGGGAAGTTAGGGATAAACTTTACCGCGCAGGGATCAAGAATGTGATTCTGAAGAAAGCTTGGTTTGCAGAGCTTAGCGACGCGGATTTACCAGCGGAAATTGCGTTTGCTTTTATTGATGGGGATTTTTATGGATCGCAAAAGACGGCGCTTGGTTTAGCCCACCCGCACTTAGCTTTAGGTGGGGTGATTATTTGTCACGATTACAATAACCCGGATTTGCCTGGCGCATCACAAGCAGTGGATGAATTTTTGCGTCAACATCATGAATATACGTTGATTACGCGGCAAACCTTGGCAATTTTAGCACTTAAACAATAAAAGTGCCAACCAGCTCAGAAAATGTGCTATAATAGCAGGAACTATGGCAAAGAGAGATTATTATGAAGTTTTAGGCGTAGGTAAAAACGCCTCTGATGACGAGATCAAGAAGGCTTATCGCAAACTCGCGATTAAGTATCACCCTGATAAAAATCCAGGCGACAAAGTGGCTGAGGAAAAATTCAAGGAAGTTTCTGAGGCGCATGATGTGCTGTCTGACAAGCAGAAACGAGCGCGTTATGATCAGTTTGGTCACGCTGGAGTTGGTGGTGCTGCGGGCGGTGCTGGTGGTAATCCATTTGCTGGGGGTGGCTTTGGCGGCGCTGGGCAGAGTTTCAACTTCGATTTCGGCGGTGCCGGTGGACTGGATGACATTCTTGGTTCGATTTTTGGCTTCGGCGGAGCAGGGCGGCGTTCAATGCGCGGGGAAGATTATCATACGACGATTGTACTTAACTTTGAGGAGGCGGTTTTTGGTACAACCAAGGTTATTTCTTCAAACGGCAAGGATCTAAAAGTAAAAATTCCGGAAGGAATTGACGATGGTATGTCGATTCGCTTGACCGGTAAAGGCGGTCCAGCCCCCAAGGGTGGCGAAAAAGGCGACCTCTACGTGACTGTGCGAGTCAAGCCGCATAAGCATTTGACTAGGGAGGGCAATATTATCTTGTCCGAGAAAATGGTTTCGATGGTTGACGCGGCACTGGGGACTGAGGTCGATGTTGAGACTGTGGATGGCAATGTGCGCATGAAGGTTCCGGCTGGAACGCAGTCGGGAACGCCGTTCAAACTCTCCGGCCATGGCGTGCCGCTGATGCGTAGTGACGGTCATCGCGGTCCACATATCGTAACGATTATTGTCGAGACTCCACGCAATCTATCAAAGAAGCAAAAAGAACTCCTAGAAGAATTCCAGAACCCTAAAAACAAGAAAAAAGGGTTTTGGGGCTAGGCTCAGCTTAGCAGTATTGACTTTTTAAATAAGGTGTGCTATAATAGAAGTATGGGGACACGAGATCTCAAAATTATTGGAAATAACACCTTTGTCGAAATTGCTGGTATCAAAGACATTCCAGCAAAGGTCGATACGGGCGCGGATTCTTCGGCGATTTGGGCGAGTCATATCCGCATGAACGCCAAGAATAATTTGGAATTTCGTCTTTTTGGGCCTAAGAGTCCACTTTATACTGGAGAAACTTTAATCGCGACTGATTTTAGCGTAAAACAGGTGCGTAGTTCAAATGGTCAGGTAGCTTTGCGCTACTGTATACCGCTGACGGTAAAGATTGGCGGGCGGACGATTCGGACTTATTTCACGTTGGCAAACCGAGCCCGCAATCGCTTCCCGATCTTGATTGGGCGTAAAACTCTGCAAAATAAGTTTCTTGTTGATGTTTCAAAGGTCAAAATTGCGCGACCACTAACCTTTGATAACCGAGCTTTGAACGAGGAATTAGAAAGTGACCCTCAGGCTTTCCACGAGAAGTATATGGGGAAGCCTGCACGATGAAACAGGCAAAAGATACCCGTTATGTCTTTTGGACGAGCGGCTGGGATTCAACCTATATGGTCATTAAATTGCTACGTAATAATTTTATCGTGCAGCCGATTTATATTATTAACCCGAAGCGTAAGAGCCGACACCATGAGCTTGCGTCTCTAAATCGGCTTTCGGAATTGATTTCGCAGCATATTTCGACGGGTAAGTTGCTACCTTATAAAACCTTCAATCTTTCGGAAATTAAACCGGACGCGGAAGTGGACCAGGTTTTTGATTGTATTATGAAAAAAATGCCAGAAGGTCAGCGACCTCTAGGTTATCAGTATCGCTACTTGGCAAGTTTCGCTAGGCAACATCCGGAGTTCCCTATGATTGGTCTAGGTTTAGAGAAGGCATTGAACTCGGATCAATGTGCCTGTTCGGCAGTCATTCGGCAATTTGGCAAGTTAACTAAGGACGGTCGTATTGACGAGTCCAGTGCACCCGAACTAATTGCGTTGTTAGGTCGTTTTGATTTTCCCATTATGGATACAACTGAGCCTGAAATGGTACAGAACATTAAATCGTGGGGTTACGAAGATATCATGCAGCATATTTGGTTTTGTCATAAGCCGATACGGGGGCAACAATGTGGTTTTTGTAACCCGTGCCAAAGCAAGCTTATTGGCGAAATGGGGTTTCTTTTGCCACGGGTAGCTGTTCGTCGTCACGATAGATTGGATCAGACCAGGAAGCGTTATGGAAAGTTGGCGAGACGTGTCCAGGGTAGATTTTATCGACTAAGAGGATACTAATTGACTTCGGTATTTGCGTATTATATAATCGAGGAAAGGTGGAAACATGAAAATAGCGATTCTTTCAAACGGTAACGCAAATTACTCAACCATACGCTTAGTCGAAGAGGCTGAGAAGCGTGGTCACGAGGTTCAGGTTATCAAATACAAAAATTGCTATCTTTCGCTTGATGAAAAAGATCCAAAAGTTTATTATCACGGCAAGACTTTGCCGCGTTTCGATGCGATTATCCCGCGGATTTCGAATAATATGACGCGCTATGGTTGTGCGGTGGTGCGGCAGTTTGAGATGCAGAAGGTGTGGTCGGCCTCGAGCTCGATTGCGATTGCTAGGGTGCGAGACAAATTGCGCTCGCAGCAGATTTTGACTAAGGCCGGAATTGATACGCCAAAGACCGTGGTATCGCGTAACACGGCCGATATCGATGATTTGCTAGATCAGATTGGTCTACCAGTGATTATCAAACTGGCGGTTGGTACACATGGTAATGGCGTGGTACTGGCGGAGACCAAGAAAGCTGCCAAATCAGCCCTGCAGGCGTTCTATCTTTATAACGAAGACGGAACAAATATTCTTTTACAGGAATACGTGAAAGAGTCGGCAGGCGAGGACATCCGTGCCTTTGTAGTTGGGTCGCGTGTGGTGGCAAGTATGAAACGCCAATCGCTTGACGATGATTTTCGGAGTAATTTGCATAAGGGTGGTGAGGGCGCAAGTGTTAAGCTGACTCCCACCGAAACGCGTATTGCGATTAAAGCGGCGCGCGAGATGGGGCTACATATTGCTGGTGTTGATATGATGCGGTCAAGCCGCGGTCCGCTGGTGCTAGAAGTGAATGCTTCCCCAGGTTTTGGTATTGAAAAAGTGACTGGACGTAATATCGCCGAGAAGATGATTGATTACGTGGTGCATAATGCTACGCGGCGTAATTCTAAAGACAAAGTTGGCGCTTAGAAAGCGGTTCCAGACAGATGGCGTAGTGGGTTTTGATAGCTAGTTTAGCTTGACTTTTTTGTGATTCTGTGCTAGAATGGTGGTAATCCTTTGAAATAAGGTACTGTTTTTGAATCGCTTGAGATTATTGCTAATGTTTAAGTGCAGTGGTGGGCTGAGACGGATTAATCACGTGGAGTAAAAATGGGACGACGGTCTAGAGCGCTAGATTTTGTGATACCGAATTTGCCGACGCCACCGAGCTTCGGTAGTGCTGGGCTGTTTCGTTCAAGAACTCAGCCAAAATCCTCACGTCATGAACTTGGGATGGCGGGGACTTTCGCTGAATTTTTGACAGCGCTCGCAGAGGAAAAAGCTCAAATTACCCTGACTAATGATTTAACAATTACGGAGCGGGTAGAAATTTGTCATGATGTGACGATTAACTTTAACGGGCATAGTTTGGTGGCGAATATTCCGGAAGAGCGTGCTCGAGTGTTTGAGGTGAGCCATGGTGAGTTGACTTTAACTGGGGAAGGAAAGATCTTTGCGCTCGGTGAGGACAATGTGGTGATTCGTGCGACGGGAGCGTTAAGCTCGGGTGTGCCGGATTATACGGTGGTGACGATTGATAAAGATGTAGAGATCTATGCGCCGGAGGGACATGCAGTATTAGTGACTTCGAGCACCGGCGTGGCGTATGGTGTGCGGGTGGAAATCGCAGGGAAGATTTTTGCTCGTAATGGTGTTTGGCTAAGCGCGCGGGTGCAGGGGCGAGGTAAAACCAGCCCGCGGATTTTGATTAAAGATGGTGCGGAGATTATTGCCGATGATTATAATGGTGTTGCTTTGCAGGCCGAAGGGCAGGGTGAATGGCAACTGGGTGCGGCGAATATCTCAGGCGCTTATGGGATGTGCCTTTATGACGGGCAAGCTGAACTGAGGACGGCTAAAATTGCTGCAACCGGCAGTGCGTTGTGGCTGGGCGGGGAAGGTTTGAGTTTGAAAGTGCTGGGTGGAGTCTATGCTGGGGAGAATTATGGCCTAGCGGGTGTGCTTAATGATCCGACGCGAGTGAAGCTCTATGGTGGAGAGTTTTGGGGGGTTGAGAATGCGGTTTCGCCGGATTTACAGATTCTAGATTTTTCTGAGGGTGGAGAGTTTTATTGTGGGGTGAAAGATTTTCATGAGGAGAAAATTTCTAATTGGGGCGATATGCCGAGCGAGCTGATTCGGCCCACTACGGTAGAAGAGAATGAACGACACGAATTAGCGGCGGCGATTAATGATCTTCGACAGCTTAGGGGTGATGATTTTGCTGCGGGCTATGATGAGTTGATGGAGTG
>WSMR01000024.1 GCA_013316435.1 Candidatus Saccharimonadota bacterium | reverse complement strand
TGGTATAGTGGAATCTGATGACTGGATTGAGTTGGATGCGTTTGAGAGGTTGTATGCGTTAGCAAAAAACCACAATGCAGAAATCGTACGAGCAAATTATTATTTTAATAAAGCCAACAAAGACACCAAAAACCACTATATCGACCCAACAGAAGTAGGCGTAGTGAAGAACCCAACACAACATAATTGGATTTTTATGCAGGCGCCAGCCATTTGGTCAGCGATTTATAAACGAGATTTCCTCAACAAAAACCATATTCGTTTCCTGCCGACTCCAGGAGCATCCTATCAAGATACAGGCTTTAATTTTAAGGCTCTCGCGTGTGCACGTAGAGCACTTTTTACAACTGACGCTTTTCTCCACTATCGTACAGACAATGAAGCATCTTCTGTTAATAGTACTGGAAAAGCCATGAACGTATGTTATGAGTATGCAGAAATCGAAAAATTTTTAACTGAACATAATTTAATACAAGATTTGTATTCAGTTATGTTGGTAGCCAAACTTGGTGCTTACATATGGAATATGGAACGCCTAACCAAAAATCTACTGCAAGACTTCATTAAAAATATTCAGGATGATCTCAAAAGATTTCCTGATCTCCACACCGTAATTGATAGCTTTAGTCTTGACGATAAACAGCGACAAACAATGCATTATATTGTAGATCACAATCCTGCCGCTGTCGCTAGGTACATTGGACGAAATAAACTGCAGAAAAAACTACGCAGCTCATTAAAGCGAGCTTGGACTGCAACACATCCTGCTTACAAAAAACAGCTACAATTGTCGGAATTAATTGCTGATTTGCACGGAGAGATAGACTCTTTGGAAATTAAACTTAAAGAATTGGAAGCTAAGCATCATGAGTAAGCCACTAATTAGCGTCATACTAACGGCATATAATGATGCCGAATATTTGCCAAAATCTATCAACGCCTTACTACATCAAACCTTGCAAAATATCGAGATTATTGCCATAGATGATGCTTCGACCGATACCAGTAAAGAAGTTATGGAAAAATTTGCTAAAACCGATTCTAGAATAAAGTTGATTTATAACAATGAAAACTCAGGTCTATCGGTCGCACGCAATAGAGGTATTGAAGCTGCTAGCGCTGACCTGATCATGTTTTGTGATGCGGATGATTACTACGAAGACACCATGTGTGAACAGATGTATGAAGCAATGACAGACACGGATGTTGATCTAGCAACTTGCGAAATCAACGTAATTTATCATGCTCATCACGAAATGAAAAGTAGTGACGATGCGTACTATGCGCTCAAATATACTGGATTACAAAAGATTACCGACAGCTTGATTCTCAATACCGATGCTTCAGTAGCAAATAAAATTTTTCGACGTTCACTTTTGGACCAATATAGTCTGCAGTTCCCCGCTGGTCTACGTTTCGAAGATGCTTTTTTCTGTACTGCATATCTTATGCTGAGTAAAAAGATTTTCTTCGTCAATAAGCGACTTTATAATTATGTTCGACATAATAATAGCATCATGTCTCAAACGTGGTCAACACAAAGTAACGTCGATAAGGCTATTGATCATACCACTATAGCAATAAAACTTTATGATTTTCTACAACAAAATCATCTTTTGGACGACCACATAGAACTATACTGGCAACTTTTTGAAAGTTTTTTGAGCTTTTCGATCGTCAATAGTAAAACACAGCAAAGCCGTAATGCCGTTCGTAAGCTAGCGCAATCATTTATTAATGAGCATCGCACTGATTTTGAACGCGCCCAAATCGAGCAGCGCGAACGAATCAAGCGACTATATTCAAGAAAGCACCAACTAAACGTTGTAGGTATTAAAAAGACCCTCATCAAGATTATGCCCACCTACAAGCTGCAAGCTGACAATATCCGACAACTTCATGCGCTAAAACAGCGGTGCGCGCGTTTGAAAGCAAACCTTAAAGAGACCAAGTAGATGCCAAAAAAATTCACCAAACTCTCAATTATTCTGACGACACACAACGAGGGGTTAATGACCCATCATACGATGCTAAGCGTTTTTCGGTCTTTAGAGAATTTCACTGATACATATGAGATCATTATTGCTATTGACGATGGTGATGAGGCAACACAAAATTATTTTACACGATACAAAGATCGCGCAGATATAAAGATTTTGACCTGCAATTTTAATGATGCTGGTTTATCGCGCAATTTTGCAATTAAAGAATCCTCTGGTCGCTTCGTAGTTATCTTAGATGGCGATGATTTAATTTCAGGTAACTACTTCACTAATACTGTTGAAACTTTAGAACAGGCAAAGTGCGAGATTGTTGTACATCCAAATTATTGTTTATCTTTCAAAGATGTAGATAACGAATATGTTCTACAAGTGTTAGGTGAATCCGTTGAGCCGGAAACCGATGCAATAATGCAATTTAGTCGTCACCGCTGGATCTCCGCCATAGCTGCCACTCGTGAAACCTTGGTGAAATTTCCATATATTGCCACAAAAGATGGTTTTGGACATGAAGATTACGCCCTCAATACTACTCTAACTAATGCAGGCATACTACATAAGGTTGCCAAAGATACAATTTATTTTTATCGCAAAAAACCAACATCCCGCTTACAACAAAACAATAATGATCGTGTCGCCCAACCATATAGTGCACTCTACGATTATAAAAAATGGCAAAAGTTTCGCTTAATCGAACCCCGGAAGACCGTGCCCAAGGGCCGGAAGCAAAAGCTTCAAGAACAATACATCCGCATACGAAATAACAAATTCTTGAACTTTTTTATCACACCGTTAGCCGAATTAGCCAAGAAGCTTACTCACAAGAAGCTCATTGATGATCCAAAAGAATTTCAAGTTCCAGCAGTAGTTCTAGAAGAGTGGAAAAAGATAGCTAAAATCGAAAACTTAATTTTCCCTACTCAAGATACCCTTGCTCACACAACGGAATATTGTGCAGATTTAGTAGGAGATCTCGGCAAAGCATACCATAAGCTATGTTTGCAAATCAAAAGTAGACCTGATTATATTTTTATAGTACCTTGGATTGTACCAGGTGGCGCGGAAAAGGTCTTATTAAACTATCTCAAAGCCCTGCAAGAACTCCACCCCAACTGGCGTATTGCCGTCATCACAACCTTATCAGCTACAAATACTTGGAAAGATAGATTACCTAGCAATACTTTTTTGGTAGAGTTTGGTCAAATCGCTCACAATCTCAGCATAGACGATCGAGATATTTTGCTAACTCAAACCTTAATTCAGTTACAGTGTTCAAAGATTCATATCATTAACTCGACAGATGCCCTACTATGGATGGCACGACATAGAACTTTAGTAGAAAATAATTTTCATATCACGGCATCTTTGTTTTGTTATGGTTTAGTCACCGACACAAATGGTGAAGGAATTTGGGATATTGCTGATCCATTTATAACCAGAGTATATCCATTAATTGATAAATTCTATACTGATAATACTGCTGTCATTGATTATCTAGTGCATAAGGAAGGTTACGACAGGGAGAAATTTGTAGTCCATTATCAACCAACACCAATCAATGAGTCCGTCAAGCACCATAAAAAAAATAGCATTCTCAGGATTCTCTGGGCCGGCCGTATCTCACTGCAAAAAAACCCAAAATTATTAGTCCGGATTGCAAACAAACTAGATCCAGAAAAAGTCCAAATTGATGCTTACGGCAGGATGGACGAACAAGAGCGAGATGGCTTTGAATTTCCAGAAGATTCCGCAGTCTTACATTATCGTGGTCCATTTCAGAATTTTCAGGATTTACAACCAGACAAATACGATCTATTCTTACATACTTCTATAATTGATGGAATGCCAAATGTTGTACTAGAAGCAGCATCTTTTGGCCTAATAACTTTGGCTGGCAATACAGGAGGAGTAAGTGACTTCGTGAAGGATAATCGTACTGGATTCCTAGTTGATGACGCTAAGAATGAGGATGAATATATAGTAATCATAAATCACCTCCAACAAAATCCAGAGGCAATATATCCTATGGCACAATCAGCTCAAACACACCTGAAGAACCAATATGCATGGAAACCATTCTTAAAAAGCGTGCAGGAAGCTTTTCAATAATAAGCTCTCTAGACTCCATTATAGCTCCAGTATACAGCAACTTTACGGCTAGACATAACTTTGCTATAATACGGTTAGAAGTGAGAGGAGTTAAGTGATGAAGAGGTCTATACCTCGCAGTCAAGTCATGCGAGTCAGACGGGGTCAATTCTTGAGTTTTTGGAATAAAAACCGCAAGACGATCATATTATATATGGCTCTTTGTCTAGTGGCTACGGTATTTGTTTTTCTATTTTCTTTAAGTACCTCTCCTATTTTTCGAGATTATCCAGCTTATGCTGGCGTATATGATGGCGCCGATTCGTTGCATTTTCAAACTGATGGGCAACACTGGCTACATGGCAGAATCCCTTATCGTGATACTTTTGATCATAAAGGCCCAATTATCTACTTAGTAAATATGCTCGGTTGGTGGATGGGTGGAGAAAGTTGTTACGGAATAATGGTTTTTCAGATTATTTCCCTAACGGTTACTTTAGTTTTCGCTTGGAAGCTCAGTCAACTAGCGAAAAAATCGGTTCTATGGGGTGGAATTAGTATTACAATTATGCTAATCCTGATGATTGCTGGATATTCTGCTGGCAATACCGTACAAGAATATAACCTACCATTTTTAATGATCGCCATGTATTACCTTGTAAGATATTTCTACCAGCCCGAGCTGGGTGATCATGACCCAAAATGGGCTTTTATATATGGAATTTCAATCGGCGCTTGCCTTTTATTGCAACTGACACATGCAATTCCAGTATGTGCTGGCGTTTTGGTTATTCTATGCGTTTTAATAGTACAAAAACGATGGAAAAACTTAAGACAAAATCTCCTATATGGTACGGTTGGGGTATTAGTTATGTGGGTGCCTTTTGCAATGTACTTCCTATTGAATGGCGCATTGGGTGACTTTATTTATTGCACGCTTATTTTTAATTTTGAATATGCAAGTAATATTGGTACTTGGCTACGTGGCATGACTGGTGAAACTTTATACTATTTCATTACTACATTCTTGCCATTTTTATGCCTTATACCAGCAGCAATCTTAGCGTTTGCACGCAAGAAAGACGCATATGCGACGATGATGCTAATCACGTTTGCATTAGAAGCATACTTATTCTTATCAGCGAGAAGCTATCCTCAATATGCTTTGCCAATTACCTTCCAGACACTCCTACTGTTAAATGAAATCATTTTATTTGAGCATAGCGATAGCATACGTCAAGCTGCTTATATTGGTATGATTAGCCTGATGGCAATCGTAACCTATAACCAGCTACTAGATCGTGCTACAAACTTAGTGGATCAGTACAATATGATTCGTAAATCTGGTAGTGAAGGTATTGGTTATGAACCACTGATGGACAGACATTTGGATGAGATTAGAAATACCACTTTCACCGCTTATGGTCATAACTCATTAAAAGGCATCTATGTACGCTATAAACTAGTTTCTCAAAATCGTGTTCCGCTTATACAAAATTGGTTGTCTTCTTTCACAGAGGATGTTAAAAAAGATATTTATCAAGATTTTCAAGATAATCGTGCAGAATATCTCCTCGTCGAAGATGACTCAGCAAAAGACCCTATATATGGAATTAGTGATATCTTGCAAAAATATTATCAAAAGATTGACCAAGATTCCAACAATCACTACGTTCTATACAAACTAATAGATGAAAGCAAATAAAACAATGAGCAAGCAAGATATCCTATATATCGTCATTCCCGCCTACAATGAAGCTGACAACATTACTAATGTGATTAACGAATGGTATCCTATAGTAGAAAAATACAATGGTAACAAGAAATCTAGACTGGTTATACTTAATGATGGTAGCAAAGACAATACTGCAGAAATTGCTAAAAATTTATGCAGAACCAAACCACTATTGTTGGTAATCGATAAAGCTAATTCTGGTCATGGAGCAACTGTTCTATATGGTTATAAATACGCTCTCAAAAATAAAGCTGATTTCATCTTTCAAACAGACTCTGATGGTCAAACTCGCCCCGAAGAATTTCATCAGTTTTGGAACTTGCGGAATGATTACGACATGATTATTGGACACAGGAATCATCGAGAAGATGGTTTATCGAGAAAATTCGTTACCAAAGTTCTAAAGTGCACCGTCAAAGCCAAATTCGGGGTTACCGTTACCGATGCAAATGCTCCTTTCAGGCTAATGAATCGCGGTACTCTATCTCAATGCGTCCAATATATTCCACCCGACTTTAATTTATCTAATATTGTACTCACGGTAGTATATCATCGTAAAAATCAACGTATTAAGTATATTCCAATCACATTTAGACCACGGCAAGGCGGAACAAACTCTATCAACATGAAAAGAATCTTTAAAATTGGTAAGGATGCCTTAGTTGATTTTCAGAAAATCGACCGCGATTTAAAATCTGCCGGCATCTAAAAACCTATTTACGCTTAAAAATCCACTTTTGAGCCGCGGTACCATCAACAGTCCAAAGACGAATATTGCTAGTATTATTAGCTAATCCATCCTTCAAATCTACAGCCCCCTCGTGCGTACAGGTGGAAATCATTGTATATGTTGCATCAGGATTACTTACAATAGTCCAGCGTTGTGCACAAGCATTGTTATTAGCCCAAATTTGAATGTTGGTGTTCATTTTAGTATATCCCCCCTCTAAATCAAACGAACGATCCTTAGTTTGATTTAAGAGTGTATAGTCACCCGTTGCGCTATTATAGCGGATATTCCATAATTGTGCTTCAGCTACGCTATTGGCTTGATAAAGATTGACGTTTACCGCATTACGGTTCCATCCGCCCTCAATATCAATTGCATATTTCGAATCAACACTACTCAAAATCTCGTAGTTTCCATCCTGCAAAACTTGTTGATTGTGGAACCGCCATTTTTGTGCATCAGCTCCATTATGGGACCAAAGTTGAATATTAGTAGCATTCTTAGTAGCCCCGCCAGCTAAATCAACAGTCATATTTGCAGCACACGTAGATATAATGGTATACGCATCGCCATTTGGTATAATTTGCCAGTATTGTGAACAGGCATCGACCGATTCCCAAATACCAATATTTGTACCAGCTTGAGTTTTTGCTCCAGCAAGATCGAAACGTTTACCACTATCGGGATTCGTTAGTGTGTAATAGTGCTTATTTAAATCATACTGCACTCGCCATTTTTGTGCATTTGCCTTATTATCGTCCCAAATCTGAATATTATTACCATTAAAATTCCACCCACCCTCAAGGTCAATCATTTTTTTATCATTCACATTCGAAGAAATAGTATAAACCCCATCATCAATAGTCTTCCCCACTACTAGCTTCCATTTTTGCGCCTTTGTCCCATCAGCAACATAAATTTCTACATTAGTGCCAACCATATTACTACCGCGCGCAACATCCAATACCATCCCGTTGTTGCAGCTTGACTCAAATATGAGATGTCCATCCTTGGTCTGATAGATTTTCCACCATCTTGAACAGGTTGTTGAAGCGCCACATCCCACATTTGTGCCCTGTTCTGGGGTCTTACTGTGCGCAATTACTGGTTGTCCAGTTCGAAGATTGGTTAATTGATAATAATTTGTCGAAGTATCACGCTCAATCCTAAAACGTTGGGATTGATCATTCATATTCAACTCTGCCAACTGTGCATTGGTACCACTAATTGCTAGTGAACGTTGAGAGCCAACCGCCGACACAAGGCTATATTCTCCGTCCGGAATAGTTACTAGCTCTCCCTCCACCTTTACCTGAGTACTTCCGAACCAATCTGTAAAATATAGATAAAAGTTGCGATTGCCATAAGCTGAACAAGCATTACCAGTACCGTATCCAGCAGCAATTGCAGCACCATTTGGCTGATATGGTGTATAGCGATATAGGGCCGATGTAGCACGATTTTCAATATAAATCTGCGACTCACCACAACTAGAGTTCGGATGATATCCTACATAAACAGTTCTTTTCTCTGGGTATAATGAATATCCATGATCCAAAGTATACCGGAATAACTCAGCCGCACGATATATCTGATTCTTAAAACCATAATACTTCGAATCACATGCCGCCGTGTCTGGGCAGCCATATCCTGTTGCTTGACGATAATCATGTGTATTTGGAACTTTGTCGGTAATAAGGCTAGACTCTTTTTGCAAAAGCACGATTAGTACCTGAGGATTGATCCGATATTCCTGAGCCGCCTCATAGATAATCTCCGCTGCGGTTTGACCGTAACCAATCTCTACACCATCACTGAATCTCTCCTGAGCTAAGCAAACAAAGTGACCATTATATGGTTCCCCTTCCCAGTGCCACTGAATATTCGGATGAGCCTTTGTGTATTGTAAATATAAGTTATAGTCACGATTGTCACATTTATTTTTGCTATCCAAAAAATTCTGAATTTCTTGTAAACTCATCGCTGAAGAATTTGCCATCACCGCATCACTAATAATATTGCCTGGTTGGAATTTTGTAGCATCAGCTGCCATAGAATCCTGCATATTGCTAGTTGCGCAAAAAGAAAGTACAGCCATCATACAAAACACAAATACCACAAAAACCAAATTACGGTTTTGACGTAATTCCGTCTTTAGGTTGGTTGTGATTCGTTGCATGTTTGTG
>WSMR01000023.1 GCA_013316435.1 Candidatus Saccharimonadota bacterium | reverse complement strand
AATAACTTCGAGGATGACATTCATACTAACTTAGCACCACAACGTCTAGCGAAACTGGCAAAGCGTCACGATTTTTGAGTTTGTACTTCTTTTCGGCGCGCGGCGTTAGCTTCAAGTCCGTCACCATGCCGTCAACATTACCCATCGCAATCACAACTTTAGGCTCAATCTCGCGAATAGCCCGAACCGAGCTGGTACACAAAACGTCCGCCATGCCGAACTCATCCAGCTTTGCCGCGTCCTCAACACCACCAATGACACCAACATGTGTATTACCAACATTTACATCATAAACAGTTTGGCCACCCTCAGTCGCGATCCCCCGAATTGCTGCATCGCCAATCTCAAACTCCCCTGGCCCGACAATTGACCCCACCTCTAAATCAGCGTTGATCGTCTGTGTCGCCACATCAAACACAATCCGCGCTTGCTTTGTCGTTAAAATAATCTCATCCGGATTTTTGCACTCAATTTCCATCATTTTCTCCTCCTAAAATGCCACTTCATCCCCGGTAATTACGCCTTCCGGGTCATACATTTCGCTAATTTCTATCTCCAAAATATCCATCACAAACCGGTCCTTCACACTTTTACGATAAATAAAGTCGTCGCGCGTCAAAATTACATAATCAAGCGGCTTACCTTGTTTTTTCTCAATTACTTCGGCCCATCTCGTCAATTTCTTGGTTCGATCATCGCCGATAATCAATAAATCAATTCCATCCTGGCCCGGGACGCGGTTCATCAACGCCATTGCGCGCAAGTATTTCGCTACCGGACGGATGTACTCCTCCCAGTTATTCGCCGCTGCTCGGCGTACCGATTGCACTCGAATTGGAGTTACAGCACCACGTTTACCAAAAATCTCCTGAAAAGCGTGCGCATAGGGATGCTTCATATTTGCCGCATAATAAACTTTGTTATCAAAGGTCTCATTGCGGATAATGCCGATACTCTCTAGGTTGGTTAGCTCACGACGCACCGAATTAATCTGTTCACCAATCACGCGAGTGATTTCGCGTACATAAAATGACTTAGTAGTGTTAGCAAAAAAGAGGTCAAGCAACTTCGCACGGGTTTTTGATCCGAACAATTTTTCGACTGGAGTGCTAGTTTCTTTGCTCATCCTGAATACATTTTAGCACGTATTCCCTAATTTTATCAAGTGGCAGCCAGGCAATATTTTTATTACGTCGAAACCAAGTTAGCTGTCTTTTGGCTAAATGCCAATCATCATAAATAAATAATTCTTTTGCGCGCTCGAGGCTAATTTTGCCCTCCAAATAGCTCCAAGCAAACTGATAAATATTACTTTTCATTGCCTGAGTATTCCAATCGTATTTCGCAACCAATTCTTTTGTTTCTTCATACAATTCTTGAGTAAAAAATGTGTTCGCTCGCTTTGTAATTCGCTCCCTTAGCACCTCTGGTGGCGTCTCGATACCAATGAGTAAATAATTTGTACAGATCTCTTGACGATCAGATTGCGTATACTTATTTTGTTCAGAAAAATGATAATCATAGATGAGCGCATCGATATATAGCCCGGTCCCCCCAGCTACAATTGGCAAATTCCCACGTTTTTTGATCTCGGTAATTTTCTGCTCAGCATAATTCTTCCAGTCTGCCACGGTAAATCTTTCCCCCGGTTCTACCAAGTCAATACCCCAGTGTTTAGCTAACCCCTGTTCTGTCAAGGTAGGTTTAGCGGTACCGATGTCCATTCCTTTATAAATTGCCCGCGAATCCGCCGAGATAATCTCCACCCCCCTAAAACCACAAAATTCCCCTGACGCTGAAGCCTTAGCGCGTCGCTCAATCTCCTCGGCGATCTCAATACTGACACCAGTCTTTCCAGAAGCGGTAGGACCAAGGATGACGACAGTCTTATCGAAACCGCCCCAATAAGACCCTTCTAGAGCCCCTAGAGAGCTCCTAGGGGCATTTTTTGGACCGATAGGACTATTCGCACTTATTGTTCTGTCCTCGCCATTAGCCAGTCCGCTAATTTGTCTAATTTCACCGTCTCTTCACTATCTCTTAGGCGAACACTGACGGTACGGCCCTCAGCATCTTTCGGCCCCGCGATTAGGATTACCGGGATTTTGAGGCCAGTTGCGCGGCGAATCTTCTTTCCTAGACTGTCATCACTATAATCCGTCTCATAACGCAACTCATTTCTAGCAATCGGCTCTTCCAGCACTACCCCTTGTAACACCAGCTCCACCTCTTTGGCATACTCCACAGCACTATCATTTACCGTAATTACCCGTACCATCTCCGGCGCGCACCACAGCGGGAACCAACCAGCGGTGTGCTCAATATAAATGCTCATAAAGCGCTCAATCGCCCCAAGTAGCGCCGCATGCACCATGATCGGACGCTTCTTACTGCCATTAGCATCAGTGTACTCGAGGTCAAAACGCTCAGGGAGAGCATAGTCAAGTTGCACCGTAGCAAGCTGCCATTCACGACCGAGCGCATCCGTTGCCATAAAGTCCATCTTTGGCCCGTACATCGCGGCTTCGCCTTCTGCCACCGTATATTCCATCTTAAATTTATCGGCCATCTTTTGAATGGCGACCTGTGCCTTTTCCCACATCTTTTCATCACCGATATAGCCCTCGCCATCGTCCCGAAAACTGAGGCGCAAGCGGAGTTTCATCCCAACCTTACGATAAAGATCCTTCGCACTCTCAATTAACTCGCCAAAAACTTGTTCAACCTGGTCTTCGGTACAGAAAATGTGCGAATCGTCCTGCGTAATCGCCCGCACACGCGAAAGACCGCCTAGTTCCCCTTTGCGTTCATCACGGTACACCATCGTGGTTTCAAGATATTTAACCGGCAGTTCCTTATAACTACGTGGCACGCTAGCAAAAATCTGCGAGTGATGCGGGCAACTGACCGGTTTGATTGCGAGATGGTCGCCAGATTCTTGACTAATAAATTGAAACAGCTCTGGGAACTTCTCGTAGTGCCCTGAGGTTTTGTAAAGATCAACATTTGCAATATGCGGAATGGTGACTTTTTTATAGCCACAAGCCGTACGATAGCCCTGCGTAAACTCATTTAGCTTGTCTCTAAGCACCGTCCCGCGCGGTGTAAACAACGGTAATCCCGAACCGACCAAGTTTGAGTAACAAAATAGATCAAGCTCCTTGCCCAATTTGCGGTGGTCACGCTGCTTCGCCTCTTCTTGTTTTTTGAGGTATTCTTCTAGCTCGGCCTCGTCCGCAAATGCTACTCCATAAACCCGCGTCAACATTTCGCGCTTTTCATCACCGCGCCAATACGCCCCAGCAACTCGAGTTAACTTAAACGCGCCAATTTCACTGAGATTGTCTAGGTGTGGACCCTTGCACAGATCAGTAAAGATGACTTGCCTGCTCTTCGGATCAACCATATCGTAAAAAGTGATTTGCTCACCTTCCGGCAGTTCATTGATCAACTCTATCTTGTATTTCTGCCCCTCAGCTTTCGCCCAGTCTAGAGCTTCCTCACGGCTAGCCTGCCGCTCGCGCATTTCAAGACCGCGCTGAATCAAGCCGCGCATTTTTTTCTCAATTTTGCCAAGATTGCTATCAGAAACTTTATCGCCATCAAAATCAATATCGTAATAAAAACCGTTCTCGACCGCTGGCCCCACTCCAAAAACTGTTGTCGGATAAAGCTCCTGCGCCGCTGCCGCCAAAACATGGCTCAGGGTATGTCGCATCTTTTCTACTTGCTCCATAGCTTTATCCTTTCCGGCTGAATGCCTAATACTATTTAACAACATAATTATATCACAATTCTTCAACTTTCTCCGTACGGGCTACTACAGTCGCTCGTTTGGCGGCATCTACGACCGCGTCACGGATGGCAACTGGTGGTCTACTACTGCTGGTTCTGCTACCTACGGTCACCGCTTGCTTACGGCCCCAACGGTTGTCGTCCCTCAGAATAACATTTACCGCGGCGACGGTTTTGCCGTTCGCTGTGTGGTACGGGAGGGGTGAGAACATAGCCAAACTCCTGGATTCTCCAGGGGCGCTAGGTAGCAAGCAGAATACCACCGTAGACTAACCTGCTAAGAAATTAATAGAAATAATATTATACTGCATCCGTCAGTAAGCTTGTGAATCAGGTCGTCCGTAATATTATCATCATTGATCGACATTGCGTGACTTACCATTGTCAATGGATGAATGATATAGGGTAGGCCGTCTTTCCGAGTCTGACCTTCGTGTTTTACTTTCATGTAGCCTAAAGGCACGCAAACTTTCATTCATTCCCTTCCCCATGAACCATGCACGCAGGAATAACATTGTTTGCTCGACATCAACCACTCATCCTACAAAGTCCGGATTTTCCTTCAAAATTGCGTCTTTCATATGCTTCATAACATTACCTCCTTTTGAAGAACACCGGAGTCGCCTTGTTGGATACCCATCTTTCAGTACACCACGTACATTTTCGAAAAACAAGTCTTACTCTTTGCGACGAGATATGATACAATAAAAGTGTCATGGGTCGTTAACTCAGCTGGCTAGAGTGTCTCGTTTACACCGAGGAAGTCGGGGGTTCAAATCCCTCACGACCCACCATAATTTCGACAGAAGAAAAAACAAGCCGTCAGGCTTATTTTTTGTTGCGGAGTTCAATTAACCAAAAATTTCTCAGGTTCTACCCTGTTATTTCCATATTGAACTTGTACCAGCGGTACAAGTTCAAGCCACTCTACGATACTCTAGGCGCGCCGTGCCTTTTTCTTCTTCGACCACGCGGACGATTTCTTCTTTTTCTTTTTTCTGCCTGCTTTTAATTCCTTGACGTAGCCATAAATCGAAGCAATTAGCATTCCCAGCTCACAAATTACCCCAAAAGGCGACAGCACAAAGGCATTATACGACATCCAGCAAAACGCTACCGGAATCCCTAGCAATTTATAAACTTTGGTACTCTGCTGCCAAATCGAAATCTCGTAAAGAATTGTTGCCGCCACCGACAAGAAGCTTAGCCAACCCTCGTGAGTAAAAATTGTAATCACTACAATAATCGCTAGAATTACCCCTAGTATCAGATAATCCCACCAATAGCGCTGTTTTTGTAATTTCGGTTTCCCCTCTTGCCACAAATAATAGAAATTCGCAAGCAAAATTACAATCGACATCCCTACGCCAAGATCCGCACCAAGCAGGATAAACGCAATAATCCCACAGAGCATCGAAAAAATATCCAGTATAACAGCAACTTTACGTTTTTTCGCTAAATATGACAGTCCGAGCAACGAATACTCAATGACCGTAAGAATTTGTGACCAAATGTAAACCGCTGTTATTTCCATAATGCTAATGCTTATTATAGCACGATTTAAGTTTCCCCGTACGGAATTAGAAAAATCCGCTAGTCCACCTAGCGGATGTATTTTGGATAATCAGATTTGTATTATTTTGCAGCCTTTGCAAACTTTGCCAGTGCCGCCTTGCGACGAGAAGCAGTGTTCTTTTTGATCAAGCCCTTCTTTGCGGCTTTGTCATATTCAGACTGAGCTTTTGCCATCGTCTCGGCGGTCGGATTCGCTTTGAAAGCCTTCAAGCTCGCCTTGATGTCCTTCTTAATTTGTTGATTATGTAGTGTGCGTTTCTCGGCCTGACGCGCAGCCTTTTTCGCAGATTTGATAATCGGCATTCAATTCCTCTATTAAATTATTTTGATCACTTTTGTTGATTATATCCTACCTCTGAGAAAATGTAAAGACTTTTATCGGTCGTGGTTCTTTGATAAATCCAAAAAGAGTGCTAGATTGAATAACTACCACATGGCACAATCATAACCGTAGCCCCTTCGGAACAACAGGGCGTCGGTTCGAACCCGTTTTTGATCCGCCAGCCTGACATAAGAACAACCCTGAGTTAAAGCTCAGGGTTGGTTCTTATGGTGCGAGTACAGGGAGTCGGACCCTGATCTCATCCTTGGGAAGGATACATAATAGCCGTTATACGATACTCGCGTACTCACATTGTATCACGGGTCAATTAGAAATCCTAGCCCCCAGCCGACTCTTCGCCCTGAAATTCCCCTTCCCCATTTTCGACGCCATCATTATCCTTATCAAGATCAATATAAACGTGAACTTTGTCCTCCGCATAGAGCTCCTCGACCATGTGGTCAAATTCAGAAAACGCAATTTTTAGCGAATTATAATTCACCTGGGTATTATTTTTCTCAACTAGCTTAACATAATAATATCCGTCACCGTTATTCGACAAAAATCGCTCACTCACCTGCCCCGGCTCAAGCGTCATTGCCTTGTCCGAGCGACCTTCATCAACGTTCATATTATCAACCAATTTTCCCGTTTCCTCATAGACGGCACTATCGCCCATCGCTTCGGCGGTTGCACGTAAGTCTCCGCCGCTACCAGCTAGATGCGAATCAACTTGATCCGCTAATTCTAGCGCTTCTTTGTCAACAGCCTGCGCCACCTTTGCCCGCATCAGCGAAAGATAGAGCATTCGCCGATACTCCGACTTGGTCATGCCAAAATTATCTTTTACGATCTTCAGGAAACCTTCTTCGCTCCGGTCAACTCCGCCAACTTTACGATGATCCTCAAAAGCTGCATCAATTTCTTCGTCGGTCACCTCAATACCAAGCTCCTTACCTAGCTTCAGAGCATAAGTATATTCCACCGCCGCCGAAAGCGCCGCCTGGTGATAATCCGCCCGCATCATGTCGCCTTCTTCAAGTCCGCCTAGCTGACCACCTTGCTGCTCCGCCGTAATCAAATTGCTACGATAAATCATCAGATAATCACTGTAGCGCACCTTTTCCCCATCAACCTCCGCCACCGGCACTGGAATCACCTGCGTAATCCGATACGCCATATCTCCGGTATCCTGCCAGCGATACAGCATCAACCAGCCCACCGCCACCATCGCGACAATTGCCACCACCGCAATAATCACCGTCTGAATCACCAAGCGATGTTTGGCATATTGCATCGGATATTTGAACTTCCGACCACGCGACAAGACCTCATCACGCCGTTCTTCGACTTTCTCGCGCTCGGTCTTGGGTTTTTCTTTAAATAAAGCCATATTCTCATTATAACATGGTATAATAGCGAAAAGGAGTTTTATGGCACAAGCAAAAGATTTAGTCGAAAGAAGTTTAGTAGTTCTAAAACCGGACACGATTCAGCGTGGGATTGTCGGTGAGGTAATCACTCGCTTCGAACGGGTTGGGCTCAAGATCGTTGGTATGAAAATGGTTATGCCGGACGAAGACCATTATCGTTCACATTACGAAGAAATCGGTCAAATGATTACCCGTCGTGGCGAGCAGGCGTTTCGCTACAACCTCAGTTATATGATGACCGGGCCAGTAATCGCAATGGTACTCGAAGGCGTCGAAGCGGTAGCACTAGTACGCAAGATCGTTGGTCCGACCGAACCAAAATCAGCAGAAATGGGTACAATCCGTGGCGATTACTCTCACATGAGTTTTGGTTATTCAGACGCCAAAGGTATGGGTGTACCAAATCTCGTCCATGCTAGCGGCAACAAAGAAGAGGCCAAAAAAGAGATTGCGCTTTGGTTCCAACCGGAGCAACTCTATGATTATTCGGATCTAAACGAAAAGTATACGCGCTAGTAACAGACATAATACACTGTATATCGTTTGTATATACAGTGTATTTATATTGCATGTAGCCAGTTAAGATATAGCAAAGAAAATCCCGGCCGAAGCCGGGGAGGGTTGCGTTTTTTGGATTCCTTTTAGTTACTGAATATCAACATTGCCTCAATGATCAGACGAACTTACATTGACTGCACCGAGCGCGCCCTGTAAAGTGACTCGTTGTACATTAGCCCCAACATACCAATGCGATGTAGCATCGGTCATAGTAAATGTCTTTGTATATATCGGCTTATTGTTGCCTGACTCATACATTCTGATTGTATAATGAGCAGGGGTCACCCATGGGCTGATATGTATCCATTGGTCGCGTCCAATTCCACGATAAATTATCGCTTCTCCATCACTGTAGACCCGACAAGGGCTTACGGCTCCCCCTGCACTATAAGTAGCATTCGTGCCCATAACGCTACTGTCTACAGCAGTAGTAGATGCTTCTTCGGCAAAAGCCACGTTGCCGAATGTGCTAAACGTGAGTGCCATAGCCAAAGCAATTGCTGTTAATTTTGAAAGTACTTTCATAAATAACCTCCTTTATGAAAAAAGCGAAGAACAGTTGAAAAGCACAACCGAATTTAATTCTACATTACCGGAATAGAAACATCAAGACTTTTTTACGGATTTTATGATAAAATAAATCTATAACTAAAAACACGGAGACATAAAAATGGCTAAAGCAAAAACCACAACAAAAGCCCAGGATACTAAAACCAAGAAACCAAAAACAAGTATGCGTGTCAAAGTGAGTACTTGCCTGTTGTTACTGTTGACAGTGATTTTTGGCATTTTGACATGGTGCGGTGCGTCGCGGATTATGGCACATGGTCGCGGTTACTCAGCATTTATTGCAACAGATGACGCCCCTGGCATATGTTTTGAAGAAGAATCAGATTTTATAAATGGGCATCCTACTACACGTAAGGGACCGTACGTCTGTATAACGGAAAACGATGAAAGTTATGAACGTGTACGCACCACAGACGCAAATGACTACACAATGTTTCTTAGTGAACATATAAGCTTCACTAGCACTATTGAATCTACGCAACTAGCAATTATATTGTTTACAATCGGTCTGATGTCAACTATTGCAAGCCTTATTGGTGCGATCGTCTACTGGAATCATAACCACGGCCGTTAATATCTCACGAATACA
>WSMR01000008.1:24918-30368 GCA_013316435.1 Candidatus Saccharimonadota bacterium | reverse complement strand
GAGTTATAATCGCTATATGGAAAAGAACTTGGAACGGCAGACGGAATTGGAAGGATGTGACTTGGACGCTGACCTTGTTGATTCAGCGTTCGCCAATGATAACTGGTTTTGACTGATTTTGTAGAATTACCGCCTAGAAGCCCCATATAGGGGCTTATTTTGTGAAAATGGGAAAAATATACCAGTTGAGACCGAGAGCCGTCTTCAAAACGCTTAAAATGCCGTCTGACGGCGATTACAGAGGCGTGAGACTATTTGGTATCTAGACGAATTCCAAAATATCATATATGATGATATTAAGTTAAAGTGAACCCATCTATTAAGGAGGTTAGGTAGAGTTCACAAGAAGACACCTGAAAATCCAGTGTACATCTTGACTGCGAACTGGTCTATGTAAACGCAGTGACTGAAGGAACTTTTGGGATGTCTCTAATTTCCTTGTCTGCTCCTAGTAGTCCATCTTCAAGTGAACAACTAGATGAGCACGCACGTGACATTGCTATGTTTGCGTATCGGCTTTGGAAAAAGGCACAAAAATAAAAATAAGAGTTATAATTCATAAAATTGGACAAAATTACAGAAAAATGTCAAAATATTATACTCTCGCGAATAGAGTCGTGGGCTGTTTATAGGTAATCTGTAAGCCTAGTCCAAGCAGTTCGCAACTGTATTCGGGAAAGGCAAAAATGAGTACTATTGATGGTAGTGCAAATATTTGGGCAATTACGACTTGTAGGGTATCAACCCCTGAACAAAAAGAAAACCACAGTCTAGACAATCAGGCAAAATCCGTCTTGGCTGCTGCTGAAAAACTAGGAGCGTATATTCCTCCTGATGGACAATGGAGTGGCGATGCGTCCAGCAAATGCGGCAAGAACATCCATCGTAAGGATATTCAAGAGATGCTTGAATATTGTAAAAGACATAAACGAGTTAAGTATCTTCTAGTGTCATCGCCTGACCGTTTTATGCGTTCTATTGACGAAGCCTTACATTTTGAGGTTGAATTTCGATTGATCGGGGTAACGGTTTACTATACTGATGATCCAGAACTGAATGGGGCTAATGTTGCGACAAAACTTCGCAAACTTATGAAATACTATGAAGCAGAGGCTAGTAACGAAGAGCGTATTCGCAAAGGGTTAGAGACTCACAAAAATGCCTTAAACGAAGGTCGTTTGCCCTGTTGCCCGAAATTTGGATATAAGAAAACATTTACTTCTGGTATCCACGATGTCAATGATGACTGTGGCGTAGGAGCATTATTGGGTGATATTTTATCACGTATCGCATCTGGAGTAATCACTCCGACAGAAGGTATGAACGAAATGAACGCTGGTGAATATATTTCTAACGGTAAACGTAAACCATTTAAGATGGATAAGTGGAAAAAAATCATTAGCGACCCTTATTACGCAGGATATGTTGTAGGTAGCAAACAGGTAAAGGTTGTCAATCCGAATGGATTACACAAGCCACTTATTACAAAAGAACAGCATGAAAAGATTTTGGAGATTCTTCGTGGTCGGAAAAGTTGTCATTGTGCTCCACGTAAGAATGGTAATCCTCACTTCCCACTGAGTCGCATCATGCTGTGTGAAGAATGTCATAAAGCAGAAATCGCACTTGGCAATACTGGCAGGCATGACCACAGTAAATTTTGTGGATATACCAACAATAACGGTAACGGAAAATACTATGACAAATATGAGTGTCGCAAATGCCACAAACGCATTTCTCGTGAATATGCTCACGAAGCCGTGCGGGAACACATTGCGAACTTTGATTTAACTGAAGATGGCAGAAAGCGTATTATTCGGCAGTTGGAGGTTGTATGGAAAGATGAAGAACGCAACCGAAAAATGACAATTGTTCAACTTAAACAACGGATGACGAACTTGAACAAACAAAAAGAAGGACAGGTAGAGGCTCTATGTAGGTGTAGCGATGATGAAATTAAGCACGAACTTGAAGGAGCGATTAAACGAACAAGGGAGACATTAAAAAAGACCGAGGATGAATTAAACGAGTTAGAAAATAGCAACGATGCCGAAAAGCAGGGGTTTATGGAATTTGCGTTGGACTTTGTTGACAATTTGGCGAAACGTTTCTTTGACCTATCTCTTGATGATATGCGAAAGTGCGAACTTTTAATGTTTCCTAGTGGATTTATGGTTGGTGCGGATGAAAAAGTTCGCACTCCCGAAACTAGCCCATTTTATAGGGGTAGAACCACCAAAAAAGACCTTCCTAACACAGAAAAGTCTCTTATGGCGGAGGGTGGGAGATTCGAACTCCCGCTCCAGGTCTCCCCAGACTAACGATTTAGCAAACCGTCCCCTTCAGCCACTTGGGTAACCCTCCAACAGGTTAATTGTAACACACTCCGATAGTTTTGAAAACTTTCTCCGTACGGGCGGCTACTATCGCTCGAATGGCTACATGGACGAACGCGCCGCAATTGGCCTCTGGTGGTCTACTGCTGCTGGTTCTGCTACACACGGTCACCGCTTGTATACGTACCCGACGGCTGTCCGCCCTCAGAATCTCTATTACCGCGGTAACGGTATTGCCGTTCGCTGTGTGGTACGGGAGGGGTGAGAGTGGAGAGAAACTGCGCTCGCTCAGCGGCGGGGCGTCGGTTCGAAAAGTTTCAAGCTTGCTTGAGACTTTTGCTCACGCTCCTACCGCCTACAAACTCCTCCGGAATTCTTCTCTCTAGTATTTTGCATACAAAGAATATCTCCGAACCAAGGCTCGGAGATATTCTTTGGTGCGAGTGGAGAGAGTCGAACTCTCATCTCAAGTTTGGAAAACTTGCATACTAACCGCTGTACTACACTCGCAAATCTCTGCTGGGGTGGGATATCGGAATTGAACCGACGACCTTCTGGACCACAATCAGACGCTCTAACCAACTGAGCTAATCCCACCATGACTAGCACGCCATTATTATAGCATGTTCTCATCCCACGCTCAAGAGTTTACTGGAAAAAGAACAGATACGCTAACGCCCCAACGGTCGCACCAAGAATTACCGTTAGCAGCAGCAGTGCCACTAGTGGCGCATTAGAGCGATGATGCGCCGGAATAATCATCGTCGGCTGGTTAATATCATGCGTACGCACCGATTTAGTCGACTTTTTCTCCTTGACTTCCTTGGTTTTCTTTGACTTTTTAGAGTTTTTCTTGTATTGATTTTTCTTCGGTAATTCTTCCTCAAGGTCTTGTGCTGCCTGTACCGAAGTCGCAGCCTCAGTTTGCACCCGCACTGCGCCATTACCCGATAGCGGGCGTTTCTTCATTTCCTTCTCCGGTTTCAAATAATAGGGTGATTGCGCACTGAGAGCATACTTATTGTTATCCGGCGAATCGCGCCGAAGTACCGTCGCCTGCTTATCTTCCGTAGTTTCCTCACCCGAACTGTAGTCTTCAATCATACCTAACCCAGCCTCAGCCGCCATTTGGTCACGGTTTACCTGCACACCCTTGGAATTACCGGCCAACTCCTCCTCCGAAAGCCCATAATAATGCGTTGCATCATCAGTTGCTGGCACGGATTTGGTGGCATGACTCGGATTTAGGTAATCTTCAACCTGATACGGACGATCCGGCCGCGCAGCACGAGCAGAACTGGCCGCAAAGCCCTTTGGTGCGGGCGCAAATTTCTTCTTAATCGAATCAATCGGATTCGGCTTTGCTTTGTGTGTGCTACCAGTACCAACCTTGAGAACCGGTTTCTCTACATCATTTTGCTGGCTAGAAACGGTCTTTTTCAACCGAATTTCGGCATCCTTTGTCGGGGCTTCCGATGACGGTTTCTTTGCAACTGGTTTTGGTTGCGGTTTCGCACCGCCCACGCGCACAACATCCTGGAATACTCCTGGATTATGCGTATGTACTTTATTCAACGAAATTGACTGCTTTGGCAACCTGATTCCTGAGCTAGGGCGCTTTTTGCTCTCAATCGGAAGTTTTACAGTTGGTTTTTTCGGCTTCAACTTCAAAGACGTTCGTACCACTGTCGGAGCCTTGTTCTCAACCTCTGCTGGGCCGACATTGACCGCTACGTCCTGTGAATTCGCCTTATGAGCAATCGGGTCGGTTGCCTGGAGGCGATTCGTGGGCGTCTTAGTGCGTGAAGAGGCCATTTTCATCAGTGCCGAAGCCGAAGTTCGCACCGATTCCATCCGGTGATTATTAGCGTGTTTGTGCAAATTTGCCGCCGATTTTGCTTCTGCGCCCTTTTTTGAATCCGTCGCATTGACAATTTCGCGCGCTGACATTGCCAAATAATCTCCGAGCCCGGATTTTTCTTTGTCGGCGTACATGGCGTTGATCGCATCTTTAGCCGAACGCACCGCAACCGGTTTTTTGACCGGCTGATCATCCCGAGATTCTTTGGCTGCCTTCTCCATCTAAGATTTTACCTTCTTTGCGGTTTCGATTATATCAACAAATTGGTCGGCAATCAAACTCGCGCCCCCAACTAATAAGCCATTCACGCCCGGGATCGTCAAATACGCCCCCGCATTGTCCGGATTGACGCTACCGCCATACAAAACGGCGATAGACTTACTGATTTCCTTACCATAGGCATCGGCGATAATCCGGCGGATGAATTTCACCGCCTCGGCAATATCATCCGGGCTGGCCATGCTCGCGCCGCTGGTCGTGCTAATTGCCCAAACTGGCTCATAAGCAATAATAACTTTTTCAAGCTCTTCGGCAGATACTTCCGACAAGCCGCCTAGTACCTGATCTCGCAAGACGTCAAAAGTCTCACCAAACGTTCGCTCGGTCTCGGTCTCGCCAACGCAAAGAATCGGCTTAATTTGATTCCTTAACGTCGCTGCTACTGCCGCACGAATGAACTTATCCGACTCATGAAAAAGCTGCCGCCGCTCCGAATGGCCAATAATACAATAATCGACAATTCCCCTGAGTTGCGCCGCAGAAACTTCCCCAGTGTAGGCACCAAAATCCCGCGGGTTTGCCGTTTGCGCCGCTAAGCGAAGCTTTTTTCGATCAATTTGCAAGGATAATGGCTGCAGGGCGACGAGCGACGGCGCCACTACTACCTCAATATCGCGATACGCATGAATGCGCGCGGAAAGCTTATGAAGATATACCGAAGATTCCCCTACCGTGAAGTTCATCTTCCAATTGCCCACGATGTATGATTTCATATACTATATTATAGCACAAGACTAAAGATTGTACCGGCTTTACCATGCTTATAATATAAAAACAAAAAAATGATTAGAGCCTGTGGGTACCCACAGGCTCTTTACTGCAGTAAAATTTCACTTCCCTTTATAAGGAGCATAAGCAACTTTTGGTGGTCGCACAGCCTGAAACTCGTCATCCATTAACTCTATATGGCCGTTTGGGATCTCTGTGTCTATCGACGAAACCACTTCAGCATCACGTGCAACTTCTTTAACCGC
>WSMR01000008.1:0-24819 GCA_013316435.1 Candidatus Saccharimonadota bacterium | reverse complement strand
ATCTCTGTGTCTATCGACGAAACCACTTCAGCATCACGTGCAACTTCTTTAACCGTTACCGTTACCGAATCCTGAGTAGTTATCGCTGGATTACAGAAGATGTTCAACACGAAAGCAATGCAGCCAGCAGCAACACCTACTCGCCGCCTATTATTTACCAACCATGTCCGACATCGCTCATAGCGCAAATTCTCAATAGTAAACACAAGCCCATAACGATCGGCAATTTCACTGATTAGACGATTATAATGCCGTCTCGCCGTAGAGCAAGTGAGAAATGTTCTGTCGACATCAAGGACCCCGTCAACGTGATCATAGAATTCTTTAGCGTCAATCTCGCTCCTCCTTGTGGAATTCGCCCACCTTAAAGTATAGGTGAAGTTAGGAGTTACAACGATTTCCGATACGCACCGCTTATCATATAGCAAACTCTTAATGTCTTGACTAGAAAACGCTAATTCCGACAAACCGGGATGATTATGTAAAGAAACATACTTGTTTGGTAGCTCGTACCAATCCGATTCGACCAGTGCGCAATTATGCGGAGAGAGCATCGTGCCTTCGGCAATGACCTTACCATCCACATCACAGGCAACTTCATATTCCAGCCGCTCGTTGCGCAACGCCTCCATAGCCTCAGCCATAGAACTTCCATGATGTGCTCTTATAGCATTCTCACGTCTCAACGGCTGTGGTAAATTTTCCAAGGTTGATCGTAGCCTGCTTTCTATTATCACGCAACAACAATCAACGACCGCACATATTATCGTATTTACGATAAGCGCGTCAGTCATCATTAAAATAGCATCATTTAGCGCATCTGATTGCGGTATAAGCGCCACTACGACTAGAATGATCGCCAATGCAAAATACACGCCCAATAATCCAAAACAAAATGACTCGACCTTTCCCAAAAGTTCAATCTTTCTAAGTTTTCTCATATAAAATCCCCCTTTTCTATATGTTTTTGAGAAAAATTACTGCAAGTTCTTAATCTACTAAGGCCGTTACGCCTTAAGTGTAAAACTCGCAGCGTATAATATTTGCCTTATGCTTTAATTGTAGCATACACTTGTAAAAAAGTCAATAGTCTTTATGGTTATCGCTCAAGAAAACAATCGTTCAGAGTAATTCTAGACAATTTGGCAAGTCACTATTCTACCACCCCAACAATCCCTCTGAGCGCATACAAAGTATCCTCATGCGAGCGCACCGTAATCGTTTTTACTCCCATTTGCACAACCGGATAATCATTGCCACCCGGTTGTGTCATATCGCCAAAATATAGCACATCATCCTTCCCCACCCCAAGCTCCTCAAAAAGGTGCTTCATGCCAAACTCTTTATTCATACCCGGCGCAGCTACATTGATAGAGGTTGTACCGCCGATTTCATAGAGAAAATCCGGCAGTTTTTCGCGACATTTCGCCACAATAGCCTCGCGCTTCTTATGATCCGGATCCCAAGCGTATTTTGCCTCGGTGCCAGCGGTTTGACCAAGTGCGGAAAAAGTGATCTGAGAGAGGCGATTTTCAACAATTTCATCCCCCTCAGCTAGCTGGTCTTCTTCCCAATAACCCAAATCACGTGCCGCATCCTCTAAAACTGTTGTTATTTTTACAACATCTTCTTCCTTCAACGGATAGTTATAAACCTGCCGCCAAGCGTCCGCATCATACTTATCCACATCACCCGTATATTTGTAATATTGCGTACCCTGAGCGACAAAAAGGTGCAAATGCTTCAGCTCGTCCGATGTCGCACCAACCGCAACTAGCGGATCGACAATCTGAATCAAAAACTGTTCAAATTTCTGCCCGGAAATGGGGCAAATTTCAAACAAACGCAAACATCCCCTCAATACCTCGGCTATCTCAGGCGGGATCGGCGTCTTTGCCACATTCACAGTTTGATCAACATCAAAGGCTAAAACCTTCTTCATATTACCTCCAAATTAGATATTTCTAGTATAACACAAGATCTATCTAGAGCCTGATATTTGACATATTTGACGAGGTGTGATATGATGAAAGTAAGGCGTACATGTGGCGAGCCTGGCCAAGAATCTTAGAAAGGAAGTGATTTACTTGCTAAACATCACGGGTAATTTATTGCCAAAGATTGTGTTGATCTTGTATCTGATCAACGTAGTATCATGCGCCATAGTGAGGCTTTATCACGGAGGAGAGTTTATTATTAATGACCAAACTCCGGAAACATCCAATAAGGCTTGGCTAGTTGCGGGATTGCAAAATCAACCCAAAACAGCGTACCGTTACATCAGCATTGAGGGGTACGAAAAAGCCTACATGGAATACTCTTATCTTGGTTTTTGCCCGAAAGCTGCAGCCCGACAAATAGAAGATATCGTAAAAACAAACGATATTGTATGCGGGGTTTCAGTTGGAGCGAAACCAATAGAGTATACAGAGAATCTCGGAACAATTCGAGTAATTCTCATCAACCCCTGCAGCCATCCTAAGGCTTTACGCCCCGAATTCTACTACTTGACGCGTTGTCTTTCTCCTTTGGCGGAAGTAATATCGTACGCGCTGGGATGGATAGCAGTGATACCCATAATTCCGGCTGACATTGGAGTGCGCACTTCAATCGCACTACTCGTCGATGAATTGTTTTGGATAGGCTGGGGAGATCCTCAGTCCGATCTTACGGATTATGGCGTAGTGGTAAGCACGGAAGACGAATTCCTGGTGCAAGAGTCGCTGTATCAAATTTATGATTGTGCCGATTTTGTAGAAATCAAGACGAAGCACGGCAGGACCGGATCTAACAGCAACGGCGATGCCGAAAAATATGAACACGCAATCAGTTCGCTCTTATACTAAGAGTAAGGCCGTCGTTTGTTTTATAAATGACGGTTTTTTCATGGTATAATTATAGACATGAGTCTATCCGAAGAACTAATTTGGCGCGGTTTTCAAGCCGAAACCACAATCAAAGACCCAGTCAAGCTTGACTCGCGCCCTTCGAAAAAATTTTATATGGGCGCAGATCCCTCTGCAGATAGCCTTACAATTGGAAATTTGGCAACTTTAATGATGTGCGCTTGCTTTGTGCGTCACGGTTACGAACCGTATCTGTTGGTTGGTGGAGCGACCGGGCAAATTGGTGATCCCAAAGACAACGGTGAACGCGACCTAAAATCGCTCGAGGAAGTTGAGCATAATAAAAAATGTATTGGCGAACAAATGCAACGAATCGTCAAGGCGCCCAATCTGACCTTAGTTGATAATTATGACTGGTTCAAAGATATGAAATACCTCGATTTTTTGCGCGAAGTTGGCAAGGCTTTCTCGATGACCCAGCTTCTAGACCGCCAATTTGTCCAAGCTCGAATCGGCGAAGGCGGTTCAGGGATTTCTTACGCCGAGTTTTCCTATACTTTGATTCAGGGTTATGACTTCTTGCATCTTTATCGTAAATATGGCATCGATTTGCAACTTTGTGGCGCAGATCAATTTGGGAACTGTTCTAGTGGCATTCATCTCATCCGTCGCCTTGAGAACGCTACGGCCGACGCCTGGAGCACACCGTTAATTATCGATCCAGCTTCAGGTCGGAAGTTCGGCAAGTCAGAGGGCAATGCAATTTGGCTCGCAGCACACGATAACGGCAGCGGTAATTTTACCTCGGTATTTGATTTTTACCAATTTTGGCTTAGTCAACCAGATAGTGCCGTAGAATATCTGCTCAAAATTTATACCCTGCTCGAAAAGCCCGAGATCGAACAAGTTATGCAAGAACAGACTCTGCACCCCGAGAATCGCGTCGCCCAAAAAGCGCTCGCGCTAGGAGTCACTGAAGTAGTCCACGGCAAAGAAAAAGCTCGCGGAGTTGAAGAGTTAACGAAAAAATTGTTTAGTAATGAACTTACCGAGTCAGAAATACTAGGCCTGGACGAATATCTTGCCACAGCAAAATGTGGAACAATGCTTTTTGATGCCCTTGTGAAAACTGGGCTTGCTAACAGTAAGACCGAAGCGCGCAAACTGGCTAGTGCTGGGGCAATTTCTATAAATGGCGAAAAAGTCCGCGAAGACACCGTAATTGATAAGGTTGCATTATTGAAACGTGGCAAAAATAAATTCGCCATAGTGAAATAGCGTGCTATAATAAGAAATATGGCAGATTTGGCAAAAAAAGCAAAAGGTCTGTGGGAAGAGACAAAGAAAAAAGTAAAGAAGCCTAGTCGTCGCGGCGATATGGGTGTTTACTCAAATTTGGCTACTCAGAAAAAATCTATCTCTGAGCGAGCAAAAAGCATGAAAACGGGCGTCAAAAAACGCTTAGATAAGAAGCCCGGGTCATCCTCGGGGAAGAGGCTACGTCCTCTACCGGAAACACAGCCTGCAAGATTTTTTGCTCACTTCCGTTGGGAACGGATTAAGGCTTATTGGTTCTCTAAAGCCGGCCTGAAACGTATTGGCAAGATTTTTGCCGCGATGATTCTAATCGGTATCATTATCGTTGGAGCTCTGTTCATCTACTACAAGAATCAAATCAAAGAAATCGAGCTCAGCGACCTCTCAATTTCTGACACAATTAATAGCTACTACGACCGCAATGGCGAACTGCTCTGGGAAGATAAAGGCGACTCAGACTACCGCTTGACGGTCGAGGAAGATCAAATTGCAACTTATGCTCGCCAAGCAACCGTAGCAATTGAAGACCGAAATTTCTACTCGCATCCAGGGGTAGACTTTGGCGCACTGGTACGCGCGACGCTTTCGACTTTGAGCGGTAAAGGTGTGCAAGGTGGTTCAACCTTAACCCAACAGCTAATCAAACAGGTTTATTTTGCAGACGAAGCGGCCTCAAAAAACCGCGGTGGTATTTCGCGTAAAATTCGTGAATTAATTCTCTCGATCGAGCTCGAAAAAATGTATAACAAAGAGCAGATTATTACGATGTACCTCAATATCTCTCCTTATGGTGGGCGACGTAACGGTATCGAAAGTGCAGCTCAGACTTATTTTGGCAAAAGTGCCAAAGAGCTAACCTTGGCCGAATCAGCACTGCTTGCGGCAATTCCGAACAACCCGGGTGTGCTCAACCCATATAATAGCTACGGTCACGAAGCGCTTTTGGCTCGTCAACACAAGACGCTCGATGTAATGGCAGAACTTGGCTACATCACCCAAGAAGACGCTGATGCCGCCAAAGAAGTCCCAATTCTAGATCAGATTCTACCGGAAAGCAACCAGTACAAAGATATCAAGGCACCACACTTCGTAATGGAAGTGAAGAAACAGCTTGAAGAGAAATATGGCATTCAAACTATGCGTCAAGGTGGTTATACTATCAAGACGACGATTGACCTGCGCGCACAACAAATTGCCCAAGACGCCGTTACCGCTGGTGCTGGTCTGCGCTATACCAATGGCAGCGATAATATCGCACTCGCCTCGGTCGACGTCGAAACTAGCCAGGTTATCGCCATGGTGGGCTCGGTTGATTGGAATACGCCAATTTACGGCGAAGTAAACGCTACCACATCGCTAATTGAGCCAGGTTCAACAATCAAGCCAATTCTTGATTACGCTCCGCTCTTCTCGATGGAGGGAGATCAGGTCTATGGTCCAGGCAGTATCACTGTCGATGAAAATATCGACTCAATGTATTGCGCCGGCTATACCGGTAGTTGTACCCTGCATAACGCAACCGGCAAGTTCTACGGTACGATCACTTTCCGCGAATCGCTCTCAAACTCGCTTAACATTGGTGCCGTAAAAGCACTAGCGACAGTAGGAATCGACAAAGGTCTCGAGACCGCTCGCGCGCTTGGCGATATTTCCTACTGCCAAAACAATACTACTGCCGGACTCTCTATGGCAATCGGTAGTGGTTGTGGCGTCAAATTAGTTGAGCATGCCAACGCTTATGCTTCGATTGCGCGCGGCGGCGCCTTCAAAGACCTTAGTTACGTCCTAGAAGTGAAAGATTCCAGCGGTAAAATCATCGAAAGTTACCAAGACACCGAAGGTGAACAAGTAATTGACGAACAAGTTGCTTATGAGCTTTCAAGCATCTTAAGTGACGCTCAGTCTCGCGCCAAATATAACTTCGGCAGCCAATCGTACTCCTTTGGTTTTGTAGTACCGGGTGTTTGGACTGCCAGCAAAACTGGTACCACTACTACAGCACGACGTGGCCAAGGTAAAGATTCACTCATGGCCAGTTACTCCACCGTTGTTGCGACCCTAGTGTGGAATGGTAATCACGATGGCTCAGGGCTCACCAGCACTAGCAACACCATCGTGCGACGCGTAATCAATGACTACATGGAGCGTGTCCACAAAGAAGTTTATGGACCGGACGGCAAATGGAAATCCGGCGATCAACCAAGTCGCCCAGCTGGGTTGCAAGATCTGACCGTGAATGGTCGCACTGATATTTGGCCAAGTTGGTACAACAAAGAAAAATCCGGCACTAGCACTTTCATGGTCGAATTTAACGCCGAAAACGGCCTTCAAGCAAGTGATTGTACGCCGGCCGGCAAACGCATCAAGATTGAGGTAACCAAGTTTAAAGATCCGATTTCCGGTAGCGAAAGTTTCTCGGTTCAAGAACCATACAAGTACGGCCAAATGGACGTCTGCGAAGCCGAACCGGTGACCAAGGAGCCAACTGTCAGCAGTACTACAGTAGTTGAATTTAAGAAAAACGAAGATGGTGACAAGCTTATCATCACCTTCAAATCAGGATACTCGCTTGGAGATTACGAGATTAAGATTGATGGAGCTTACGCTAAATCCGGCTCCGCTTCGGGCAAGATTGAGCTTGATTTGTCTGACTCGTATAAACTTATCCAGGTTGACACAACGAGCGCTGATGGCAGTACGATCTACCGCAACAACTATAAGTTACAAAATTAGTGCCATAGAATTATAGGCCTGTAGCACTAATTACAGGAACCGATTCCGCGAATGCAGAGCTAGATTCACCCCTAGTTCTTGCGCGCCTTCGCTCTGCTGACTTTTCGCTTGGACCCTTCGGCTGACGGCGTTTTCTTCGTCGCTTGGCGTCGTGCCGATACCACCTTAGCAAACATCATCGTACCTGAAGCAGTTTGGTTGAGCCGTACAAATTCAACTTCAATTTCCTTGCCGATTTTATCCTCGGCCTCATCTACCACGACCATCGTTCCGTCTCGCAGATAACCCACACCCTGGTGACTGCCCGAGCCCGCAGCAACAATCTTGACTTTGGCCCGCTCACCTGGAACATACTCATTTCTAAGCGCGAGTGCTAAATTATTCAAATTCAGCACATCAACATGCTCAGTCTCGGCAACTTTTTGGAGATTATAATCATTCGTCAAAATACAACCCCGATTCGCCTTTGCGAGTTCAAGCAGGCGATTATCCACCGGCGTATGATCTAGCGGATCCTCAAGCAAAGTCATATCAAGATAAATAACTCGCTCCAGCTCGCGCACCGCATCAAGCCCAGCTCGAGCCCGCGCGCGTTTTTCCGAGTCCTTACCGTCCGCTAGTAGCTGCAGTTCGTTCGTCACACTACGCGGTACCACAATTTCGTCGGCAATAAAACCAGTCCCCGCCACCGGCAACAGCCGTGGATCCATCAACGCTGACGTATCAACATACACTTTACGCCGCTGTTTTGCACCAATCAACGGTTTACGTGCTGATTTAATCGTCAACACCGTTGTCTCAAGCAAAATTGGCACCAAAATCAATAAATTTATTAGTTCCATACCTATATCTCTCTATTGTATCACAGATAGTTGATTTTGTCAATACCGTTTTGACGGGCAAAATTGCGGTTCTCATCAATAACCTTCTGATATTTCTCCGCCAAATCTTCACGCCCCTCAAGCTTCGCCACCTCAATCGCCAAATCATAACGTGAAGCATGGTTAAGAGCAAGCATCTCAAACGGCGTCGTTGTGCTACCATGTTCACTGTAACCATGAACGTGCAATCTCTTGCCATCGGTATACTCTGCCAAAATCGCCTTCAAGTCGTTTGCATATCCATGAAAATTACCGATAATCGGGACTTGACCTGTGAATAATTCGTCAAATTTCTTCTTACTTAACGTTTTCCCTACTAAGCCAATTTTACCAAAGCTCAGCGCTAAAATATTCACAAAACGGAATTTCTTGTCCGGCAAATCCTTGCGCAAAATTTCGATTGCCCGAATCGCTTCACTGGAGACAATATCCCCCGCCCCAGTCAAAACATAATCCGGCTCACCTTGGTCAGAAATAAATTCCAATACCCCCGCACCGCCATCATGCAGCATTTGGTCAGCTTGATGCGAGTCAATCCAGCGCGGAAGATCAATTTTATTGAAAGTATTCAGATTTACTACATCCTCTGACCTTAGCATATAAATCATACTAGCCTCGGCTGCAACATCATCAATCGGGAAAAAACAGTTTGCTAGCCCACTCGGATTACTCAGTAATAATGAAATCAACGCCGGAGACTGATGAGTAAAGCCATTATGATCTTGACGCCAGCAAGTGCTAGTCGACAACAAATTAATTGCCGGAATGGGCTTGCGCCACGACACCGCTCGGGACTGTTCAATAAACTTCAGCTCTTGCATAACCTGCGAAGCAATAATCGTAAAAAATGATTCATAGCTCGTCATTGCCGCCGGCTCGCCGTTCATAAGATGTCCAACCATGCAAGCAAACAAGGCATTTTCCGAGAGCAGCTCCACAATGCGACCATTCGGCGATTCCGGTAGGTCCCAACTCTCGCGCGGCAAATTCCATAGGCGACTACTGACCTCGTAGACAACATCAAGCTTGTTACTAGTAGTCTCATCCGGTGAAAAAAGATAAAAATCCTCGTGACGTAGCATGTAGCTTGCCAAAATTGCACCGATTTTCTTGGCGGGAGAAAAGAGTTCCGTACCTGGGTTTTTCACTTGGTCAATCATGCGATAAATCCTTTCTCGGCATCGAACAATTCGTTAAATTCATAGCTTACCAGCCAATTATTTAATTCTTTTAGCTGCTCAGGATTGGTTTTAGCGTCCGGTAGCGGAATCTGATGTGCTAAATAGTTCCCTGCAACTTTTTTGTGATCCAACTCCTTCGGCCCAGTCTCGCCTTTAACGCTCTCAAAAATAATAAACGGATGCTCAAATTTTGCCAGGTCACGCAGAACCGACTGGAACGCTTCCGGCGTATCGCCAGCAACAGTCAGCGGGGTATAGCCAAAACCACGAATCAGTTCTGAGAGTTCACGCTTTGATTTGCGCCCATACACGGTTGGACCGGAAATTTTGTAACCATTGAGGTGCAAAATCGGCAAAACTAAGCCATGGTAATGATGATTCCCAAGTAATTTGACCAGATTTAGTGATGCGAGCGCAGTGGCAGTTTCGAGCTCGCCATCGCCAATCATCACCGCAATCGTCTGCTCGGGATGCCCAAGCGCAAGACCATAGGCTGCACCAAGCGCATAACCCAGCTCGCCACCTTCGCAAACTACGCCCGGCGTAATCGGACTAGCATGAGAAGGAAAACCTCCCGGCCAGGAAAAATTCCGACATATATATGCCAAGCCTTTGGCGTCACGCGTAGCAGCCGGATCGACTTTCTCGAGGTCACCATCAAAAAATAAATTTGCCTGCAGAGCCGGGAATCCATGCCCCGGGCCAAGGATAAAGTGGAAATTATCACAAGGCTCAGATTCATCTGCTTGCCTCGGAGCGCGATCGCGAATTGCAATTGCCTGCTCGGTAGCGACTTTACTTTTTGACCGGCTAGCGGCACGAATCACTGCCTCACGATCCTTATCTTTTGCGATTTCTTCCTGATCCCGCGGACAGAAAAAGGCACGCAAATTCGCATAAGCAGTGTTAATCCCATGACAAGTTCCCCAGTGCCCCAACAGACGCGGTTTAATATCATCTGCAGTCAAAGGCCGCTCTAGTAGAAAATTGTCTTGCAAAAAAAGCTGTGCCACCGAAAGATAGTCACATGCTCGCACTCGGCGAAGAATCTCCTTATAACCTCCAGGATGATCATTCATATTCATGATTATACCATAGTTTTATGCCGTTTTAGCTTAATCATGTTACAATAAATCTATGAACAATCTTGAATATCTGAATGAGATCTCCAAGACCAGCCGCCCAGTCAAAACTGGAAAAGGTGCCAACGGTTTCGGCACGATTATCAAGATTGCTGTTGCCGGCATTGCGGTTTTTGTTTTGTTGCTAATTATCGGTATGGTAATTGGCAAAAAATCCGACAGTACCGCTAATCTTGGTCCACAAATTTATTTACGCACAACCAATCTTGAAAAAACCGTCACTACCTACAATCGTTCCCTGCGCTCCTCAAAACTGCGCTCAATCGGCTTGACCTTATCGTCAACTTTGACCGGTGCAATCAATCAAATGGACCCAACTTTCAAAAACAGCATCAGCAAGAACAAAGAACTCACCGTTAGTGAAACTGAATATATCGCTGAGCTCGAAAATACTTTGACCACCGCAAAGCTCAACGGTATGCTTGACCGCACCTATGCCAACCAAATGCAACTCCAAACTGCCCTCCTGCTCTCAATGCTTGAACAAGCAATCAACCACACTAAAGACGAAAACCTCAAAAATATTTATACCCAATATCAGTCCAACCTCTATACGGCGAACGCCGATTTCACAAACTACTCCAGTAGTGACTAATTTAGACTTATCTGTTATAATATAATTATGGCAACAAAAAAACAGTCTACACAGACTAACATTAATGCCAACCCGGTCAAAGCGATTACCGAGTCGGCTTTTATGAAAGAATTTCGCGAATTTCTCAATCGTGGCAGTATTGTCGACCTCGCAATCGGTGTCGCGGTTGGTGGTGCCTTCACAAGTATTGCTAATTCCCTTGTTAATGATGTAATTATGCCGATCGCAAGCCTCCTGATGGGCGGGATGGATTTCTCCAAACTCTCAATTGATATTCCAAATATCTTCGGGCTACATACGACAGCCCATATCGCCTACGGCAACTTTATCCAAAACGTGGTTAATTTTTTGGTAATTGCCTTCACGGTCTTTATTCTAGTTAGAACTATCAATCGCTTGAATAATCGCCACGATGAGCGAGAAAAGGCCGCCAAGAACGACACCAAAAAATCCGAACAACAAAAATCCACGCAAAAGTTAGCACAAAAAATCATCAAAGAATCTGCAAATAAAGAATCCTAGGGGGAGACTAAGACGCTTAATATTTCAGCTCCGGATTTCCAGGAATCTTGGCGCCCATAGATTCCTGCACTAGCTCTAGCGGCTTTTTGGTGTGACTTCTTCGCCACACCAAAGCAGTAGCATCATAAAAGCAAAAATATAAAACGATTCAAAGAATAATAACCCAGCATAAAATCCACTTATTCCAGCGAGTACCGCCACCACGCAAAACACCGCATAAAACACGAAACACCTCAATGTTACGCGTAACGGTTTGCTAAGTCTTGCCTTGGTTGATAGAAAAAATATTACTACCGCCATCGCAAAAAACATTGTGCGCGATCCGGCTTCGTGTAAATAGCTAATCACACTTTTTTGATTTTCTAAATCAAAATACCCCAGCGGAAAAACCGACAGCCAAACCAGCGCCACCACGAGCAGAATCAGGAAAAAGAAAAAGGCTCGCGGCATTTGCCAACGCTCACCTAGCGTCCACAAAAAGCGGCTCATCACCAATGCAACCACGACATTACCCAGCGCAAACAAAATTGCACTCCAAGTTTGACTCCCTACATACCAAGAAATCGAATTACCAAGCAACCAAGGCCGTTCGGTTGCAAGCCTTGCTTCCGAATTCAGGATAATTGATATTGCAACAATCATCCAAAAAATAATAATTACAAAGAATAACTTACGCCTTACCTGATTCATGCTGTTTGCAAAGTTAAGTTATAGCTTAGCCGGACTAAATCCGCAATCTCACCATCAGATATTTGACCAGTTGGGATAATCTCAATTCCGCCTTTGCCGAAATATCGACTTTCCATCACCGTTTCGTAGCGTTCTTTTAGCAAATCACGCAGCCCGTGGTCGCAGCGTAGCTCAATTGTTTTTGGTCGTAGAACTACAAAAGCTTTGCCGTCCGGCACCGAAAAAATTCGATCCTGACCTTTGTCGCCATGTTTCTGCTCGGTATATTCACCAATTCCCGATACTTCTGCAATCTCAATCATTTTTCGTCCTTCAGCATACCAATATACCACTTCAACTCTTCGATACTACCACGAATATCATCGAGCGCCCGATGTAAATCACGCTTCGTAAACTTCTGCCCACGCGCACCTTCCATATAGACTTTCCAAGCACTCACATCCAACATACGATAATGCAACCGCTTCGCCAGGCGCGGCCACTCCCGGTCAATGAATTTACGATCCTGATGGATTGAGTTCCCGGCTAAGATAATTTCCTTGCCAAACCACTCATCAACAAACCCCAGCAGTTCGTCTTCAATTTTACCCGCCGTCTTACCGTGCTCATTCTGTTCAATTAGTCCATCACGGCTCTTGCGATTTTTCTCCCAAAATTCACCCACCATCCGCTCTTTAATCAATTTCTCGTCAACTTTCACAATTCCTTCGTACTGCGCAAGTTCTTCAAGATCCCAGTTAGTCGCAATTGCCGCCACTTCAAGGATGCGATCCCTTTCCGGGTCGAGTCCGGTCATTTCTAAATCAATCCACAATAACTTAGCTTTTTTCATCTACATCTCCTCCGGAACTTCTATTCCTAGCAAGCCTAAGCCATGCTCCATAATCTGTACATATGCTGCTACGAGTTCTCTTAACTCCCGTTCATTATCGCTTCCAGAAACCTTGATGTGCTCATAAAAGCGCGAAAATTCCTGCGCCAACTCATACAAATAAGTACAGAGTTTACTTGGCGACTTCTCATCGATGGCCTCTGCTAGTGCTTCGGCGTAGCGGGTCACTTTTATCTCTAGTTTACGCACATAACTATTGACATTTCTATCATCTTGTGCTATACTGGAAGCATAACCGATATCTCCATCGGTCTTTTGGGATGTCTCGACAGCATTCTCAGCCTCGCCATCGACAGTAACATCAATCACAACTCCGCTCTCATCATCTCGCGCTCTGCCCGCTGGCTGTTGCAAAATCTTCTTTGCCCTTACAACGGCATACAACAAATATACGCCCGAATTTCCAGTCATTGCTACAGATTCGCTCGGATCGAAGATAATATCTCCCCCTAGGCGATATTTCAAAAAAGCATACTTCACGGCCGCAAGCACAATTTTTGGGTTAATATTCTCTGCAACTTTTGCCAACTCCGTCTCCACCATTTCCAGCACATCAACCGCTTTCAAGAAATTACCCTTACGGCTAGACATTTTTTCATTGCCAGCAAGTTTCACCTGACCATGGGTCAAATGCCGCGTACGCTCCGACAGCTGCGGTGCCATTTCGCTCACGCTTGCAAGCACCACTTTCATATAATCAACAATGTCATTACCAGTAATCACTACGCTCTCATCGAAACGCCAATCATCCCACTTTGTAAAAATCAGACCGACATCCTTTGCCTCGTAAGTTGGTAAGCCTTCACGATTAATAAAAACTCGCGTATGTAATCCTAATTTTTCACCACGGTAGACTACCGCTCCGTCGCTTTCGTCATAAACCCCACGATCAAGCCCAATACGCACTTCTTCAAGCCCTCGCGAAGCTACGGTTGACTCGGGATAATATTTATCGAAATGCACACCAATTCTTGCGTAAAAATCTTTGAAGTACTGATAGCTTAGCTCGCGACCACGCCAATAAAGCTCTGCGAGCCGTGAATCATGGCGATCATGAAGCGCAATATCATAAACCTCGGCATTGATTTTAGTAATCTCACGATGCGCCGCCTCATCTTCGTCGTATGCTCGCGTACCCTCAACATAAGCTTTCGCGATCTGCTCAATCATTAAATCCTCTAACTTCGAGACAGTATCTTTATTCTGCAGAGCCCAAAGCGTCTTACCAACATGCAGCCCAACATCACCACCAAAATTTGCACGCACAACTTTTGCGCCGGCGCATTCGAGCAGTCGCGCAATACTATCGCCCACAATACTGGTGTATAAATGCCCGACATGCAAAACTTTGAATGGATTTGGATCGGAAAATTCGCAAACTACCGTCTTGCCATCATAGTCCCGACGCTCCAGCATTACACCATTCTCGGCTACTTCTTTCACATTCACTTGCAAAGCCGAATCATGAATCCGAAAGTTCAAAAACCCGGGCTGCGCAACTGTGAGCTCAAAAAGATTCTTCGCCGAATTATCATTGAACTTCTCAATCTCCGCTTTCAGTTCCTCGGCAATTATCATTGGCGACTTGTGAACCAGCTTCGCTAATTGCATCGCCAAGTTCGTAGCATAATCCGCGCCAGTGCTTTCGGGCGCCGCGCTTAGTTCAACTTCTGCATCAATACCATAGAGCTGCTGGACTGCTTTTATCAAGATTTGGCTGAGATTATCAATCATGCTCTTTTTCCGAGTTAGTCCTAATCTCAACTGCGCCAACACCTGATTCAATTTTGACTTTATTTACACCTTTGCCCCATTCTTCATTATCACCCAAATTCGCGCCATCGAGCGCCACACTACCAATACCTTTATTGACCGCGACAGTATAATCGGATTTACCACCGAGAAGACCAAGTTCCAGCTTGCCAGCGCCGGTCTGAATATGATTATTACCAGCTAGTCGCAAATCTACCGCTGCTTTACCTGCCCCCATGTCGAGGTTCAGATCTTTTACTTTGCCACCATGGATCTCGAGCAAACCAGCTCCTGCGTCTATCTCCGCTGATTCACTGACATAGAGCCCATCAAACATCGCTCGTCCCGCCCCAAAGTCCAGTTTGGCCTTTTTGGCATTCAAATCCGTCTCAACAGTGAGCGACCCAGCGCCGACTTCGAGGCGCACACGTTCAAAATGAGTATTTTTCGGCAGATAAATCGTCGTAAGCCCCACGGCATTCCAGCCAAAAATACCATGACTACGCTCGGTGACATGTAATGTCCCCTGGTCTTGCCACTGATCAATATATTTGCTGGTTGTCTCAACACGAACTAATTCTTTATCCGTCTCGACAATCTTTAGCTCAGTAGCCTTGACATTGATATCCAACTCCCTCACATCGCTATAACCCGCATCGGCTACCAGTGTATATTCATCATGATCTCGCTCAGAACCTAGCATCCCCAGCATTTCTACGCCAGTTACTACCGCGCCAACAATCGACACGATAATCATTACGGCAAGTACAATTGCGAAGGCTTTAATAATTTGGAAGGTAGTTTTCATTTAATTTCCGCTCCTCCAAAGACGCAAGTTGCATCAATATACAAAGTTTTTTTATTGGAATCGGAATTCTTATGGTCGTTTGTCACACCGCCGAAAATCGACGACGAAGCAACTTCAATATTCACATCACTATCGACGATAATTTTGACACCCCCAAATATACTACTAGTTTTTACGACTGCATCTTTTGCAATTTTTGCACCACGAAGATCTAGCTCTACTGAACCAAAAACCGCCTCAAGCCGACAGCCTTTAAAGTTTTTCCCATCGTAGCTAACCTTTTGCCCCGAAAACGTTGCCCAGTATTCTTCTTTATCATCAACTACTTCGCCTTCGCGAATTTTAGTGCGCCGTTCACGCTCTTGCTCAGAAGAAATCTGCCGGGCTTTATCGCTACCTATAATGCCCTTGAAAATAACTTTAAGACCAATGGCAACTAGCGCAATCGGGACAATCAACCGCCAAACTAGACCAAAATCAATCACGTCTAAGCTAGCCAGCAGTAACAATACACCGATCACTACGCCGAGCAAATTACCAAGCTTTTCATTTTCGGTAATCAAACCAATCGTACAAGGTACAATAATAAATAACGTCCACCAACCCGGGAAGAAAATCCTTACATCCGTCAGTCCAAGCGCATTTAGTCCAAATATCACCCCCAGTCCAATCAAGACGATCCCCCATAGGCATTTATTTACTCGATTCATTATAATCTCCAATTACGTCCATTTAATTATACCATCACTCTCTATTTTCGCCAATTCAAAAGTTTTTGCGAATTTGAGTGATTCACGTTTCAGGTTATACTTATTTCAAGCTTTTTACAAATTCAAAAAAGAGCGGATGAACATTCAGCGGACGACTTTTGAATTCCGGGTGCGCCTGGGTTGCGACAAAGAATTTGTGACCGGGCGCCTCAACAAACTCAGCTAGCTTTCCGTCCGGGCTCGTTCCAACAATTTTTAGTCCTCCACGCTCGATTTCCGACGCAAATTTTTGGTTAACTTCATAACGATGGCGATGACGCTCAGTCACCTTATTTTTACCATAAATCTCAGCCGCACGACTGCCATTTTTTAATTTCGCCGGATAATCGCCAAGTCGCATGGTTCCGCCGGTAGATTCTTTACCAGCCTGACCATCCATAATATAAATAACGTTCTGACCCTCGCCGGCACCGAATTCTTCCGAACTAGCATTTTTTACGCCTCCACGCCGCGCCGCTGCAACGCAGGCCATCTGCATTCCAAGGCAAAGCCCAAGATATGGCAAATCATTTTCGAGCGCATACGTTGCCGCCCGAATTTTACCTTCGGCACCGCGCTCGCCAAAACCGCCCGGCACTACGAGTCCATCCACCGCGGCGAAATCTTCCTCGGTTGCCTCCTCAGCATTAATCCATTCAATCTCCAAATTCACGCCATTCCAAGCTGCCGCTGATTTTAAAGCCTCCGTTACACAAATATAAGTATCGTCGTTCCCCACGTATTTTGCCACCAAACCCACCTTTACGGTTCTATCATAATTCTGAGCCCGTTTTTCAGAAAATTCCTGCCATTTTTTCATATCCGGCTCACTATTATCACCTATAAACTTGTTTAAAATCTCTAGCACACCCGATTTTAGCACATTAAATGGCACATCATAAACCGAATCAATATCCGGTAGATTCAAAACCGCATCACTAGAAATCCCCGAAAAACTCGCGATTTTTTCACACATCGAGCGCGGTGCCGGCCTCTCCGTACGACAAACCACCACATCCGGGATAATTCCGAATCCACGCAGATCTTTCAGGGCGTTTTGCGCTGGTTTGGTCTTCAGTTCCTTGGAAGTATTAATCCATGGCACATAAACCACGTGAATATACAAACAATTCTCCCGACCAACACGATTCGCAAATAGTCGAATCGCTTCAATAAAACTAAGTCCTTCATAATCACCGACTGTTCCGCCAATCTCGACGATATGGATGTCACTCCCTTGCCCAGCAGCAGCAATTTTTTCTTGCACCAAATCGGTAAAATGCGGAATCATCTGCACAGTTTTGCCGCGGAAGCCACCACTACGTTCTTTTTCAATTAACTCGGAATATAGCGCACCCGAAAGTACCGCCGAATATTTATTAGTCTCAAAATCCAAAAAACGCTCATAATGCCCAAGGTCAAGATCGGTTTCTCGGCCATCCGCCGTCACGAAGCATTCCCCATGCTCTACTGGATTCAAGAGCCCCGCATCAACATTTAGGTATGGGTCACACTTTTGAATCGAGACTTTATAACCCTTCGCCTTCATGATTGCACCAATCGAAGCCGCAGTGATACCCTTGCCCACGCCGGATAACACGCCCCCAGTCACAAAAATATATTTGGGTGTTTTGACATTTTTATTAGCTTTTTTATCTTTCACTAGGCACCTCCTCGTAACTGAATATCTTTTGCCCACACTTCTTAATTCTATTCTAGCATAGTTTCCCCACCAACATAACCGCTTTTCGACCAATTCTAGACAAAAAGAGCGACCCTTAAGCCGCTCTCCTTCCAAATTACCGTATACATAGTAGATACTATGTATAATCCTCCAATGCATTGGATCACGCCAAACCGGAGCGGATCATCAGCTCGTCGGCCGAAAGATCGCAGCCGCCACAGCTAGATGGACATCCGCCACCGCACTGCTCCAGCAGATCGCATTTCTGGCAACGTGACGGGAGATATTTCTTCTCTCGGAATTTAATCAGATCTGGATGTTCGGCCCATATTTTTTCTAGAGATGTTTTGGGGTCTAAGATATTCCCGAGTGGCCGCTGGTTCACTGCGCAGCGCGATAAGTTCCCTCGCATATCAATATACGCAGTACCAAACCCCCAATCACAACGCGCAGTATACCTTTGCAAATCCACTGGCAATAAGCACATCGGATACGAGTCAACCACCTCAATGGCAATCTTTAATTCCTCGTCCAAACGCTGAATCTGCCGAAAAATCGCAATAATTTCATCCAGCCTCAAAGCATGAAGCCCACTAGCTGCTCCGCCGAACGGCCCCACTCTCTGCAACTGAATATAGTCAATCGGCAACTCCTGCGTCAACTCGCGTGCAGTATCATACAAGCTCGTCGCCATAACAGGCGTAAAATTCACCGTAATAGCAATCTGCTGATCCTCGCGCTTACTGGCAGCAAAAGATTTCAACCGATTCAGCACCTCGTTGTAGGTCCCTGGTCTTGTATAAGCATCGTGATACGGCTGCCGTCCATGCACGGTCCACTCCAAACTCGACACGTACGGCGAAACTTCCCGCCAAGATTGATGAGTGTTTGATAACATCCCAACCTTGATGCCCGAATCCTGCAAATAGTGCACCAGGGCTACTATACCGGGATGGGCTGCCGGATCTCCTCCTACCAGCTCCACAAACTCTACGCCCGCCTCGACGAGTTTATCGCAAATTTGCAGTAACGTCTTCATATCGCCGTGACGACGTTCGAACGGCCTCAAGTTTGCAGTTTCGTAGCAGATATCGCAGTGGTGCGAACAATGGGTAGTAATTCCCAATGCTACATATTTTAATTTACTTTGTCTTGCCATATTCTTCGACCTCCTTTATTTTTTGGTTTTGGCAATACAACATCGTACCTTGGCTTTCGCAAGGCCTTATCTCCTAATTATAGCACAGATTATCTGAAAAGTCAATATCAATAGTGGCCTTGAGCCAAAATTACTCCTGCCGAAAAACCTTTTCCGCCAAATTAATCCCAGTTACCCGATAATATCCAGCAAATTGTGGCGAACGGTTTACCTCGATAATCATCAGTTCGCCGTTTTCCTGTACAGCTAAATCGACACCCACAAAATCAAGTTCCGGCATCTTCGCCATTGCCCGCTTTACAAAATCAATTTCTGCATCTGACAAATCACGATAACCAGTTGCCTTGACTTTCTGGTGCTCAGTCTTACTAGTACGAGTCTCCGCTACCCGCAAAACTTCACCGCGCAGATAAAATACCCGCATTTCTTCACGAATTTGCCGACGCTCCTGCACGATATATTCCTTTAGGTCTACATTTTCTAGACGCTCAAAATGCACGTCGCGACAACGACATGAAACGCGCTTCTTGAAAACGTGTCGCTGAGGCAAAAATTCCTGCTCACTGGCTAGCCAAGTTTGTGGCATAAATTCCAGCCCAAACTGCTCAAATTGACGATATTTATCCTCGATATAATAATCCTCAATGCGGTGAATTCCATCAAGCGAATATGCGTTGGGATTATCCTGAAAAAACCGCTGGGTAATCGCGTCGATTTTTGCATCATCAATTGATAAAGCCGGCTCATTAAACGGATCACGAAAATAAACTTCCGTGATCTCTGGGAAATGCTCCGGTAGCTCTTCCTTATAAAAATAGATCTGACCAACATTGCCTTCCCAAAGCGGCAAAGCTTTATCGGCGCGAGTTGTGAATAATGCAGATTTTTTATTAATCATGTTTAACCACCTTTTCTGTAACATCAAATTTTTCCATATACTTGCCCAGCATCAATCGCGTTTGAGAATAAAATGCCGCCGCACTTTGGTAAACAATTGCAATCACTGGCATCAAAATCCATTGCAATACCATCAAGAAAGTTCGTTTCTTTTTGTATTTTTCCGGGCGTGACGGCAGCATTTTTAGTGACGTAATCACGGTAATAATCAAGCCGATTGCTGCAACCGTTTGAATCATACCAACTACATTTGGCAAATTAAACGCAAGCGCACCGCGAGTGCTCAGATTCATTAACATTGGCACCCAACCACCAAAAGCTACAATCGGCGCCATATAAGCTAGTGTGACGTGACCATCTAGCAACCGGACAAACTTTGGGAAAAGTTGCCAAAATGGGATCTTGCAGTCTTTCGAAAATAGATAATTTCCCACATAAGCAACATCACTTGCACCGTAATCCCAGCGCCTTAGCTGCACAAACTGCGCTTTCAAAGTTTTCCAAAAACTATTTGAAATCACAGCATCCTGCCCAATTGCAACTCGAATCGGCACTACACTATATTTGCCATCAAAGTAGAATAACGAACGCCAATACTGATGGCCGTCTTCAACGATCGTATGCTTGCTCCAAAAATCCATGCCCTCAAGCGCTGCGAGCGGTTGTGAATGGGAAGCGAAGTTGCGCAAAATATGTGGACGCATAGTCGAAACAATGTTAAAAAATGAGTTTGAAACCGCAATTACTCGCATTGGGGCCGCCGCGTCCCAAATATTATTAGTGAAAACCGAGATTGGTTGATAACTATAGTGTTGCCGATCGGGACGTACGCAAAATTCATAGGCAACATAATCCAAATATTTTTTGCTCATACGATTGTCGCTGTCGAGCGAAGTTACAATGATACTTTCTTTAGGAATTCCCGACTTTGCAACATATTCTGCTAAATGATGGCCGGCATAAACCAAATTCGGACCTTTACCAACAATCTCATGAGGTAAGTCCTCGGGATGTTTGACCAAAATAAATTCCTTGAAACAACCGTCAAAACGTTTCTTTAGCTCCTCTGCAGTCTGTTCCATTGCTTCACCGCCACGCTCTTCGTAGGCTAAAACAAAAATAATCCGCTCGTCCGGAAAAGTGCCATCTCGCACTGCTTCGACTGACGGCACCAAAGTTTCTAGACCTTCATTATAAGCAGTCATGATAATTGCGTGATAAATTTCCTTCGGTTTTAGGGCTTGCTCACCCTCAAGTGCCGAAAGTAGTCGCAAATTTTGTATATGTTCAGAAAAAGCATAGCTTTTGTCGTCTTCGTCACGGCGTTTTTCGTAAGCAGCGTGAGGATTTTCAAGATCAGCTAGGCGTTTCGACCAATCAACGCGCTCTGCCTCAAGCATAATTTTGTGACCCTGGATTGTCCGAAATGCTGTACCGACAGCCTTAACCAAAGTCGTTGCAATAATAATTAATAAGTAAATTGCACCGAGCACTGGATTGATGAGTGATAAGACAAACAAAAGAATCACCGCCGAGTAGCTTAAAAGTGCTGGCAAAATCTCAAAAAAACGATAGCGCCGCGAGCGCTTGCCTTCAGGAATTTCCGGAACATTATTAGCTTTTGACATCACCATTCTCCAACTAGCCGGAATAGAACCAGGGCTGTTGCTGCTACTAAAATAATTGACATCACCGCAAGCATCAGTGCAGTATCACGACCATATTTACGGTAAACTCTAAGGACTAAAATATTGTGTAGTAACCCATAAATTAACGCCAAAATTGGAAACGCTAGCATCATCATCCAGCTACTGCGCCGATAACCCCCGCTAATACCTGCAATTTCGCCATAAACATCGCCATAGCCCACAATCACGACATTATTATGCGGACGTAGCACCGTCAACGACAAAATAAGTAGCAACAAACTTGCCGCAGCAAGTACGATCATCGCAATTAAAAGGCTCTTTTGTTTGCGATAGACCTCCTTCCAGGTGATACGGAGACCATCTTGCGACTTTTTTACTTCTTCAGTCTTTTTTGCAGTTTTCATTATATATATTATACCACAGCCGATTTATACTGACAGAGCTCCGGTGCCGCCAACAGTTCGTCAAGAGAATTATAATTCTTAAACTGAGCATCATCTTTCATATAAATTGCGTCAGGCTGATCTGATAGCTCTTTTTGCTTCATCAAAACTCATCTCGAGCACTTCAATTTCTTCGCCCGCGTCCAGCATTTGCGGTTCTTGTTCAACAAAATCGGTCGCCAAAAAAGTATAAACCAGCCAATCAATTTTAATAAACGGCTGCTTAACACCGATCAATCGCCAGTTCTTAAATGTCATACCAGTTTCCTCGCGGAGTTCACGCTTCGCAGCGTCAAGCTCAGTTTCCTCTGTATGGTCATGCCGGCCACTTGGAAAATCATAATACCAGTCGAGTGTTGGTTGCCTTTGTTTTATAATGACAATTTTGTCACCTTTGACGGCAATGCTCTTCACCGTATCTGGACGACTGACCATCTCAAAAGTCGCCTTTGAACCGTCAAACATTTCTTGTGGCCATTGATAAACATTATAAATCTCACCCTGGAAGACTTGCTTTGCTTTCGGCGGGATTAATCTTGCATTTGTTGGTATAAATTCCCTCATGATTTTTTATCCTTATCCTCCGAAGATTGTTCGGAGTGTTTCTTTAGAGCCCCTAGGATACGTTCATGCTGCCAAATCCCAATCCCAAGCAAAATCACCGCAACAATTGAAATCGCGATCACGCCTGATAAATTTGTTGTCAAACCCGCACCAAGATAATTTGTGACAATGATTACTGGCAAACGACCTAAGATCAGAATTAGCATCAATTTCCGCACTGGTAAGGTAGTTAAACCAGCTAAATAGCAGATTAAGTCATCAGGAAATCCTGGCAATAAATAAATCAAAAACAAGACCAAAGATGCACTTTTGGAATTGATAATAAAATCGAAACGTTCAATCGCCGACTTCTTAAAAATCTTTTCTAGAAATGGTCGCCCAAAGCGTTTAGAAATCTTAAAAACAATATAGCAACCTAGCACCGTTCCAATTGAAGTCCAAAGTACGCCCCATGCTCCAAAAATAAATCCACCAATACTACCAACCACCTGACCTGGAATTGGTGCAACCACTGTTTGGACAATCTGCAATAATATATATAATAATGGCGCAAAAATTCCCCAAGATTTAACATGCGCAATCAATTCATCGCGATTCGTCAAAAGTCGCATCAAAGGTCCAGTAGCAGCAATATCCCAAATTAGATAACCAATTAGGGCAACTATTACCAGTCCAGCAACCCAAAGCTTGATAATTGTTTTCGTGCTCAATCGTTTCTTGATTGGCGACCCAGCGGTTTGCCCCGGCTCACGAGACTCTTGCTCTTCTAGATGATCTTGAGACTTATTCCGATCTTTACTTGGCGTACTCAACTGCACGAGTCTCCCGAATGACGTTAACTTTGATTACACCCGGATAAGACATTGTGGCTTCGATTTTGTTGGCAATATCGCGCGCCAATTTTAAAGCGGATAAATCATCAATTTGCTTTGGCTCAACAATTACCCGAATCTCACGACCAGCGGAAATCGCGTAAGCCTTATCAATACCCGGGAAACTAGTGGCAATATTCTCAAGATCACGCATACGTTCAGCAAAGTTCTCTGCGGAAATATTACGCGCACCTGGACGTGCTGCCGAAAGCGAATCGACAATCTTTACAATCAAAGCTTCCGGAGTTGTTGGTTCAATATCATCGTGATGTGCTGCCATGGCATGCACAATTTCGTCTGACATACCGTACTTTTTCGCGAGTTCAGCACCGATTTCTGCATGCTTTCCTTCAATTTTATGCGTTACGGCTTTACCAATGTCGTGCAGCAAAGTTGCCGTTTTGGCGACTCGCTTATCGGCGCCAATTTCCTCGGCAATCATTCCAGCAATATGCGTCATTTCTACTGAATGTAGCAAAACATTCTGTCCATAGCTAGTACGGAATTTTAGTTCACCCAGCAAATGTAGGAGCTCACGCGGAATTCCCACTACGCCGACTTCGCGCGCCGCATCCTCACCGGCCCGCATCACTTCTTTTTCGATTTCACGTTCGGCTTTAGTAACTGCCTCCTCAATGCTCGACGGATTGATTCGACCGTCTTTCATTAAACGTTCCAAGGCATAGCGCGCAACTTGACGACGAATTGGATCAAAACTCGATAACACCACCATGCCTGGCGTATCGTCGACCATAATATCAACCCCGGTCGCACGCTGCAAAGCCTGGATATTACGACCTTCTTTACCAATAATACGGCCCTTCATGTCATCATCCGGAAGTTTTAGCGCCGTAACCGTGCGATCGGCCGTAACCTCAGACGACATTCGTTCCATCGCAGTAAGCAAAATTGCTTGCGCCGTTTCGTCAAGATCGTGCTTGATTTCTTTTTGCTCCTTAACAACCAAACCCGCTAAATCTTGCTTAATATCGCGCTCGGTCATTTGCATCAATTTGTCACGTGCGTCAACTTTGGACAGCCCGGCAATTTTTTCTAATTTTTCTTGCTGACGATTGCGAATTTCGCGCACTTCGTTTTTTAACTCGTCGAGTTCTTTTTCTTGACGCACCAGTCGCTCAGTTTTCTTTTCTAACTGGTCGAGCTTGTTGTCGAGATTATTCTCGCGCTCCGTCAAACGACTCTCGGTCTTTTTCCATTCCTGACGCCGAGAGCTCTCTTCTTCTTGCGACTTCGAGGCTATCTCTGAAGCTTCGTTTTTAGCCTTCAAAACGATATCCGAAGCTTCGTTTTTGGCCTTGCGTACGAGATCGTCAGCTTTATTTTTGCCGCCGTTCTCATTTTTCTTGTTGTACATAAAAATTCCACCCGCGCCAGCACCTGCACCTAGCATAAGGGCAATAATTACTGGAATCACATCCATAT
>WSMR01000022.1 GCA_013316435.1 Candidatus Saccharimonadota bacterium | reverse complement strand
TATATATATTTTCCTCAAATATATCAGATTGATCTTTTCAAATTTCATTCAGCTCATTTCATGTAATGACATGGTGCAAACTGGTGCATTTCTTTATGCATTAATTGGCTATCATACTAAACCGTGTAAAATCATGGTGCAAGACACTATCTTTGTATCATTCGTGACGTCCATACACAGAGTCTAAAAAATGAAAGCCTCCCACCTCCAACTATCCTACGGTGCAAAAGTCATCTACGATGACTGTAATTTTATTCTAGAAAACCAAGATAAAGTTGGCATTGTCGGCGTGAATGGTGCTGGCAAGACTACTCTATTTCGGGTAATTTTGGGTCACCAACAACTTGACGACGGTCAGATTACTTTGCCGGGTCATCGTGTTGGCTATTTGTCGCAGGAAATTACTATTCCTCCCGAGCATCAAGATATCACAGTTTGGGAATATGTTGCCTCCGGTCGACCAGTTGATGAATTACAAGAAACCTTGAATTCTGAATATGAAAAACTTGCAAAATATCCCGATAGCGCAGCAATCTTAGAACGGATTAATCATCTTCAGGATCTAATCGATTCATATGACATTGCGAATTTTGACGGCGAGCTTCTGAAGATTCTCGAGCAAATGCAGCTTTCCGATCTTGTCGACCGGCGGATGCAAGATCTCTCGGGCGGACAAAAATCCAAAGTTGCCTTTGCGCGAGTTTTGTTCGAGAATGCTGGTCTACTTTTGCTTGACGAGCCGACCAATCATCTCGATGTCGCGACCAAGGCTTTTGTATCAAATTACTTGCGCCATTATCAGGGTACGGTGTTGGTGATCTCTCATGATATTGATTTCCTTGATGTGATTACAAACAAGACGCTTTTCGTAAACAAAACCACTCACAAAATGAAGGTTTATCGCGGGAATTATAGCGAATTTCGGCGTCAGTATGCCGCGGAGAAATCAGCTGAGGATGCGCGCATCACCGAACAAGAGCGTGAAATCAAACGTCTTAGCGAATTTGTTGCGCGAGCCCGGGCGGCCAAACGGTCAAATACTGCGTTTATTGGCATGGGGCATCAACGCGAAAAAGTTTTAGCTAAGAAGCTGGCCGAGCTCGGTACGCGCGAACGTGAATATGCCCATGTTGCAATGCGGATCACCCCAACTCGCGAAAGCGCTAAGACCCCACTCGAAGTTCAAAATCTGAGCTTTCACTATCCCGACGGACCAATTTTGTACGATCGATTATCTTTTGTCTTAACGCGCGGTGAGCGATTCTTGATTGTGGGCGAGAACGGCGTTGGTAAATCTACCCTGCTAAAGTTAATCGTCGGTCAACTTAAACCAACTAGCGGTTCGATTATTTTTGGTGCACATACGGTGGTAGCGTATTATGCGCAGGAACTCGAAATTCTTGACGAGCGGCGGACGATTATAGAAAATGTGAGCACGTACGATTTCACCGATACGGAACTTCGTAGTATGTTATCGAACTTTTTGTTCTATGACGATGATATTTACAAAAAAGTTGAAATCTTGTCGCCTGGTGAAAAAGCACGCGTGGCGCTTTGTAAAATTTTGCTCAAGCGCGCCAACGTAATTATCCTTGATGAGCCAACCAACCATTTTGACCCCGATACTCAAAAAATTATCGGCGAGAATCTGCGGGATTATACTGGTACTATTATTATGGTTAGCCACAATCCGACCTTCGTGGAACAAGTTGGAATTACGCGGATACTAATTATCCCGCCGCATAATGAAGCAGATCCTCGTCATGCCGAGCTTGCGCTGATTAAAAGTTACTCACGCGAATTATTGGAATATTATTATTATCTCAATTCGGACTTAATTTAGAGCGCCCACAATATCGCAGGCGCTCTAGTATTTATTCGGCTTTCTTCCCGCCAATCATCATGATAAATTTGGTTGTCCCAGTGACGTCATTTGATTTTCCGGCGTAATTATCATATTGGTCAGCGAGTTTAAGTAGTCGCTCAACAGTGTCGCCGGTAACTTTCACCTTGCCGTTTACAAAGTTAGCTAGTGGTTGAATGCCTTCACGGTCAAACTTAGTCATACCGGCGCTGAGCGTTGCTGCACCATTCGCCAATTGGTTGGCGCCGTTTTGCATTGTGTTCAAAGCTTCATTAATCATCGGTTTGATTTTTTGACCGGCACTCGTAGCTACCTCGTTTGCAACTTTTTCAGCGGTTGTTGTCGCGGTAGTAATAGCGGTTTGTTTCATTAGCGCAATTGAACTTTCGGTTAAACTATTTTCAACTCCAGCGACAAGTTGAGCCTTGGTTGCAGCGATATTTTCCGGTGGGCAAGTTGCTCCGCCGATTGTCGCGCTACACATCTGAGCAGCTTGCAGCTCGAGCGCATTCATCAAAACGGTATTCGAGGCGATTTGTTGTTTAACCCCAGCCGCAACAGTTGGTCGCTCCGCTTCGACTTTGGCTGCAGCAGTGTTGCTGGCGATGGTTTTGATGCTACTCATTGTGGCGGCATCAATACTAATATTCAAGGCTTGAAGTTTTTGCTTTGCGCCCGCGACGCCGGTTTTGAGTTCGTTAGTGCCACTGTTAAGTTTTTTCGCGCCAGCTACCAGTTCTTGACTGCTAATGGAAAGCGTGTTCATATCGCCATAAAGTTGGTCAAGTTGAGTAAAAGTTTTGAGACTCTCAGCATCTAGCAATTTTGGTGTTACAATACTGTAAATTTCGCCAAGTTCCATGCTTTCAGTGTCAAAACTTAGCACCACTTCGTCAGCATTCTCCAGTTCGTCTAATTTCAGACTTTCATAAAGTCCCGGCGCCGCCACGGCTGCTACGGCAATTTTTCTACCATTGCTAGTAGTCTTTCCATTGGTTACTTCGACATTTGAAACTTTACTTTCGTCCAGCGTCGTTGCTACTGCTACTACGAATGGCGTATACAAATCATCAACTTTTGCGTGATTAATATATTTGAGCTTAATTTCAACGTGTCCTGACTTACCCAAGATTTCTTCGATTGGTTTTTCTTCGCCATCCAGCGCGTAAGCCACCTTCATCTCAACTGGCAATTCTTTGGTCGTAGTGCCGCGATAATAAATATCTTTGTTATTCGCTTGCCAAGTCAGATTCGAACCATCGACCGTAAAGGTCTCGTAACCATTGAGATTTTCGATATCATCGAGAATTGATTGGTCGAGTAACTGATTTTCTTTCAAGTCATTAATCAAATGTTCGGTGACTGAAATATTGCGAGCTTTGCCATCGCTATCCATTTTTACGTAGACGGTTTCATCTTGCGACATTGCGAGCACGCTTGGCACTGGTGCGACAATGGTAGCCGCAGCGAGTGTTGTCAATAAAATATTTTGATAAATTTTGCTTCTCATAATTATCCTTTAATCCTTTTATTAAATCCTAAAGTTGTTTTCTGAATTAATCCATCGCAAGTGACGAGTAGACTCGGCACGACGGTTAGCACTACAACCATGCTAATAATGGCGCCACGGGCGATTAGTTCGCAAACCGAGCCGATCATATCAATTTGCGAGAATAATCCCACGCCAATAGTCGCACCAAAGAAACACATTGCGCTCACGAAAATTGATTGAATTGAACTACCGAGCGCATTTCTCGCGGCAGCTAATTTTGCTGTGCCGGCTTGTCTTTCGCCAAGGTACTTTGTAGTCAGTAAAATAGCGTAATCGATCGTTGCCCCAAGCTGAATCGTACCAATGATAATCGACGCGATAAAGGGAATCTCGGTTCCAGTTACGAATGAAAAGCCCATGTTCAGGAAAATTGCGAATTCGATTGCCGCCATTAGTAAAACTGGCAGGGAAATGGATTTTAGCACAATGGCCATAATCACGAAAATCACAGCAATTGAAACTAGGTTTACATTAGTAAAATCACGATCCGAAATCTCAACCAGGTCTTTCATTAGCGGCCCTTCGCCAGCCACGATTGCGCTATCGTCGTAGCTATGCACAACTTCATTTAGCTTAGCAATTTGTCGGTTAAGTTCGTCGGTGGCAATGCCATAATCCGAAAGAATGATAATCGCCGTATGCTGATCGCTATGGAAGATACCCTGTAGTTCTTCGCTGAGAAGTTCTTCTGATAAACCATAATCATTTAGGATGCTTGGGCTCAGCGCTGCGCCGATACCATCAATTGCGTCAATTTCGTTCGTCATTGCAGATAGCTTGGCTTCTTCAAGGTCAGCCTTCACGAGCACGATCATTTGTGATTCCATGCCGTAATCTTCGCGCAGAGCTTTGGTAGCTTTGGAATATTCGTAATCCGCTGGAATCGACGAGTCAAGCTTATAGTAAACTTCAGTCTTGGTATTAAGGACGTAGGCCGGAATTAGCAATACGCCAAAGATTACCAAGATAATTTTGCGATTCTTCAAAATAAAGTCGCGCACGTGAGTGAACTTTGGCAGGATCTCGCGATGCTTAGTCTTTTCGATCCATTTATCACAGACGAGTAGCAGCGCTGGGAAAGTCGTGATCGCGCAGAGTACGCCAAGTACTACGCCTTTTGCCATCACGATGCCAATATCCGTGCCAAGCGTCAGGCTCATGGTACAAAGGGCTAAGAAACCGGCAAAAGTCGTCAGCGCACTGCCAACAACCGACGAAGCGGTCGCTTGAATCGCTTGACTCATGGCGCGTAGGCGATCACGTTCCTGCTTTTTGGCGGCTTCGTATTTATGATAGAGGAAAATCGAGAAGTCCATCGTTACGCCGAGTTGCAAGACTGCGCTAATTGCTTTGGTGATATAAGAAATTTCGCCCAGGAAAATATTCGTGCCCATATTAAATAGCAGGGCAATACCGATACTACCAATCATCAGAAACGGTACAAAGTAAGAATCGAGGCAAAGCATCAGAATTAGTAGCGACAGCCCCACTGCAATCAACACATAGATAATAGTTTCACTGTTGAAGAGAGTTTTGGTATCAAGCACCATTGCACTCATTCCGCCAATCAAGCAACTTTGTCCGGCCAAGCTCCGAATTTCTTCCACTGCCGCTAGGGTATTTTCATCGCTGGTGCCGTCGCGAAAAGTAACAACCACCAGCTCGGTGCCGTCATGCGTGACCTTTTCTTTGATCTCGCTAGGCAAAAAGTCGGTTGGGATAGCCGTACCAGTGAGATCTGCCAAGCTAATCACCTGTTTTACGCCTTCGACATTCCGAATTTTTTCTTCAAGGTCGAGCAATTGCTTGGCTGGCATTTTTTCGACTACTGCGACCGAGAACGCTCCCATGCCAAATTCTTCGGTCAGAATCTCTTGTCCCTCTAGCGTCTCGATTTCTGACGGTAGGTAAACCAGTAGATCGTAATTTACTTTCGTGGAGACATATCCGAGCAGCGCCGGAACTATCAAAATTCCCGAGAGAATAACAATCAGAAGACGATGCTGGCAGATAAACTCGCTGATTTTTTTCATTTTTGCTCCTTAAAATTAATATTTTTGTCGCAGTAAGCCGTATTTGAGTATACAGTTTTACTGTGTAAAAATGACCAATGGTCATTTTCTGAATAAGATTTTATACCTATACTTCCCCTTTGTCAATGCTAAAAATGACTAACAGTCAGTTTTTTTCGGCTAAGATTTTTGCTTTTGGAATAATAATTTTGTATAATTAAACTATGTCAAGACTTTTACCATCTCGGAAAGGGATGAAGAAAAAAATAATCAAAAAAGATCGCATTGCTGAGGCGGCGTATCAACTTTTTTTGGAGCAGGGATTTGATAATGTTTCGGTGCAGGAAATCGTTGAACGCGCCGGGGTTGCAAAGGGAACGTTTTATTTATATTTTCACGATCGGGAAGATCTGAAGGATTATGTGATTGCTGGCAAATCGAACCAGCTGTTTCAGGACGCAATTATCGCTTTGCATCAAACCGACATAGAAGATTTTGAGGATCAAATCATTTTTATCATTGACTATGTCACGAATGTGCTGGCGCAAAACAAGGACGCGCTGCGGCTAATTGCCAAGAATCTATCTTTTGGACTGTTTAGCCGGCGTATGGGCGAGATGTTTACTGAAGAAGCAGATATCGTGGGGCTACTTAGCAATGCGGCGAGAAAAAATAATCTCCAACTCAAAAATCCGCGGATTCTGCTGTTTATGATTATCGAGTTGACGAGCTCAACCTGTTTTTCCTGCATTTTGGAGGAAGAGCCAGTGGAACTGGCGGTCTACAAGCCATATCTTTTTGAAACGGTCCATCAGATGATTCGCGCCTCGGCGGATACAACTCGTGAGAATTAAGGGAATTTCTCAAAAATACAAAAAGAGTGTTATAATGATGCTAGCTGAAATGACAGTATCCTGACGCCGCCTGAAATTCAGCACAAAGATTTACTTAGTTTTACTCTCAACCGGTTCATCCGAAGTTATATTCTAATCATTTAGGAAAAATATGGAAACTAAAAGGAATATTTTGGTTGCCTTTGTTCTGAACCTCGGTTTTTCAGTTTTTGAACTAGTTGGCGGCCTGTTTACAAACAGTATCTCGATTATTTCGGATGCGATTCATGATTTTGGCGATGCACTCAGTATCGGCATTGCTTTCTTCCTCGAAAAGAAGGCGGCTCGGGCGCCGGATGAAACCTATACCTATGGTTATACGCGCTATTCAATTCTTGGAGCTTTTATCACCACAGTGATTTTGATTATTGGTTCGGTACTGGTGATTGTGGGGAGTATCAGTCGGATGTTTCATCCTGAGCCGGTGAACTATAGTGGTATGATAATTTTTGCGATTTTTGGTGTCATCGTCAACGGGCTTGCAGCTTACAAAACGCATGGTGGTGGTTCGCTGAACCAAAAATCTGTGAATTTGCACATGCTCGAAGATGTGCTGGGTTGGGTTGTAGTGCTACTTGGTGCGATTCTGATGCAGTTCACTGATATCTCGCTGATTGACCCGATTATGTCGTTTGCGATTGCGAGCTTTATTGCGGTACATGCAATTATGAATTTTAAGTCAATCCTTGATTTGTTTCTCGAAAAAGTCCCGCAGGGAATTTCGGTATCTCAGTTGAGGGGGGAATTTAGCAAAATTCCGGGCGTGGAAGATGTTCATCATCTACATATTTGGAGCATTGATGGCGAGCATAATTACGCAACCGTGCATATTGTCACGAACAAAAAGACGACGTACGAGTTGAAAGATGCTTTGCGAGCGTGTGCACTTGAACATCACGTAGGGCATTTGACGATTGAAATCGAGCGCCCAGGGGAGAACTGCGACGAGCATGAATGCCGTGTGAAGCAAGCATCTTCAAGCGGACATGGGCATCATCACCATCATCACTAATTTGGCAAGGTTGGAGCCCGGAGTTATGATGCTACGGGCTTGGCTTTTTAGGCTCTACCGGAGGCAAAAGTGCATTTGCCGGAGTCGTTGTCAAAGCTGGCGCTCAGATACCCGCCGTTTTGGTCAAACCAATAGAATTTCTTGCTACCCTGGGACTTTTCCTCAATTGTGCCGTCAACTCCGCCCACCATATCGACGAACTGGTCATAAGTGACGCCGTCAGCTTCGCCCATTTTTTCCTTAATTTCCGGCCAACGTGATAAGTCAGCATCATGGCTGGCGAGATTTTCCGGATATTCAATACTAAAAGTCACAAAAGTGCGAGTATTATCTGAATTCTCGTGCTCATAAGTCTCGAAGCGGGCTTCGATAGTGGTATCATCGGCCAGCGTCCATTTATAAACTTTGGTATTATCCTTCTCGGAGGCAAGCTCGGCATCAGAGCCTACAACGCGATTCATCTCTTCGAGACTACTTTCGGGGTCGAGTTTTTCAATACACTGGAAGACATCGCCACATTTTGCGGTCGCGCCGAGCGTCTCGCTGGATTGTTCATTTTGTACCCTATTTACTATTAGTACTGTCGCAACGATTGCTAGTGCCACAAATAAAATTATCGCAACTATCATGATTAATTTACGCTGATTTGCTCTCTGCTTCTGCATATTCTACCTCACTTATATATTATGATTATAGCACGTAATCAGCGGTAAAAAAGTCTTGTGAGCGTAAACCGCTCGTGGTATAATTTCGGCATGAGTAGACCAATTAAAGAAGTTTTTTGTGGGCGCAAGGCTCTCCCCAGAGCTTTTGTTGTCATATCTTTTTTCCTCTCTGCACTGCTCCTTAGCGCAGGGACATTTTTGTTAACTATTGATAACGCTGCTGCCCAGTCTCCTGAGAGTGATGTTAGCACTGCGGCAGAGACGGCTCAGACCCCTGGCAGTGATCAGGTCAATGTGCAGGTTGACGTTAATATTCTTCCAGTACTTTCGCTAGCCGTCTATCCTGTCGGTAACCATACTACAGAGACTGATCAAGTCGTGCTAGAGCCGGTTTCGGGCGGAGATCTCGCTACAAACATGCTCGATCTTGTAGTACGCACCAATGTGCGCACGGGCTATCAACTCTCAATCAAAGATGAAGATACGACTACCGCACTTGTTCATACCACTGACAGTACAAGGACTATTCCGGCTCTTGATGCTAGCACTAATACTGCTAGTTTTCCGGATAACCGTTGGGGTTACAGTGTGGGTGCTTATAATGCCGATAATAGCGAATTCCATGCAGTACCAGCAACTACTCCTAATCTAATTGCGCAGTCCGAAGAGCTCCTTCCTGGAGACGGTGAGACTACCACTGTGACTTTTGGTGTAAAGATTGATAATACGGTCGTAGGCGGTATTTACGAGGATAAAGTTGTCTTTACTGCGAGCCCCAATCTGATTCCATCAATCTTTAAGGTTACAATTCACTATCGTTTCGCTGATGGTACTGAAGCTGCGCCGGACTACAGTGAGAACTATGTTACGGGTGCGACGTATAGCGTTGCTTCGCCGTCGATCGATGGCTACTACCCAAGCCAAGAAACTGTCACCGGCCGGATCGGTAACGAAGATGTAGAAATCACTG
>WSMR01000021.1 GCA_013316435.1 Candidatus Saccharimonadota bacterium | reverse complement strand
TCAACGGTCGTGGCTACGGTTTCGCTCTTCGCTGCGTCGGGAGGTGAGAGGGGAGGAGTATATCTATCTCCACTAGCCCTTCTAATTTATATAATGAGATTTAGAACAGATTTATTTATTGTAAAGAATACAACAAACAGTTGTTCCATGAGTAAAGTGCATCTTGTTGTATTCTTTACAATAAATAAGTCCTATAAATTAGAAGGGCTAGTGGAGATAGGTTATATTTCTTAACACGCAAAAACCGCCCCAAAAAAGGCGTATCAGCTTCGATTTTTGGTGTGCCCGACTGGACTTGAACCAGCACAGCTTAAATCGCCACTACCACCTCAAGGTAGCGTGTCTACCAATTCCACCACGGGCACATGATAGTGTTTTAATTGTAACAAAAACTCGCAATAATTCAAGAGTTTGGTAGTTTTAACCAGCCTCCGCTCGCGCCACCAGCTTGGCTCTTTCCGGTTGCTTGGACTATATTGTATATATTGATGAGTATAGACTACTTTTTGATTTGGATTCAATATTTTTGCGTTTATTTGGCTAATCGTGCTTTGGGCAATGATTCTAGCACTAGTCATTTGGGGCGCCAAAAATCACCGCGCCGCCATGTGGCTACTCCTCCCCTATCTATCGTGGGCGACGTTCGCCGGTTATCTAAATATTATGATTGCAATTTTGAATTAAATCCGTGAGAGCTGTATAATATATAGAGCTTATGGACAATTCAACGCAAAATTTATCGAGAAATATACAAGGTTTGGGCGAGGCCGAGGTAAATCAATCTCGCCAAACTTACGGCACCAATGAACTAGAAAAGAAGCGCAAGCTTAATTTAGTTCAACAGGTTCTCCATGTTTTAGCTGAACCAATGTTTATTTTGCTGCTTATTACTGCAAGTGTTTACTTTATTCTTGGTGAATTTACTGATGGCATCATTATGTTAATCTTGGTATTTTTCGTAAGCGGAATCGAGTTCTTTCAGGGTCGTAAAACCGACAAAGCGCTTGAAGCCCTCGATACTTTATCTGCGCTCAATGTCGACGTGATCCGAGATGGCAAACGTATTACAATTGATAGCAAAGATATTGTAGTTGGTGATATCGTATTACTCGAGGAAGGTGATAAAATACCTGCCGATGGCAAGGTGCTTGAGGCTGCCGGTCTAGGCGTTAATGAATCAGCCTTGACCGGCGAGTCAGAAGTAGTTTATAAAAAGACTAATGATACTAACAGTCGGCACTTCCGCCTAAATATGTGTTATGCCGGTTGTGATGTGACGAGTGGATCAGGTATCATCGAAATTACCGCAGTCGGCAAAAGCACTGAATATGGTAAAATCGGCAGCACCCTAAAATCAATCAAACACACCAAAACTCCGCTCGAAAAACAAATCAACAAATTAGTAATTATTTGCACAATCATTAGTTTGAGTTTTTGTTTGATTGTTGCGGTAGTGAATTTCTTTTATAACAACGGTTTAGTCTTTAAAGAACGCATCATCCAGGCTATCCTATCGGGACTTACGATGGCAATGGCCACAATTCCCGAAGAAATACCGGTAGTACTCACGGTATTCCTAGCAATGGGAGCTTGGAAACTCGCCAAAAAGCACGCGCTCACCCGCAATATGAAAACCGTTGAGACGCTTGGCGCCGTAACTGTACTATGCACGGATAAAACCGGCACTTTGACACAAAATAAAATGACCGTGCAGGATACTCTTACCCATGATATCAGTCTACCATTTATTGCGCTCTTGGCTTGTCATAAATTACCTTATGACCCAATGGAAATTGCAATTCAGGAACATGCCGCCGATCAAGGCGTCGATATTAATACATATATCAATTATCCAATAACTCACGAGTACGCCTTCAACAATGAAGACAAAATGATGGGACAAATTTGGAATCTTAGCGGCAATCAAATTCTCTGCGCAAAAGGCGCTTATGAAAGCATTTTGCCGCTTTGTCATCTTGATCAGTCAACGCAAACAGAAATAATTAAGCAGGCCAATGATTTTTCGAGCCATGGCTACCGAGTGCTAGCGGTTGCCAAACGCGAGGGTGTCAATAAAATTCCAGAAAATCTAGGTCAAAATGAGTTAACTTTCGTGGGTTTAATTGCCTTCGCTGACCCACCCCGGCTTGGTGTAAAAAAATCAATCGCCTCCTGTCATAACGCCGGTGTACGCGTGATTATGATTACCGGCGATAACGGTAATACCGCTGCCGGAATAGCCAAGCAGATTGGCCTGAGTGATCATACCGAAATTATTACTGGAGCAGAACTTGAAAAAATGAGCGATGAGGAACTCGAGAAGCGAGTTCAAACAACCGACATTTTTGCTCGCGTTTACCCAAACCATAAAATGCGAATCGTAAAAGCTTTGCAAAATAACCATGAAGTTGTCGCAATGACCGGTGACGGCGTCAATGATGCACCGGCGCTCAAGAAGGCCGAAATCGGTATCGCTATGGGCGAACGTGGCACTAATGTTGCTAAGGAAGCTGCTGACCTTATCTTGCTTGACGATAATTTTAGCACTATCGTGGCTGCAATTGAAAATGGCCGAGTTATTTATGACAATATCAAAAAAGCCATTGAGTACATTCTTGTTATTCACATACCAATTATCCTGGCTTCGCTAATTATTCCGCTAGCCGATTTACCATTATTGCTACTGCCTATTCATGTAGTTTTGCTTGAGCTAATTATTGACCCTACGTCTTCAATTATTTTCCAGCGTATTCAACCTGACGAAAACATCATGAACGAGCCGCCACGCCCGCTCAAAGAATCGCTACTAGACGCCGCCACGGTATTTAAGTGCATTTTGCAGGGCTCAGCGATGTTTGGCGTTACGTTTGTTGCTTATTTTTATCTTCTAAAAACTGGCGCTACGGGAAATCTTGCCACTAGCGTCGCTTTCACGACACTGATCCTAGCAAACGTCTTAGTAGTCTATGTTCTGCAGTCGGATGATTATGCTATCAAAAACTTTATTGTCGACCTCAAAGACAAGGTAATCGTGATAATTAATAGCGTCATCATTGGCGTGCTCATGTTACTAATCTACGTGCCATTCTTGAATCACTTAGTCGGCATGGCGCCTCTGGATGCCATAGAGCTACTCGCTGCGCTTAGTCTAGCTTTATTATCGACTTTTGTCTTCGACTTGCTGAAAAAGCCGCGAGGACGCAGAAACTGAACTCAAAACCTAAAACTAAGTAGTTCTTAGCTGAACTTTACTCTAGAGGGCTCCTCACGAAGTGTTTCTTTTAAGCCGTAAAATGTCGACGTGCTTCTAAATATTTTTAGCATCAATATCCACTGAGTATCCAACAAAAATCTACCCTGTAATGCTTACAGAGTAGATTCTTTGTACCTAAATTGTGCGCGCTTAAGCTGTCTTTTTCTTCAAAGTCAAGAAACCATTGCGCGGATTTTCGTTTACAACGCGATCTTCTGGCAAATCACATGGAGTACCCTTACCACCTTCAGCAGATTTGGTGAAGAAATAAATTGTCTGTGGCTTCCCGCCGCGTAGGGTGACTTCAGATTTACGTAGATAATAAGTGGTGCCTTTACTGTTGGTATGTTCGTAGGCCATTAGGTCCCTCCTTAGGTTAATATATTCTTATCTTATTCTGATTTCTCGAGAGCGTCAAGGGGTTTTGCCGAATTTACGGGATAATCGTAAGCTTTTCCCTGTTCAACAGGGGTGGTAATATCGTGTAGTTTTTACAACATTAACGCCGTGATTTGGCTGCTAATCTATCGCGAAATTCCGTAATACCAAGTGCGATTTTTAAAACAATCCAAACAATCAAGCGCACCAATATAATAATCAAAATAATAATGCAGATTAGGATTACTCCGCCAGCCGCAGTCGGCGCGAGTAACGGCGAAGCAAATTCATAGCGAAATAGCTCCGTAGAAGGCACATTGGCCGAGATAATCGCTGAACTTAGCGTCTCAGTCGCAGGATATTTCGCCAGTTCCCCTGTCCAGCAGTCCAAATATTCCTGTTGGTGCGAATTCCAGCCATTTTGGTGCGCCAGCGGCTGACAAACCTGTCGTACGGCTTCATAAATATTACCGTTTGGATTTGAATCGTCCGCCAAAGTATTCTCCGCCTCCTCAATCGCAGCATTTGCAGCGCGAATATACGACTCTTCAAGGTAAAACGGTCCCGTGCCGAAAATAATCCTTTGATTACCATTATCATCTAGCACATTAATCACAACGTGTGAGAAAACAAAATCTTCCAGCTCTTTTAGTCCGGAATTAATATTTTCTTGGTTCCCGACAGTATCTGCATCAATTACGGCTTGGCGGAGTTTTGCCATCTTGATATGATCAAACCTAAGCAAAGTCGCCGCCAAAAAAACCAACGGAACAAGTAGCAATAATAGCTGCCAAGTTTGTACGCTCTTCCACTTATAAAGTCGCTCACGAATCCGATTCGATTTTTTACCACCCATTTGCTATAATTATAGCATATGAAGATTTATATTTCAGGAATTTCCGGTACTGGTATGGGACCACTAGCCTTAATGGCAAAAGATGCCGGCATGATGGTTTTTGGCTCTGATCAAGCGGCCGGAGCCATCACAAACGAGCTCACAAACGCCGGGATTAATCTTTGCCTAGGCGAGCAAGATGGTAGCTTCTTGCAAGCTCGCGCCAAAAATGAGGGCGTTGACTGGTTTGTATACACTTCTGCCCTGCCAGAGGATCATCCAGAGTTAGTATTGGCCAAAAAATTAAAGCTCAAAATTTCTAAACGTGATGAATTTATTAGTTTTTTGATTAAAAAATTGAAGCTCAAACTCGTTGCCATAGCTGGAACCCATGGCAAAACCACTACCTCCGCCATGATTGTTTGGGGAGCAAAACAACTTGGTTTACCACTTTCTTATCTTATTGGCACAACTCTACCTTTTGCAGAAGCCGGGCATTATGAACCGGGGTCGGAATATTTTGTTTATGAAGCCGACGAATACGACCGAAATTTCCTCGCTTATCATCCTTGGCTTGCAGTAATCCCGACTGTGACTTATGACCACCCTGATATCTATCCCACGGAACAGGAATATCAAGATGCCTTTCGTCAATTTGAAGCTCAAAGTGAGCAGATTATCCGCGGCGACGAAATTGCTGCTGGTGTGACACTAGCTGGCGAAGCTCGTCGCTACGACGCTACACTCGCCATCGACGCCCTGGCGCGCATGATCCCGGCAAAACGCGGACTAAAACGATTTTGCAGCAGTCACAAGCAAATCCTGAACGCAATTAATTCCTTCCCAGGTGTCGGAAGACGTTTTGAACAAGTTTCCGAAGGCTATTACTCTGATTATGCCCATCACCCCGAGGAGGTTGCCGCCACGGTCGAAATCGCTCGCGAAGAAGCAGAACGCCGCGATCTGGAGGGCGTAGTAGCGGTCTATGAGCCCCACCAAAATATTCGTCAGTCAGAATTAGCCGCGGATTATGCAAACGCTTTTGACGGCGTTACCAAAGTCTATTGGCTGCCAACTTATCTCACCCGTGAAGACCCCAAACGCAAAGTCCTGACACCATCCGATTTCATTACTAAGCTCGATAACAAAAAAATTGCCGAGCCCGCCGAGCTCAATGATAAGCTCGCCACGGAACTAAAAAAATGGCACAATAAAGGGTATTTAGTACTACTGATGAGCGCTGGCCCAGCTGATCTTTGGCTCAGAAAGCTCGTTTACGCTGGCAATCAAGCATCAGCAATTATTGACCGACCAGGGGTCGCCTAGCAAAAGTCCGTCAAGGAACAGGCTTGCTTGACGTTCCGTACAGCACCAACCCAGCGCTGCAACCACGTCAGCGTCTCTACTCCTGTTCTTTTGCCGCCTCAATCCCAAGCGACTCATTCGACAGCGCATTTGACCCATAGGGATTTTGGATCTTGTTTAGCGATTCCTCAACTTTTTTGAGTTCACGCAAATAATCATCCAGCTCTGAGGCATCCAAAGCGCCATTTTCAGGATAAATATAGCCCGAATCGGCCTCAGTATCTTCTTCCACCTCTTCCGCATCCGGCAAAAACCCCGGGCGTGAACGGTCAAGGTAAATATCGCCAGTCTCACGATAAATCCAAAGTTCAAGGCTGGTCGCCACAATCGCAATCAAAATCGCACCCACGCCTAGAAGAGTCAAATTGCGCGCGCCCTGCTCCGGCTTTTTCTTCACCACCATCAGCGAACTCGGCTTTTTCTGTTCTATTGCCGTATTGTTAGCCATCACAAATCCCCCTTCAGGCTCGCAACCCCTTGATACTGTGCCGAGACTAATTTATTTAAACTTTCCGCCAAATTGTGCAATTTTGTACGATGCTCACGCGTTTTTTCTAACTGTCGATAAAATTCCTGAGGATGCCCTCCGCAATCCATCGCGATTAACCCCTCGAGCTCACGCATATAAGCGGTATACTCAGTCCGAAAATCTGCCTGCTGACTCGAAAAGTCCCCCTGAATCTCAAAAAGTTTCGTGTCAACACGATTATTCTTTACTAGTCGCAGGTTCAGCGGCGTAATAAAATCCCGCACCACTGATTCATAAGCCGAACCAAGATAGGCTCGCGTCCGTGAATCCGCACGCTGCAAATCGGTTAAAGACTGCTTGATTGAACTGCAATTCTGAGAAATATTATCAAGCACCGCCTGGTCAACGTTATCATCCGCAAAAACCGCCTTCGAGACGCCAAATCCCGCCAGCACAATCCCGGTAACCGCTGCGCCAATACCAAACCTCAGCCATTTCGCCTGCTGCTTCATATTATTATTATAGCACAGCCAGTGCTTCTACTGTGAGTCTTTCAGACTAAGCCCCAATTCATCAAGTTGCACCGCGTCAACCTGTGACGGAGAATCCATCATCAAGTCCACACCCGAACCATTCTTTGGAAATGCCACTATATCGCGAATATTCGTCAGATCGTTCAGGACCATAAACATGCGGTCTACCCCAAAAGCGCAACCCGCATGCGGAGGTGCACCAAATTTGAAAGCATTCAGCATCCCGCCAAATTTCTGTGCGACATAATCTTTGTCGTAGCCTAAAATCCCAAACACTTTATACATAATTTCCGGATTATAATTCCGTACCGCGCCCGAGAGCACCTCGTAACCATTCATCACTAGATCATACTGATCTGCCACGATTTCAAGCCGCTCGGCATCGGTCTTAGAGTTTTCAAGCGCCGCCATGCCGCCTTTTGGCATACTAAACGGATTATGACCAAAATCAAGCCGCTTATTCTTCTCATCCCATTCATAAAACGGCATATCAATAATCCAACAAAGCGCTACTTTGCTTTCATCCTTAAGCCCTAGCACATCAGCCATAGCAATCCGCACTTCACCTAGTACTTTGTTCACCACTGCACGCTCATCCGCACCAAAGAATACTGCATCCCCATCTCTTGCGCCAGTACGTTCCCCAATAACGGCAAGTTCCTCCGGCGTCAAAAATTTTGCTATCGGACTACGTACATTGCCATTTTCATAAATAATGTACGCCAAACCACCTGCGCCATTTTTGCGTGCCAATTCAGTAAATTCATCAATTTGCTTTCTAGTGAAACTCGCCCCGCCTGGCACCCGAATCGCTTTCACGCATGGCGCCTGGAAGACCTTAAATTCCGTATCCTTGAGTACCTCTGTCAGCTCTACCATTTCAAGATCATAGCGCAAATCCGGCTTGTCGGTCCCATATTTCTCCAGCGCCTCCCGATAGGTTAGTATTGGCACTTCTTCGCTCATCAGCTCTTTGCCTGCAAACTCAGTCACTAGCCCTTTCGCCATCGGCTCAACGGTTTTTCGTACCTCAGCACCATCTTCAACAAACGCCATCTCAAGATCAAGCTGATAAAAATCGCCATACAAACGATCAGCGCGCGGGTCTTCGTCGCGAAAACACGGCGCAATCTGATAATAACGCGGCACACCACCCACCATCAAGAGCTGTTTAAACTGCTGCGGCGCTTGCGGTAAAGCATAAAACTTCCCCGGATGCAACCTACTCGGTACTAAGAAATCCCGCGCCCCCTCCGGTGACGAATTCGCAAGAATCGGCGTAGTAATCTCAACGAAGCCATTCTTGTCCATAAAATTACGCAAATAGCGATAATACTCTGCTCGTCGGCGCAGAATGTTCTGCATACTCGGCCTCCTGAGGTCAAGATAACGATATTTGAGCCGCAACTCTTCACTCGAAGCATCACCCTCATCATGCGTATTGACTGGCAGAGGCTCAGATTTATTGATTAGCCTCAGGCTCTCGACAACGACCTCAATCGCGCCTGTCTCTAAATTCGGGTTTTTCAGCTCCTCGACCCGCTCCTGCACCACGCCAAACGCACCAATCACAAATTCATCACGCAAAGTTTCAGCAATCTTAAATGCTTCAGCCGTATCAGGAGTAATCACTAACTGCACGATCCCGGTGTGGTCACGAAGATCGATAAAAATCAATCCGCCATGGTCACGCCGCGAGTTCACCCAACCAGCAACTTCAACTTTTTGCCCAATTTTCGTCAATAAATCTTTTGCTAATTCTCTCATAGAGTCTATTATAACACAAAAAGACATTAGAAAGCAGCACATTTGCTAGAGGATTGCCTCTATTGTATCACAGAATCTGCAAAAAGTCAAGCATAAGCCGTCTCACACTAACCTGCCTCTACGGCGTTCGGTTCTTTTCGGCACGATTTACAGCCCAATATTCCACATCCATGAAGCGATCAGTCGCGTATACCAAGCGATTGTCTTCTGAAAAATTCCGTACGTTTTTATTAAAATAGTAAACCAGGCTAGTTTGATAAATTCCAATCGCTGGGACGTCGCTCACCCAGCGATTCAGGAAGGTTTGATATTTGGCGATTCGAAGGGTCGGATTCGTTGAAATACGTGCGCCAAGAATCAAATCGTCTACCAAATAACTCGAATATTCGGACAAGTTGCGCCCGCTGGTTGAAGTTTGGCTGGAATGGTAATACGCGAACAAATCCGGGTCGGCACCAAGCTCAACTTCGTAAAGCAAAATATCATAATCGCGCGCCTGAATCACCTCGACTAAGAATTCTTGGCTCGGAGCATAAACTGCAAGATCGACTTTGAAGCCGAGTGCTTCGAGCTGCGACTTGAATTCTTCGGCCAGCTCCGGGAAATAACCCGAATCAATCGTTACTAATCTCAGCGTCTGCCCCGCTTCGCTAGCTAGTGCTGCCTTCGCTGCTTCTAGATTATACTCGGGTAACGCCGGAAATTCCTCGAGATTAATCTGCGATTCCAAAATCGGGTAGTCAAGCGGAAATTCATAGCCCAGTACCGACCGAACTTGACCAATATCAACCCCTTGGCGAATCGCCTGGCGAATTTTCAC
>WSMR01000007.1 GCA_013316435.1 Candidatus Saccharimonadota bacterium | reverse complement strand
CGGTGTCGAGATTATTGCCGCTGATGGGCCGTTTGGGCCATATCTCAAGGCTGGCGTATGGGATTGATAGTATTGCGCACTGGGGCGCGTTGGAGGCTGGTGGGGTGACAGTGGCAGTACTAGGCACGGCAATTGATGATATTTATCCGCGCCAACACCGGGGTTTGGCGGCGGAAATTGTTGAAAAATCCGGTATGATTATGAGTGAAGTCGCTCCAGGAGTGGAATTTGGCTCAAAATGGGAGTGTCAAACCTGCTTTTTGCGTCGAAATCGGCTTATTTCCGGGCTTGCCGACGCGGTGGTAATCGTCGAGGCCGCAGAACGCAGCGGGTCTCTTAATACGGCAGCGCATGCGTTAGAACAGGGACGAGAGGTTTTTGCGGTGCCAGGTGATGTGCAGCGTCCGTCTTCTCGGGGCTGCAATAAGCTATTAGCTAGTGGCGGAGCGCAGGTTTACATCGAAGTTAATGATGTTTTGGATTTCTTGTTCCCTCCTCCGCCGAAGCGCCGCAAAGCCAAAAGCGAGATTTCGCTAGTTGGCGATTCTAGAGCTGAAACCGCAATTTTAAAAGCCCTCAGCGAAGGGGCTTGCGACGGTGATGAGATTTTGGAGCGCTCCAAGTTATCTAGCAGCGAGTTTAATTGTAGTATTACTTTGCTGGAGATAAAAGGTCGAGTTGCGTCCATGGGGCTAAATCGGTGGGTCCTAAAATAAGAGAACCCTCCTGACTAGGCAGGAGGGTGGAGGTGAATTGATATGAATAAGTGACATGGGGGCAACGCCCCCCTTACAACATGATGGGCGGGATGGCGTTCGGATTTAGCGCGGTGGAACGATTTGTTGCCGGAAGCTCACAAGGCAAGCCGTCTTTATTGACATAGTGCAACACTTCACCGACCTGGTCGTATAAATCAAAGACGATAGCTATCCATACGCATCCTTCAGACCATCCAATTTCATCTTTTGGATGCAGCCCGCCATTCTCGTAGTTCGGTATGTTGACATTGTTCGCCAAACAACCCGTAAAACAGACTGTCCGTCCAGGCACACCGCCATGGCTGAGGTCGTTGGGGATGACGCTAAAATCGACCGATTTTCCGACGTTCTCTTTGGTTTTGGGGTCAACCGCCTGCGCGATCAGGTGAATCTCCCGACGCTTAGAATAGGCGTTGGTTGATTCCTTCCAGGCCTCGGCAACCATCGCTTCGGTAAGGATCAGACCCTTTGGTCGAACCGCACAGGCATACACGCGATCAGTAGTCGTTTTTCTGTCCTGTTGAATTGTCTGTGTCGACATGGGTTTAATGGCCGGACCGGTGTCTGCCGTATGCATAGTACCCATGTCTCCTGAGGCAGCAATACCATCGGTCTCTGTAGCCGCAGCGACCCCTGTATCGACTTCTGCTGTGCTCGCCGGTTCGGGCGCGCAAGTCTTGTCTGCGCCGATTTTCTGTTCGCAAGCTTTCCCGGTATCGCCGGTAGCGTCGCTGTTAGACATTTCTTCGAGGGGTGTAGCACCACCTTTGATCGTGTCCATAATACCATTTGCAACTTCCGCTTCATCCGCGGATGAAGGATTATTAGAACCTTCTAATAATCCTAAGTTCATATTTGTGCTCTCTGCCATGAGAGACACCTCCTTTTCATGTGCATGGACTCCTATACCGGTATTGGTATAGCTCGGTCTCATAGCTCCATTATAGCACACATAACTCAAAAAGTCAATAGGAGACGCACTATAATCTATAAAAACGCAATTACTATACTACTTTTTTGAGGTGGATTTTGAAGAAGTTTTTGCGGATGTGCTAGCGGTACTCTTTGGCTTTGCATTTGCCTTACTTGATTTTTGAGTAGTTTTTGCAAGCTTTTGATTGGCAACCTTCGCAGAAGCTTTTTTAGTTCGAGTACGTTTAGCTGATTTAGCCGTATTTTGGTGTGCTTTCTTGCTAGTATGTCGAGTAACGGTATTAAGGCTCAAATAGCGACGCAAAGAGAAGTAGATAGCGAAGGAAATCGCGAAAATTGCCAGCACTGCCATCACGAAGGCTTGCGAGAGGATGACTTCGGCAAAATATTGTTCAAACATAGGTACAATGGCGGAGCTAACGACCCCGGTATTTGGTACGTAAGCGACTACACCAAGCGGAGAGAGGAACATTAGACCACTATCTAGAGTATCATCGCTGCGGATGATGGGAATTTCAGGCGTAGGAGTAGGTTGCGCTGGTTGTTCGGGCTGAGCCGGTGGGGTTGGCTCGGTAGTAGGATTTTTTGTATAGCGCACGATAATCTCTACGTCTTTTTCTTCAATTTGGCCGGAAACAGTTGTCTCGCTTGGCGAGAAACCCTCGACCTCGGGCGATTTTATGTCGTAAGTGTCACTTGGCTTCAGGTCGGCCTCAATATAATCCGGAGCTGCTTCGCTACCGTCTTCGTAGACATAATGGATGGTGAGTTTGTAAGTCTTTTGAATCGGTTCTTCGACAGGAATCTTAGAGTAGCGCACGATGTACTCGAGATTTTCCTTGCCCATGGTGTCAGAAATAGTATCAATGTTTGGTTTGTATCCCTCAATCTCCGGGGATTTGATTTCAAAACTCTCACCTTCATAGTGCGTCTCAGTGACCGGTGCAGAAGCTTCTACGTCTTCATCGTCCGGATTTTCCTTTTCATAGTAATAGTGCACGGTGACAGTATTTGGCTGGAGGGGCTCGGGCGGGATCTCGGTTTCGTAAGGAATTTTTGTGCTATCGTAGGTGATACCGCTATTGCCCTCTAGGGTTGTATAATAATTAATCTGCGCGTCAACGCTTCCGACTAGATCGGCGGTTTCGGCATAGTAACGGAAATAAGCCTCGCTACCATTTTGGCCATCCGGAGCTAGCTGAATTGGTGATTCAAGCACGAACCCAGCTTCGCTATTCTTGGGCGCGCTAATTGCAACTTGCTGCCAAGAATCATTGTCGTTTGGCGTGGTGGTGTAATAGAGCGTGTCAAGGCTGAGCGGGATATAGCCTTCTTTGACTGTGGTGCCGCTAGCGGTTTTGGCAGTGTCTTTGATATAGGCTGCTACGCGCCGAATTTGCAAAGGATTTTTTGGGTCACGGTTGTGAATACTAGCGGTATATTCGATTAAATTGCTATTTTTGCCCTCGATTTTACCTAGATTCTTCCCTTCGATGTTGCTATCGGCAGAAATCGGCCAGTTCATATTGGAAATCGTAATCATAGTGTTTGATTCGCTAGTACTGCGCTCGGCGTAGAAGAAGTCAAGATTCACAACATCGCCAGCTTTGATGCCAATATTGTAGGTTTTAGTGGTAACTGCGCCGTCGGAATCGGTTACCGAGCTAGTGACGGAGCCATCTTTATTCACGATGAAATGACCGCTGAGAGCTTCATGCAAGCCGCCCAGGTCGATCACTAAATGACCATTGAGGAACACCCAAACGTCGTCGTCGCCGATGAAGTCAAAACGTTCGGTACCGGTGGCAGCGATTTTGGCGGCAAAATTCATGTGCGCGGTGAAATGGAAATTATGCCCAGTACTGGTAGCCCAGTCGGCATCTGAAAAATGAATATGATCAATTGGGAATTGACCGCGGTTGTTGAACTGGTAACGATTTTCGCTAATACGGTTGAAGGTGATAGTTTCGCCCTTAACTTCGTGAGACTGACCTGGAACTTCGTGAAACCATTTGTAAAAATTATCACCTGGGGCTACCGGATCGTGGCCAGTAACGTTCATACTAAGTGGATTTAGTCCTCCTGCATAGGCATCGGAATAATTGGTGAAGCGCGGAATTGGTAGACCGTCTGCTCCAAGAGTATCCTTGACGATGCCGAATTGCAGCTGCTTCGGGTAGCGCGAGGCATAGACTACGCAGCGCGTCCATTCGAATTGGCGATCAGGGGTAAGCATATTGATGAGATCTGTATCGGTCATCCCCACGGTATCGTTCCAATCGCGGTCAGCACCGTCACGCCAACACTGATCTTCACGCTGATCCCAGTAAGTAATCGGTACAGTAATAGTATCGGGTAGGCTCGTCGAAGCGGCATTCCAACTGCTTGGGATACCGTTCTCATTGGCAATGTTTTCGAGCGACATCGCTCTAACCAACGATGAGACACCGATAATAGTTAGGATCAAAAAAGAAATACAGGCAATCGTGCGCGAGGCAGCGCAAATGCGGTGCTTAATGAGTTTTTGACTGGTTTTAGTGGATGCCATGATAAAATGTTGACCTCGCTTAATGTATATGCTAAACTGAGTATAATTCAAAAAATCGAGGAGGTCAAGTAGTGAGTTTGGTATCAATATTAACCTATGTGACGGCAATTCTTGCCTTCCTAGCTGGTCTGTGCGCTTTACTCGGTTCACCGAAATCCGATCATTCACGCATGGTTTGGTTCTTTGGCGCAACCGTCTCAGCGGCAATTTGGGGGATTTCAATTGCATTATTTATGGCTTTGACGCCTGAAACTGAGGCGAAGTGGCTTGTACCAGTTGCAGCTGGAGTATATTTGGGCGGTGCGATGCTCGGCGTTACGGTGCTTGGGTTTGGCGCTTGGAAATATGCCTGGGGAAAGTTACTTACGGTTGTAAGCGTGGTTTTCTACGCGATTTTGATGACGTTGGCTCTGCAAGATCACTCAATTTTCTTCTCCGGTCATGTAATTGGCGTTGAGGGCAATTCCTTGCAAATAGTTAATAGTTGGCCATACTGGTTGTATGTCGCATTCTTGATGATTGACAATGTGGTAGCTTGGGCGGCGCTCTTGATTCACGCGAAGCATGCGCGGCAGAAGAAAGTTCGTTATAGTGGTTATGTAATCTTGGCTGGTTTTGGAATTTCAGGTACAATTTCCTGCTTCTTTGATGCTATTTTGCCGATTTTTAACTATAGCCTGATTTGGGTTGGTCCGGTTGGAGTTGGACTCGCTATCTTTTCGATTTATTATGCTATGCTTCGCTATCGTACGATTCCGGTTGATTCACGTTGGCTAAAGGTGATGAGCTCGGTAGTATTGATCTGCTCGGGCGTGATGGCATATATGATGATTTTCTACATTATTTTTACTGCACTATTCAAGATTCCGAACCCTTCGACTTCGATTTTGGTGTTGAATTTTATCATGATAGTGATAGTGCTATTGCTCATGCCAGTGTTAAATGAAATGAGTGCTCAAGTGCGCTCGATGATCTCGGTCGGACAAGTTGACATGGCGTATGTAATTAAGAAGTTGAATCGTTTAGCGAGTCGCAACATTGATTTGCGCGAGCTAGCAGGTTTCTTGGCTGACCATCTACATTTTGACTATATTGGTTTCATTATTAATGGTCGCTTGTATGGTTCGAAGTCACTCAGTCTTACTTCGGCGGAGTTATCGCAGATTACACATCTTAAACAAACTGCGCACGGGGTTTGGCAAGAACCAAACAAAACTGTGCAAAAAACTTTCGATGCATTGGGGCTAAAAGCGGCAGCCGAGCTTCGCAATGCCAAAGGTAAGACTTTCGGTCAATTGATTGTTGGTAAACCGCTAGGCAAAACCAGTTTTGAGCGTCGCGATTTGATTCAACTAGAGATGATAATTAATCTAGTCGCAACAGTAATTGATTCAGAAAAACATATTCGGGCATGAGGTTGGAGAACTGACGTGACTGCGAGAATGATGCATCAGACCAAGATGACGATCCTGCTTTCTTTGAATGCAGTCGTGATTCTGATTGTTGGTGTAATGATCTTTTCGGCAATTAATCTGAACGGCGGCATTGAATTTCAAGTGGTTTCGGAGCGTAGCGATGTAATTGCAGAAAACCTTGCGGAGGCGGAATTGCTTGCGCCGGGGCTAGTTGAGCAAGATGCGATCGTGATCGTAGATAGCGCAGAGACCGAAACCTCAGAGGGGGATACGGGAGATGTAAGCACTACGCAGGTTAGTAATAGCGGTGTCCAGCCGGTGCCAGCTGGGCAGCTCTGGAATGAAACCTCGACAACGATTTATCAGACCGCCGATCGCGATATTTGTGTTGGTGGAGGTCTGACGAATATCGGTGATATGTATTGGCAAACTAGCAACACTGCAGTTATTCGTGGCTTTGCGGCGTCCCGTACGATGCTGGGTTACGACGGTTCGGTTTGTCGTACGCCGGTGATTGTTGGCACGGGTACAGTGACAATTACGGCTGGCACCTATGACGGCCGGCGACGTGATGAGATTACCGTGACAGTGATTGCTCCGCCAGTTGAGCAGTGGAAACGAGATGTACTCGGTCTCGTTAATCAAGAACGTGCCAAGGCTGGCGTAGGAGCGCTAGTTTGGGGGTCAACTTGTGCAGCAGCGGCGAATACTCGCGCTAGTGAAATTATGAAAGTTTATGCCCATCAGCGTCCTGACGGTTCGGATTGGTCAACGGCTTGCCCAATTCCAGCTTCCGGCGGGCGTAGTGGCGAAAATCTTAATGCGGGCGGTCTTGCAGTTTCCCCGGAAACCACCGTGCTTGGCTGGATGAACTCACCTGAGCACAAAAAGAATATCCTCGATCCAAACTTTAAATATCTTTCGGTAGGTTTCGTATTTGATCCGAATTCGCCCTATAAGACTTATTGGTCGCAGATCTTCTCGACTTATTAAGAGAATCGGGGGAGCTCTTGCTTAGTGTAACCGTATCCCTTATAATAAAAACATGAAACGTTTGTCGATTTTGATTAGTGATATTTATAATAAGTATTTGCCGCTTTCGAACGATCGGCATATTGAGCTGAATTTGGGTGTTGTTGGTTCAGATAGTGAGGTGGTCGACGCTGAGGAAGTTCAGGCGCATCTTGACGAGCAATTACAGAATCTGCTCAAGAAATCCCGCAATCACGGTGCGATTAGTCTTGGCATAGAAAATGGTAATATTGTGATTCATGATAGTGAGACGGTTCTTTCCCCGCTAGTTTGTGCGGGGTTAAGCTGCGGGCGAGTCGAGGTAAAATCGCGCGTTGGTTTTGGAACGACAATTCATATTTCGGCAAAAGAGCAACAGGCAGACGACAATGATAATAAAAAGGATAAAAAAGCACTTGAGCCTGGGTCGGAAACTCGTATCGACGCAAAACAAAAGTAGCTAGTATCAAAATAACATCAAAAAGTAGCGTTGTAGATTTTACAAGCGAAAGCGTCTTCAGGATATTCCTCTTATGCTATAATAAAAATAGATGAGGTTTTTTTGGAGGTGTATACAATTTTTTGGAAGCGTTTGGCAACGTTTTACTAAAGCAGATTTTTCTCGTCTGAAATTATACCTAAGAAGGTCGGTCTGTAGACTTAACCCGTTTTCTTGGGGTGAGCGCACCGTAAAAGTAGTTTTGGCGCTATTCATCTCGCTTGTTTTGCCGCTGTACTTGTATTTTGGACTTCAGCCTAATATTCCAGCCGATGCGGCCAGCTATCCTCGGCTTGTAATACCGGGGATTCAGCTTGATACACCGGTCGAGGAGCTTGAACTTGAGGATCGTCAACTAAATGTCCCAGACATGATCGCGGGCTCGTATAGTTCCGAGCCAAATAAAACCCTAATTGTTGGGCATTCGTCAACGGTCTTTGAAGATTTGGATCAGCTAGAAATTGGTCAGGAATTAACATATAATGATAGAAATTATGAAATTACTTATCTCGAAGTACTCGAAAAAGAAAAAATCAGTATGCGAAAGGTGCTTGCAGGAGCGACGGAAGATACGCTTATTTTGATGACTTGTGCGGGTGAATCTTTACCAAATCAAGACGCAACGCATCGGCTGATTATTACGGCGCGAGCAAAATAATTTTACAAAGTTTAAGGGCGACCGCAGGTCGCCCAGGTTTGAGAGAATGTCTAGCGGGCAGTAATTCCTCGTATGATTATGGATTACTTCCCAGTGTTTTGCGTTTTACTGATGACCCCGTCACGCCAGGTCAGCTATTCATCCACGTCGAAATGGCGCTGCCCGGAGCCAGTTCTCTGAAACATTCATCAACAAAGATAAGTGTTTCGTTGTAGCTTTGGCGGCTTTTGGGTTGGTCGACGGTAAGGAGATTATCGATTACTCCGTTTGCGACTGCTTCCAGGTGTCTATCGAATGGGTATAAGTGCTTTAATATTTTTACTATTGCTAAATACACTCGTCCAATTTCGAAGCTTGTTTCCTGTTCATAGCTCCCGAAATATGCTATGTAGCATTTCTCTTCGTTAATCTGTAAGTATAGTGCTCGCGGGTTCCCCTTTTGGAGACCTTCGTGTGCTGGATGATCACGCGCACACGTTGCGCGGTCCAGGCGGCCAATAATTTCGCCGCAAAGTTCACTGTGAACTTTGATGTGTTCAAGGAACACATCGTGACGATCTTCATCGACCTCCCCAATCTGCGCTTCCAACAACTGCCCCAGGGTGCCATTCTTGGGGCGACTAATCATTAGGCACCCGATATTCGGATAACCCGTGTCAGCCAATATTGCCTCAAGCACCTCGGTAATTACTGCGAGTTCCTGCGCGTAATCGCGACTCATTCTCTCTGATATAAATTGTTTCACTAAAACACCCCCTTTAGCGGAATACGAGGACAAACAAGTGTCCTCTTCTAATTATAGCACAGACATGTATAAAAGTCAATAAAAATGCTTATCTCTACGGGATTTCATGGCGTAGTAGTGAGTATTTTATAGTTTAGTACGGTTTTCGAGGGCCGCAGAAAGCGTGATTTGATCAGCGTAACTGAGATCAACTCCTAGCGGCAGCCCTCGAGCGAGGCGGGTAACCTTGACTTCGGGGTATTGCTCAGCAAGCATTTTTTGCAGCAGAAGCGCAGTAGATTCGCCTTCAACCGATGGATTAGTTGCAATAATGATTTCTTTGACCCCGTCCGGTTCAATTCTGTCTAGTAGTTCTTTGATATGCAGCTGATCTACAGTAACGCCGTCAATTGGGCTCACCGCACCACCTAGCACATGATAGGTCCCCCTGTAGCCTTTGGTCTGCTCGATTGCGTAAATATCCAGTGGCTCTTCGACGACCAAAATAGTGGTTTTATCGCGTTTTGGGTCGTTATAGAGCTCGGATACAGATTCATCGGCATCGATCAGGGCAAAAGTTACCGGGCAATTTTTAACCCCAGCGTGAAGATGTGACAAGGTTGTGGCGATGTCTTGGCTTACGCGGGGACTATTATTAAACAAAAAACAGGCATAGCGCTCGGCAGTGCGAGCGCCTACGCCTGGAAGATGGCTTAATGCTTCAATTGTATCCTGTAAAGCACGCGGAAGCATTTTGATCTAGCGCTTGCTAAACTGTTCTTTGCGACGTGCAGAACGAAGACCATACTTCTTGCGTTCCTTTTCGCGCGGGTCACGCTTCAGGAAGCCAGCCTTCTTCAAAATCGGCCTGAGATCGACCATTTCGGTGGTCAGAGCTTTGCTAATTGCAAGTTTGATTGCATCGACTTGACCAGCCAAACCGCCGCCTTTTACTTTGATACTGACATCATATTTATCTTGCTTTTCTGCAAGTGCTAGTGGATCAGTAATTTCCGCCAACATACTCTTGTTGTTGGATAAGTATTCAAGTGCCGGCTTGTCATTAATGGTGATTTCGCCCTTTCCCTTGTAGAGGCGAGCTCTTGCGGTCGCAGATTTGCGGCGACCAAGACCGTAAATATACTTCTTGTCTGCCATTACTTAATCTCCTTTGGATTTTGAGCTGCGTGTGCATGTTCAGTGCCATCAAATACACGGAGTCGCTTCATGCGTTCAGCAGCTAACTTATTTTTTGGCAACATTCCCTTGACAGCGTGCTCAATCGCAACGCGTGGATCTTTTTCAATCACTTCTTCAAGCTTGAGCTCGGTCAATCCGCCTGGGAATCCACTGTGACGGTAGTACATCTTATCGGTCATTTTGTTGCCAGTGACCTGGATGTTCTTGGCATTAGTCACAATGACATAATCACCATTATCGACGTGTGGAGTATAGGTTGGCTTGCTTTTGCCCATTAACTTATCGGCAATTACAACCGCGAGCTTACCAAGATTCATACTACCGGCATCAATCGTCCACCACTCGCGCTCGATTTCAGCATTTTTCTGATTGTAAGTTTTGGTTACGCCTTTCATTTCTTCGCCTCCTTCTTAGCAGCTTTTGGTTGCTCAAGATTGATCGGATCAACGAACTCAATCACTGCCATTTCGGTATTGTCGCCACGGCGAAAACCGGCACGCTCAATACGAAGATAGCCGGAATCGCGCTTAATTTGCGGCGCAATCACGTCCATTAGCAAATCTGCCGTCTTGATATCGTCAAGTCGCGAGATTAGTAATCTCCTGTTGGCGAGTCCGCCACGCTTGGCGATGGTAATTAGTTTTTCAGTCTCGCGACGCATTTCTTTGGCTCGAGCCAAGGTGGTCGTGATGGACTGATGTTCAATTAACGCACGCTCTAGCCCACGTCGTAGTGCGAGTCGCTGGTCAGTTTCCCGACCGAATTTGCGACCTTTATATCCATGACGATGCATTTATAGTAACTCCGTTAATTTTTCTTTTACTTCGTCTAAAGCTTTGCTGCCGAAGCCTTTAAGATCTTTGAGATCTACCTCGGACAAGGTGACAAGATCGCGGACGGTCTTGATGTCGTTGTTAATCAATGCATTTGCAGTGCGAGCTGATAGACCAAGCTCTTCGATTGGTAGGGCAAGTCCTGAATCATCAACGTCGCTCTCGATACCAGGAGCCGGTGCGGTTTCGACCACGGTATTCCCAGCCAAAGCGGTGTATTGATTAACTAAGATTGCGGCTGCTTCCTCGAAAGCCTCTTGTGGCGTGATAGTGCCATCGGTGTCAACGGTTAGCGTCAATTGCTGGTAGTTCATATCCTGGCCAACACGCGTATTTTCGACCTTGAAGCGCACTCTCAGTACTGGGCTAAAAGTTGCATCAAGCGCAATCATATCGCTATGGATGCGATCATTGCTGGATTTTTCAATCGTGAGGTAGCCTCGACCGGTCTCAACGACGAGACGCATTTTAAGTTCAAATTTCGGATCATCAAGATGGCAAATAATCTGATCCGGATTGCCGACTTCAATTTCGCTTGGAAGCTTGATGTCGCCAGCGGTAACTTTACCGTCCTTAATATCCTTGGCTTTGATATTGAATTCGATTTCAACTGGTTCATCATTGTGGGATTTGAAGCGAATATTCTTCAGGTTCAACATGATGTCAACCACATCCTCACGGATGCCTGGCACGGCGGTGTATTCGTGGTTTGCACCTTCGATGCTAAAAGCAGTGATAGCGGCACCTTTGATACTAGATAACAGCACCCGGCGAAGCGAATTACCAAGCGTGTTTCCGTAGCCGTAGAAAAGCGGGCGGATCACGAATTCGGCACTAGTGTCGCTAAGCTGATTAACCTCAGCGAGATTGGCTTCGTGAATAACTTTTGTAGTCATTAGTTGTTCTCCTTAACGTGAGTAGTACTCAACGATTAACTGTTCGTTAATGCCGGCTTCTGCCTCTTCGCGTTTCGGCAGGCCAGAGATTTCAATTTTCATTTTCTTTGGATCGGATTTGAGCCAGCTAAGCGGAGTAGTATTACTACTTGCAACAATGTTGTCTAGATTCTTGAAATATTCTGATTTCTGTGATTTTGGACGAACTTCCAAAACGTCGCCCGGTTTTAGGCGGATGCTTGGAATATCAATCCGACGACCATTTAGCAAGAAATGACCGTGGCTAACCAACTGGCGAGCTTGACGCCTAGTAGTTGCAAAACCAGCGCGATAAACGGTATTATCGGCGCGACGCTCAAGCAATTGCAAGAGGTTCTCACCGGCTAGACCTTCCGCTTTGTCCGCTTCCTTCATTAATTTTGCAAACTGTTTCTCTAGCAAGCCATACATGCGGCGCACTTTTTGCTTTTCGCGGAGCTGAGTCAAATAGAGACTTCCGCCGCGTTGACGCATATTAGCATGCTCTCCTGGAATGCCGGACTTTTTCGCCATTACCTTGTGCGCTTTTGGCGCAAGAGCGACGCCTTCACGACGACTTTGTTTAACAATTGGGGAAATATCTCGTGCCATTACGGTTTCCTTTCTCCCTTAGGACGTACACCACCGTGTGCGATTGGGGTGACATCGGTAATACTGTCGATTTTAATGCCAACATTTGAAACGGCACGGATCGCGCTATCGCGACCAAGACCAATTCCGCTAACATAAACGTCTACGCTGTTTAAGCCGTGATCGCGCTTAGCAATTTCAAGGGCCTTTTCGGCGGCGATTTGTGCGGCATAAGCTGTGCCCTTTTTGCTACCACGAAAACCGTTTGCACCAGCACTAGAGGCGCTCAGAGCCCCGCCAGTTTTATCGGTGACGGTAATAATGGTATTATTGAAGGTTGCCTGGATATGAATTTGCCCGGCGTTAACGACTCGCTTACCCTTTTTTGCTTTAGTCTTTTTGGTTTCTACTTTTGCAGCCTCAGGCGCAGTCGTAGAAACAGTAGTATCTTTCACTTCTTCTGTCATGTCGATCCTTTACCTAAGTCTTACTTGCTGCCTTTGGTTGTGCGCCACCTACGGCAATCGCGCGACCTTTACGAGTACGTGCGTTCGTACGCGTGCGTTGACCGTTGACTGGCAAACCGGCTTTATGACGGACGCCTTTATAAGAATTAATGTCTTTTAGACGCTTGATATTATTCGTCACGAGGCGTTTCAGATCACCTTCGACCATTGCCGTTTTGTTGACGACATCGTTGATCTTTTGAATTTCAGCCTCGGTGAGATCTTTCACCCGAGTGGTAGGCTGTACTCCAGCCTCCGCAAGGATGGCTTTACTGGTGGTCCGTCCGATTCCGTAAACACTTGTGAGAGAAATCCACACTTGCTTTTCGGAAGGGATGGTCACGTTAGCAATTCTTGCCATGCTTAACCCTGCCTTTGCTTATTCTTAGGTTTTTTCTTATTAATGACACGAAGTACGCCTTTTCGACGTACGATGATGTCATCAGGGGAGATTTTTTTAACACTTGCACGTACTTTCACAGTGTCAAAATCCTTTCCGTTAAGACTGAGAAGTCTAGAGTTATGGAATTAACTCTGCAGATGTCAATTCCAACTGTTCCTCCCAGCGTCTAATATTATTTATTGCAGACGAAACCTGATGCGCCCCTTCGTTAGATCGTAAGGGGTAAGCTCAACCTCGACCCGGTCTCCCGGCACCAAGCGGATGTAATTTTTACGCATACGCCCGCTCATATGAGCAATGATATTATGACCGTTCTCAAGCTCCACCCGAAATTGGGTGTTCGGCAACGCCTCAACAACCTTGCCAGTAAGTTTTATAACTTCCTTGTTGCTCGCAGAACTAGCTGCCTTTTTACTCGGAAGCTTTTTTACTTCTTTTTGACTAGCCATAAATTACTTCATTATTGTAACATACGCAAGAGAGATCGTAAAGTCTTAATTGTTGTAATTTTTACAACAATATTGCACTAACATCGTGATTACGTCTCCACTATTGCTCAGCAAGCTCTACTCCACCAACACTGCGCGCACGAATAGTCGTTCTGAATAAGTCTGTTTATTCCAAATCCAATCCCCTGTGCAAGTGATTAGCGTTAGTGAATCCTTTCCTTCTTCGGGAGAACTAAATGCAACTACCATATAGTCATTCGCATCACTCAAATTCTTTGTTACGAGATCGACTACTTCATATGTATATTCTGTTTTTTCGTCACCCATCTCGATAATGATTTTTGCGCCGGTGGTAATCGACGGTAAATTGTTAAAAATACCATTACCCATATTACCGCCATGCGCATCCATTACTACCGTTCCTGGTTGTCCCGGCAAGGCTGAGCCGTCGCCATTGTACCAGCCGACGTCGTAAATGTTGCGCGGTGTTTCAATTTCACCGTTAGCTTTTTGTCCGACTTCGACTATTCTCGCATTGGTAATGCCTAGGCTATTAATACTAAGAAAACGAGGCTTATCCGGAGCGACGTGATATTCATTAACGTCGGGGACGGTCTCGTCAACTTCATCGCCGCCATCATAGTACTCAGCCGCAGGAACATCGCGCTCGCTTCCCTCCATGCGCGCAAGATAATTATGTTCCCAAATTGCAACGCGCAAAATGAACCCAAGTAGTAGCAGCGCAATTACACCCCAAACAATCCAAGATGCTTTTACCGAGATTTTACCGAAGCTTGGGAGCTTCATCGTTTCAGAAGTTTTGGTTTTTTCAGTCTTTGCTATTCTGCCCACACCGATATCCTCTATTTATATTCGTCATAAGTAACCATTAACGCGCGTGAGTTGAGCTGGCGGAGATTTTCTAGTGCAACCGTGACAATAATTAGTAATCCAGTTCCTGAGATCGAGAGACCAAGTGGAGCGCCAGTAATCACGATAAAGACGTAATCGGTTGCAAACGGCAACATAGCGATAAGACCGAGCGCTAAAGCTCCAAATAGGTTAAGGCGGTTGATGGTCCTGCCGAGATATTCGGCAGTGCGATTTCCGGGGCGAACGCTCTCAATAAATGCGCCTTGTTTTTGTAGGTTGTCTGCAATCTCGTTGGTATTAAAGATGATGCTGGTATAGAAATATGTAAATAGCACTACGAGCAAGAAATAAATCGCTGGATAGAAGAACCAGCTACCAGTAATGCCATTTGGATAAAGTGAGGCGAAATTATTGGCTGATGGTGCGGTAAATAGTTTCATAAGCGTGTCAGCAAAACCGTTTCCGGGATCGATAGTTTGGATTAGCTGTCCAAGCAAAGCCGGAAGCGACAGAAAAGCGGTGGCGAAAATTACAGGAATGACACCGGCAGCAATTAATTTAAGCGGCAAAATTGACTTAATTCCACCATAGGCACTATTGCCACGGATACGTTTAGCATAATTGATTGTGATGACACGCTGAGCTTCGTTGATTTTTACCAGTAGATAAATGACAAGTAGCACTGCGACTGCAAAGCCGAGTACGATCCAAAAGATTGCGGGATTGACCGGTAGGTTAAACCAACCGAATAGCGATAGACTGCCATTTGAAGTGTCAAAGAGTGCTGTGCCGAGGCTGGTCAAGGTGGCTGGAAGTTGTGATACGATGCTAGTGAAGATAATAATCGAAATACCATTGCCAATTCCCTGCTCGGTGATAAGTTCCCCGAACCACATCAGAATGGTTGAGCCGGCCACCATGGCAGTTACTGACAGAATCCAGTCGGCAGTTGTTGGCGTATATGCCAAGGCTGTGTTTGCGCTGAGTACGGACTGATAAAGCATGAAGATGTAGGCTATTGATTGTACGATAGCGAGCGGAATAGTGAGAATTCTAGTCCACTGGCTAATTTTGCGTCGACCAGTCTCGCCGTCTTTGGAAAGTTCTTCTAGACTTGGGATGGCTTTAGTCACGAGCTGTACGACAATTGAGGCTGTAATATACGGCGAAATCCCAACAAGTAGAATCGAAAAAGTCGTAAGTCCACCGCCTGAGATTAAATTTAGAAAACTCCCGAAATCGGATTTCTCGATGAGGCTTTGGATTGCCTCCTGAAAGGTGGTTGGCTCGCCCATTGGTACTGGTACGTGTGCCAAAAAACGGTAGACCACTAAAAGCCCACAGACGATTAAGAAGCGCTTGAGCATTGCTTTATTTTTGAGTGATTTAAAAATAGTCTTAAAATTCATAGTTCCCAAATTCCTAAGTATAGTTTATCAGAAAAATCGATACCCTACAAGGGTTTATTGGGATTAACTCCCTCAAAAGTCCACCGTTCTATTCTCCTTTAGCTCGCCTTCTCTTTTCTTTATTTTGTCTCGCACTTTAGCATCCCAGGGGTCGCAAGACTCCTGGGAATCACCAAGATATTTTATTGTGTTTGAGATGATTTGACTACTTTTGAATAGTCTTCTAGGCATTCAACTTTCTCCGTACGGGCGCCTACGGTCGCTCGAATGGCTACATCAACGAACGCGTCACAAGTGGCTACTGGTGGTCTACTACTGCTGGTTCTGCTACGCACGGTCATTACTTGAGTACGTACCCGACGAATGTCCTCCCTCAGCATAACCATTACCGCGGAAACGGTTTTGCCGTTCGCTGTGTGGTACGGGAGGGGTGAAAATAAAATAGACCCCATCGCCGAGGTCTATTTTATTACTGCTGACGATTTTTTATTCGTCGCTTTTAATAGCTTGACGCTGCAGCCTTGCTACTCGCTTAAAGCTACCGCCGTTCTTGGTAATAGCTTCGATTGCGGTTTTGCTTGCAAATTGCGTCTCGAGGTTGATTTTGGCGGTTAATTCGCCACGAGAAATCACCTTAACTTTTTCGTATGGTGATTTAATCAAGCCCTTGTCGGCGAGCAAAATATTATCAACTTTGCCGCTAAGGTCGTTCAATCGATCGGTATAAACTACCGTAGCCTTTTCGTGCAAGCTCTTGAAGCCTTTAAGCTTTGGAATAGCTTGCATCAAAGCGCGTTGACCGCCCATGAAGCCTGCTGGCATTTTGTGGTGACCAGAGCGAGCTTTTTGACCTTTGGTACCGCGTCCGGCGGTTTTGCCGCGCCCAGCCGAAATACCACGCCCCGCTCGAGTTGGACGAGTATTTTTGTTGACTCGTAAATCATTATACTTCATCTACTTATCCTCCTTCCCGGCGGACTTTTTCGTAGTAGCTTTCTTTGCCGTCTCTTTCTCGGCTTTACCGGCATTGCCAACCCACTCGTCGCGTGGTAATTGTTGACGCAAACCTTCAACTACAGCATAAGCGATGTTGACTTTATTGGTACTACCGAGGCTTTTGGAAATCATATTCTTGATTCCGGTCAGACCAATGATACTTCGGACAACGCCACCTGCGATAATCCCGGTACCTGGAGCGGCCGGTTTCATCAATACATCAGCACCAGTTTTGCGGGTCTCGACTTCGTGACAAATCGTCTCGCCGTCCATGTGGAACTCGATCATTGATTTTTTAGCTTTGGTGGTAGCCTTTTGGATCGCGCTCGTAACGTCGCTACCTTTTGCAATACCAATACCAATCTTGTTTTTATGGTTGCCGATTGCGACTAATGCCTTGAAACGCATACGACGACCACCTTTGACAGTGCGGGATACGCGATCAATATTAATCGTAACGGTATCAAACTCTTTCGGCGTATTATCGGTGCCCCGGTTTCGATCACGACGACCACCTCGGCGACCCATGCTGCGACCACTAATGTCGCGCTTGGTCTTGGTGGCGGCAGTCTTGTCGTCCATCTTGAGCGTGCCAGATTTGTTGACAACCTTGGCGGTCTTATTAGTCTCTGCCATTAGAACTCCAATCCTTCCTTGCGGGCAGCATCTGCAAGTGCAGACATTCTACCGGCATATAGTTTTGCGCCTCGATCAAATACGACGGTCTTGATGTTGGCTTTTTTGGCTTTGTCGGCAATTTCTTTACCAATTTCGGCGGCAAGTTCTGCTTTGCTGCCCTGGGCTTTTTTGCCAACAGTGGTTGCATAAGCGACGGTTTTGCCGCTATCATCATCAATTAATTGCGCAGTAATATGTACATTGCTAATATGGACGGTCAAGCGAGGACGCGTCGCGGTACCGTGAAGCTTTGCACGAGTGCGCTTTGCGCGAAATACTTTATTCATTATTTCTTCCCTGCCTTTCCTGCTTTGCGAAGAATTACTTCGTCCATATATTTGATGCCTTTACCCTTATATGGTTCAGGTTTCTTCAGCGCGCGGATTTCCGCGGCAACTTGACCAACCTTTTGCTTATCGATGCCGCTGACGGTGATAATCATTTTGTCCGTCTTTAGCTCGACGCCTTCAGGAGCTTGGTATTTTACTGGGTGTGAGAAGCCCAGTGCCATCTCGATAGCGTTTGAACCAACACTGCTGAGACGAAAACCAACGCCGTTTACTTCGAGCTTCTTTTCGAAGCCCTTTGTTACGCCTGTTACGGCGTTGTTTAGTAAAGCGCGCTGCAAACCATGCCAAGCACGAGATTTTGGCTCGTCGTCGGCGCGTGTCACGACAATGTTATTGTCTTCGACCTGGGCGCTGACATTCTCCTGGAGCGGAACGATGAGTTGACCCTTCGGGCCTGCGACAGTAATATCTTTGTCGCCGACCGTGATTGTCACTCCCGCCGGAATTGCGATGGGTTGTTTTCCGATACGACTCATATTTTCCCTTTATATTAATATCCCTGTTATTTTAGCACGGATTATAAGAAAAAGCAACAGCTATTCTGGGAAAATATAGGTCAAAAACGCACTCTTACCATAAATTCTATTGACAAAATAGAACAAGTGTGATATAATGGAAATATGGAGAGATTTTTGCTCCAAAAATCGAAAATAGTACATTTACAGGAGGGATGATTATGGAAGTGAATTTATATCCACGGAACTTGAAGGAGTTAGATCTGAGTTTTACAGAGGCGATCTATGCAATTGCTTTTGGGCTAGAAGAGGAGCTCCACGCTAAGGGCAAAGCAGAAGTTTTTGCGGAGCTAGATCTGACGCCGGAGCAGATGGCGGATAATGTCGAAAAAACACTTGTTGTGATGTATAGCCACTTGAATAAGTATGCTCTGCGCCGAGTGCTGGGCGATTTGGATGCATCTCAGGACGCTGAAATATTTGGTGAGTTCTATACGCTCGAATTATGCTTTGAACATGCATGTAAAGAATTGGCGAACGGAGTATCAAGTGACGCTTGGTCACGGGCAAAATACCACTACCTTTTATTGGGCGGTCAACCGCTTTGGGTAGAACCCATTGCAGTACAGCCAAAGCAGGCGGTCGACGACTTAACGTTGCGTGAACGAATTGCACTACTGACGGCCGAGGTGCAGTTTTACTCTGAGAGGTGTCACTGTGCCTTGGAACAGCTGCAAACACTGGCGGCAATTGTGGAAGCTCAAGAGTCTAGTACAACGAGTGATATCGCGTTGGAAGATGTACCGACGAATTCGGCGGTAATCGACGGGATTTATTGGCCGTATCGGAGCGCAGAAGTTTTGCGCAAATTGAAACTTACTGAGACTGAGAAAATTGTCGAGTTCTTTGGTGATTTTCAAAACTTTGTCAACGCCAAAAGTATTACACTAATGGAGTGGCTAGTAATTACCACGATACTACGTAATAAGAAGTTGCTTCATGCAACTGGAAACACGGTAATTATGACAGATCAGGTGGCCGATTCCAGCTTTTCGATTCGCACGAAAAAATGTTTGGTGCGCGCTCGTATCCAAGATATAGAAGATGTGATAGCCTACTTCGCTGATGGGGCTGAAACTGGATGGCATCGGTTACGAAATATCAGACAACTTGGGCGGAAATCGCTTGAGGATATAATCCAAAGACTCATGGCTCTAGATTTTACGCTTGAAGACAGCTGGTGTTATGTGACTGATATTAGTCCTGTGGGGGCACTGGATTTTAGTAAAGGCGTGCGGTCTGATTTGCAATATTACCAAATTCAAACTGTTGGACAGCTGCAGGCAGCGTGTCAGGATCGACATCGGTTCACGGGTCTGCGCTATGTGGATAAAGAATTATACGATATCGCAACTGCGCATTTGGATCGATACGGCTTCTGATGAATCCCCGTGACGGCACCTATCTGTATGGTAGGTGCTTTTTTATTTTGTACGAAAAGTCTAAAACAAAAATATCCGCCGGCTGAGCCGGCGGTAACTACTTTACGCCCAAGATTAGCGCGTAAACCCTTCCTTTACTGACCTTTGTGAACGGCAAAAAGATTTTGCCATTCACGGTTTCGTAATAGAAGTACCAGGCGTTCTCATTAAGCGGGCCAAACTTGATACCTTTAGATTGCGCGAATATTTCGATTTCTTTTAGTGCGGCGATTACGCCTTCGCGCTCAGAGACTATGGTCTCCGCCAAGTTGACCACCTTAATGAATTTATCTAAATTCCTCGCATTTGCCCAAAGTTCTTCCTCAGCAATATGCTCTGGATCAGATATGTTCGTAAAGTAGAGATAACCTCGTGCCAGTTCCGCGTTGATACCAATATTATTAGCACGTTCTACTGCTTCGCGGTAGCTTTGTCTGAGGTTAGGTTGAGTTTTGAGACGTGGCAATCTAAGCCACCTCCTTTCGTTTTTTGCTAGGTGCAGTACCCTCTCCTTCTATTGTATCACAGATAAGCATAAAAGTCAAGAGCACTTATTGCTAGATATAGTTCGACGAATGCCGGATAAATTGGATGATGAGAACAAAAATACCAAGCTTGATAAAATTTATCAGTCGGTCGAACGGTCAGGACTGAAAGATGTTTTTGGTAAGTCGTTAGAGTCAAAAAGAACTGATTTGGCTTCACTACGAGTTGGTGAGGCGACTTTTGATGATGATACTGAGCTCTCCGAGCAAGAATTGCAAAAAGTTGAGGAGCTGAGAGAAAAAGTTATTGATCTGACGGAATTAGCGCCAGAAAACCTCCTGAGGGACGATACCTATATGGTAGTTCCCTCGCGGCCGGCGCCGTACGAAGTCCTACAAATAAGCAAAGGTGTTGATCCAAAAGAATTTTATTCTCTGAAAAATCAGCTCGAGACTTGGGGTGATGGTAATATCTCTTTGGGGGAAAGAAACAATGTCGACGATAACCTGATACATATGTTGATGTATAGAGAAGGCGATATGATTAATGGTTATTCTCGGGTTTACGATTATGATGGTGACCTGTCGGCCGCAGAGTTACAGAAATATTATAAAATCAATGAAAACGGCAGTGTAATTTGGGACGATGATCTTTACCAAAAGTCGGAAGTTCCACCCGCCTTGCCTTGGCTGCAGTCTTTGATAGATTGGAAAATTTTTGCCAAAAATGATCTTGAAGAGCTGGACAGCGTGCAAAAAGCAGTAGATTATGCGAAATCGAATGAAGACTTTATTCGTAGTCTCATTGCGACCGAGCGAGAAATAAAAAAGCCAATTTTCGAGCGTTATGAGAAAATGCAGGAAGGCGCAAAAGCGATTAGGCTACCAATGGATCAAATGTATTTCGTAGCTTCGCATCATGATTTAGAAGATTGGCTAAGGGTGATGGCGCGAACTGGCGTCCAGCCTAAAGGAATATTGCTATACGATGACAACCAAGTTATTCTAGAGAATTTCGCCAGTCAATATGAGGGTAATCACAAAGAATTGAGCCGTGAGATTGGTCAAGCTGTGGCAGTTGATCTCGTTTCGGCTGAGTAAAGGTAGGATATAAATTATTGGTTGCTTCATGGGGTTGCCGGGTTTTATGCGGGCGATTGAAAAATCGCTGCAATCAAAAAGAACCTCGAAAGCGAGGTTCTTTTTGCTATCGTCAAGATTTAGTAAACCTTGATCAAGATTTCGCCGCCAAGACGTTGCTTTTTGGCTTCGCGACCGGTCATGATGCCCTTTGAAGTACTCATGAGCACAAGTCCGCGACCACTTTTTACCACCGGAATTTCTTCTACGCCGGCATAAATCCGACGGCCTGGTTTTGAGACCTTTGAAATCTCGGTAATTTTAGCCGGCATGCCTTCTTGATTGATAATCACGTGTAGTATGCCGCGCGGTTTACCTTCTTCGATTTCATAATCTTCCAAATAACCAGCGCTCTTTAGACCTTCAACCACCGCAACTTTGAGTTTGCTGGTCGGAACACGGATTTCGTTTTTGCCAACCATGATTGCGTTACGAATGCGCGTGATAAGGTCGGCGATTTGATCTGTTGACTGTAATGACATATCTTCTCCTTCCTTACCAACTACTCTTTGTTACACCCGGAATTTCGCCTTTCGACGCTTTCTCGCGGAAATTAATACGACTAAGACCAAAGTAACGCATATAGCCACGCGGACGCCCGTCAAGCATATCGCGGTTTTTGAGCCGGGTTGGGCTAGAGTTCCTTGGTAGCTTTTGCAAACCTTCAAGGTCGCCACTAGCTTTTAGCTCGGCGCGCTTCGCTTTATACTTCTCGTACATTTTGCGCCGTTTTTCGTCGCGGAGGACAGCAGATTTTTTCGCCATTATTTCGCTCCTTTCTCAAACGGCATTCCAAATGCTTCTAGCAATTTTTTGCTCCCTTCTTTGGATCCATTCTTAATGATAAACGTTACCTCTAGGCCATGCAAGACCGCGGAATCTTCAAACGTAATTTCCGGAAAAACAGTCTGTTCTTTGATGCCGAGGCTATAATTTCCTTGTGCGTCAAAAGCTTTGTTTGAAACGCCGTGGAAGTCGTGCACGTTTGGTAGAGTCACGTTAATTAGGCGATCAACAAATTCGTACATTTTGTCGTTTCTAAGGGTTGCTAGATAGCCGACTGGCGCACCCATGCCTTTACGAATCTTGAATGAGGCGATTGACTTTTTCGCCAGGCGTGAAGTTGGTTTCTGGCCGCTAATTTTCTCAAGAGTCAAGGCCACGGTTTCAGTGAAACGCTTATCTTCGCGCTTTTTACCAACGCCGCTCGAAATCACGACTTTTTCAAGCTTTGGCACTTGATTAATATTGTCAAGACCGAGCTCTTCTTTGAGCTGTTTCTTAATTTCTTTGTTATACTTTTCTTTCAAGCGTGGTGCTTTTTCTGATGCCATTACTTACCCTCCTTTTTCAAATTCGACAAATCGATCCCAACGTGGACTGATTTTTTGCCACCCTGCGGATTGTAATAGGATTTGCGCACGTGACGCTCGACAATATTAATATCCTTTAGCATCGCTTTTCCCGCTCTCTTGTCAACTTTGACGATTTCGGCAATTTCACCTTTATGGTCGCCGCTTAAAACTTTGACCTTGTCGCCAGTCTTTAATCCCTTGCTCATTATAGTACCTCCGGCGCTAGGCTAATAATTTTGTTAAAACCTTTATCGCGGAGTTCACGCGGAACTGGACCGAAGACGCGAGTGCCCTTCGGGGTCTTGTCGTCATTGACCAAAACCGCTGCATTGTCGTCAAACTTGATGGTTGAACCATCCGGACGGCGGATTTGCTGGCGTGTGCGAACGATTACTGCACGGACGACGGCTTTTTTCTTGACGTTGCCAGTTGGGCTGGCTTCTTTGACGCTACAAGTTACAATGTCGCCAACGCGGGCATATCGTGCGCGAGTACCACCGAGGACCCGGATTACACCAAGTTCTTTGGCGCCGCTATTGTCAGCGACTTTTAATCTAGTTTCCTGTTGAATCATTATCTATTCTCCTCTTCGGCTGGTTCGACTACTTCAGCTCGTTTGTCGCCAGTGTCTTTAGTAACGACATCATCTTTTAACTCGACAGCATCGTGCGATTTCTCTAGAACCTTGACTAGTTTGTAGGTCTTGGTTTTGCTGTAAGGGCGGCAGGCTTCGATAAGTACCTTGTCGCCTTTGCCGGCTTCATTATTCTCGTCATGTGCGGTGTATTTGCGAGTTTTGGTATATTGTTTGCGGTAAAGTGGATGAGTTTCGCGGCTGGCGATCGAAACCGTAATGGTTTTATCGCGCTTGCTTGAACTCACGATACCTTGTAATTCCTGAGCCATTAGAACTCCTCCTTTTTAACAACTTTGGTGCGAACCGGTAGCTTGTGGCCAGCTAGTCGGAAAGCTTCCCGAGCCTGTTCTTCGGTCACGTCAGCGATTTCGAACATTACTGTTCCAGCTTTAACTTTTGCTACGTAGAATTGTGGTTCACCTTTACCGCTACCCATTTTCACATCGAGTGGTTTTTTGGAGACGGGTGTATGCGGGAAAATTCGAATCCAAATTTTACCACCACGCTTGACATAGCGGGTAATCGATTGACGCGCTGCCTCGATTTGACGGGCGGTAACACGCTCGTTGTCGAGCGACATCAATCCCCAGTCACCAAAAGCAACTGTATTGCAGCGACTTGCGGTGCCACGATTTTTGCCTTTGCGGACTTTACGGTGCGCCTCGCGACGCGGTTTTAGAATAGCCATTTTATTTCTCCCCCTTATAGATCCAAACTTTTACACCTACGATTCCGGCAACCGTCTTAGCGTGGCAAATATGGAAATCGACATCGGCGCGCAAAGTATGTAGTGGGACTGAACCCTCAATGAACTTTTCGCGGCGAGACATCTCAGCGCCGTTTAAACGACCAGAAACTTCGATACGAATACCTTTGGCGCCAGCATTCATGGTGCTTTGCGCAGCCATTTTGACGGCACGGCGGAAATTCATACGCTTGCCAAGTTGGAAACCGATATTCTCGGCAACGAGTTTTGCGCTTAACTCCGGTTTTTTGACTTCTTCGACATTAATGCGGATCGGCCCCTTGACGATCTTCTCAAGATCCTTCTTGAGCTCATTGATCCCGGCACCTTGCTTGCCAATTACGGCCCCCGCCTTGGCGGTTAAAATCGTAATGGTAGTTTGATTAGCACTACGTTCAATATTGATACGAGCAATTGTTGGGCGCGATTCGAAGCGCTTCTCGATTAGCTCGCGAATCTTCGTATCTTCTACCAGCCAGTTACGGAAGTCGGCTTTGCGGGTAAACCACTTAGACGACCAATCCTTACTGATTTGGAGACGATAAGAGATTGGGTTGACTTTTTGCCCCATTATTTATCCTCCTTTTTCGTATCTTCGGCCTTCGCGGCGGTTTTCTTGATTTTTTCTTCTCCGGCAACTTCTACGAAGATGTTGCTGGAAATTTTTTCGTACGGCAATGCGCGACCACGGGATGCAGGAACATAGCGACGCATTCTAGTGCCAGCAGTAACGGAAATTCGGGCGATGCGCACAGTCTTTGGATCAATGCTGACGCCGGAATTGTTCATCAAATTTGCTGCTGCAGACTCGATAGCTTTCCGGACTACACGGGCAGCGCGACGCTGAGTATGTTCAAGGATTACAACTGCATCAGCAACATAGCGATCGCGTACTAGACTCGCAACGACGCCAGCTTTACGCGGCTGACTATCAACACCTTTGATGACGGCGTGCGCAAAATGGGTATTAGCTTCGGCCATTATTTGCCTCCCTTCGCTGCCTCAGCAGCTTTTTTACCACCGTGGCGCTTGAATTTGCGGGTTGGTGCAAATTCGCCAAGTTTGTGACCGACCATATTTTCACTGATGAATACAGGTACATGAACTTTACCGTTGTGTACAGCAATAGTACGACCAACCATTTCTGGCGAAATTGTCGACTGCCTTGCCCAAGTTTTGATCACGGTGCGATCTTCCGCGGAGAGAGCAGCAACTTTCTTCGCGAGTTTGTAGTCCACGAACGGACCTTTCTTAAGACTCCGAGACATTATTTCCTCTTTCCTTCGTGGCGACTGCGCACGATCATTTTATTAGTTTTCTTATTGCGACGAGTACGATAACCAAGCGTCAACTGGCCCCATGGTGTGCGTGGAGCTTTACCAGTACCATGGCGACCACCGTCACCACCACCATGCGGGTGATCAGCAGCGTTCATCACGACACCACGGACGGTCGGGCGAATACCCTTGCGACGGCGACGACCAGCCGAACCGATTTTGATGTTCTGATGCTGCTCGTTGCTGACTGCGCCAATACTGGCTTCACAATCGACTAGCACTTTGCGCATCTCGCCGGACGGCAATTTGATGGTTGCATAATTATTCTCTTTTGCCATCAACTGGGCGTTTGTGCCAGCCGAGCGAGCCATTTGTGCCCCGCGACCCGGAGTTAGTTCAATTGCATAGATGAATGTACCAACCGGGATATTCTTGAGCGGCAAACGATTGCTGTTTTCGACTGCGGCTTGCTCGCCAGTACTAAATTTTGCACCCTTGCGCATTTTGCTATCAGCAATCACGTAATAATAGCGATTTTTAGTGTCTTTAATTCGAGCAATTCGTGCGCTGCGGTTTGGATCGTACTCAATTTCCATGATTTCAAAAGTTGTATCTTTTGGTAAATCATAAGAAACGATGCGATAATGACGCTTGACGCCACCACCACGATGACGCACAGTGATGCGACCTTTGTTATTGCGACCAGCCATCTGCTTTTTGCTTGCGAGCAAAGATTTCATTGGCTTTTTGGTCGTAATTTGGTCAAAATCTTGCGTGGTCTTCTGGCGCTGAGCCGGAGTGGTCGGGCGATAAGTCTTGATACTCATTATTTATCTTCTCCTTTCTCCTCTTTAGCGTCTTTCTTAGCCTTGACGGATCTTTTTTCGGCTTTCTTTGCTGGCTTCTCCTCGGTTTTTTTCTCTTCTTCAAATACTGGAATCTTGTCGCCTTCTTTAACGGTTATGTAAGCGACTTTGTGGTCCTGTTTGTAAGTAGTGCCAGGATAAGCATGTTTACCGCGCGAAAAACGGGTAGCTTTTCCTTTACGATTCAGAACTCGGACACTAGTCACGGTCACGTTGAATGCTTCTGCGATCGCTTTAGCGATAGATTGTTTGCTAGCGCTGCGCGGAACATAGAAAACGTAGGTGCGCTGCGATTCAAGATTATAAGCCTTTTCGGTTGCACGCGGAGTAATCATACTATTCTTGTTCATTATGCTTCCTCCTTATCAAGCAGCCAGTTCTCGGTTGTTTTTAGCGCGGTTTCGCTGAAGATGACTGCGTCAGCGTTCAGAATATCGAAAACATTCAAGTATGTCGCGCGAACGAGCTTGAGATTCGCAATATTATTAGTTGCGCGCAAAACTTCCGGTGCTTTTTCTGAGACAACCATCAAGACGCGTTTGTCGTCGAGCTTAAGATTTTTAAGGGCTTTTGCGATTTCTTTTGTTTTGCCAGTTGTCGCAATGCTTTGGATGATAACTGCATTTTCGGCGTTTTTAAGACTGAGAGCCTGGCGAACTGCAATTTTCTTAGCACTTTTACTAATTTTCTTGGTGAAGTTCTCCTCGCCAGTCCGACCAAAGGCTACACCACCATGGCGCCAAATTGGGTTGCGAGTACTACCGAAACGAGCTCGACCAGTACCTTTCTGCTTCCATGGTTTTTTACCGCCACCACGAACTTCACCGCGCTTTAAAGTTTTTGCGTGTGAGCTGCGTGAATTCGCGAGATATGCATCGTATGCGGTCTTTAGGAGTTCGTGATTATCTACGGTCAGCCCAAAGACATCTTTGTTTAGTTCTGCCATATTACTCCTTTCCCTCCATCCGGACTACAGTAACGATACCTTTCTTCGGACCTGGCACTGCACCCTTGACACCGATGAGATTATTCTCGGCATCAATATAGGCAACGATCAAATTCTTGACCGTAACTTGGTCGTGCCCCATCCGACCCGGCATCTTTTTACCCTTCCAAACTTTTTGCGGGTAGCCCGAACCAATCGAGCCAACGCGGCGGATATTTCCCTTGAAGCCGTGCGTATTGCGCGACTCGATGAAATTCCAACGCTTGACGGTACCGGCGTATCCTTTGCCCTTTGAGATACCGGTTACCTCGACCTTATCGCCGAGTTTAAAATTCTCGACGCTAACTTTATCTCCGACCTTGAGTTCTGGCTCGTCTGCCGTACGGAACTCTTTGAGGATTTTTGGAGAAACTCCGGCCGTTTTGACGTGGCCAGAAACCGACTTGCTCAGATTCTTACCCTGACCATATCCCAGCTGCACAGCGTTATAACCGTCATGCGCGACAGTTTTAATCTGAGTCACCGTGGATGGGTCGGCTGAGAGAATCGTAACTGGGGTCACGACGCCGTCTTCGCCGATGATCTGGGTCATACCAATTTTGGTGCCGATGATGGCTTGCATCCTGTTCCTTTCCTTTAATGCAACACGAAATCTAGACTAATGAGTGGTTCCATTTGGCTAATCGATCGATCTAGCATACTCGCTAATTCGACGGATTAGGCAGCCGGCCTTCCCTGTCGTCTAGTTCGCATCGCCCTTAATTAGACTATACCAATCCATTTTAGCATAGAATTACTTTTAGGGCAACCCCCGAAATCTAGGGTTATTTTCTACTTGCACATCTTGCAGCACTTGGTATAATTGGGTCTAGGCTGAATGCCTAATTAATCGTAGCAATTAAGCTACGTGTACTTTTATTTGAGAGGATGGTGATTATTATGTCATTAGCTAGGCAGCCAGTGCAGTTTGATTTCATAAGAGGGATGCTTGTGGATGCCGCCAATGCAGTCAGCAGTTTTCGGTATGTACCACAGAGTGAGGATCGCCCGCTCGATATTGTCGAGAATATGATGGAGATTCTGAAGTCGGCCAAGGAGACTCAGGAGTTATCTGCTTGGTATCATAAGCTGTTTATGTCTCAGGACAAAACACCGGCGGGGGATTCCTGGTCTTCGGAGGAAGGGCTCAAGATTATCTACAGCGAATTTCGGGACTATTTAAAGTCTCAGGCAGAGAGCGAGGATGAAGCGAAGGCTTACGTCAAGGCTCTGACTCACGAGATATGGCCCAAGCTGAAGCCGATTTTGAGACAGAATCAAAACACGGCAGCATGGGCAAAACGTTTCGTAACTTGCTCAATGTTTGCGGCGAATTTTGTCATCAATATTGCCGAGGGTAATTTGGCACTTGCCTTACCAGTAGCGCATGGAGTGCTTCCGGATATATTGGGCAGGTTTCGGCCAGTACCACCCAGTGATGGGGCGTTTGTTGCGATGTTGGAGGAAAGTTTGCGTTGGGTAGCATTGAGGAGCGCGTATGTTCAAAATGGGCTGGACGAGTCATATGCTCAGTTTGACTCGGTTAATGATACCGATGTGCATCGAATTGCTTTCTTCGGCGGCGGGTGTGATGGCGCGCTTTATACAAGAGGCTTTTGTTTGGCGAAGGATGAGCGCGCCGTAATTTATGACAAAGTAGATTGCAGTAGCTCGTTGGAGTGCCTGATGAATGGTAAGTTGGCTGACAACAACATCGAGTATCGCGTCGGGGACTTCACTGAGGCGTTCCACGATTCCGAGCAGCAGGCAAGCTACGATGTCGTGGTGTTGTCTGGGTTGATGCCCTATGTTTGGAAAGGGGCGGAGCCGATATTTACGAAGATTAAAGGTCTTCTGAAGCCGGGGGGTAGAATTATTTTTGACCTGTCGGTTGAGTGCCTTAGCTACCTTTTCGTGGGGACAACGTTTCCCTGGCCGAGTAGGGAGATGTATCTCCCGCAGTCATTTGATGCAGCTATTGCTGCCGTGGGAGAGATTTGTGAGGCGGTAGATTTGAAACTTGTCGGTAAATACTACGAGGACGAAGATTCTGATGACTTTTGTCCGGCGGGTATCGCTTTCACGCTCAGAAAGGAGGTTTAAAACGTCACTATCAACTCAGTTTCGGGCTGTTTCTTAGCGGCCCATTCCACCCTCTGTGTTTTGCACAGAGGGTGCTCTTTTTAGGCAGGACGTCCCTACACTCCAGGTGAAAATTTCTTTAACTTTTTATTATGTTCTTTATATTTTGGATCATGTTCGGCGACTTCTGCCCAAAATTTTTCCGAGTGATCCATATGATTAAGATGTGCAAGCTCATGCAAAATAACATAATCGCGCAGCGGTTCCGGCACTTGCATTAAGCCAATATTAAGCGAAATTGTTTTATTGCTGCTACAGCTACCCCACCGCGTAGCGGCATGGCTTAGCCTGCATTTATCATAATGATACCCGTATAATTTTGCGTAATATTCAAGGCGATATGGAAGGTATTCGCGGGCTTTTTTGGTGAGAATCTTCTTTTTGGCGTCGCGGGCGCGCTGTGTTCCCGGTGAATTTACCGGAATATTTTGACGAACTAGCTCACGGTTACGATTCAAAAACCGTTTGGCTAGGAACTCCGTTGTATGTTGGGGGACTGACATTTGTAGTCGCCCCGAAGTTGAAATTGAAAAACGCACACCCTTAGACCATGCGTTTTTGCGCACTATTACCTCGCCGAATTCGGCGTCTTTTAAAATCATTCTACAATTGCGTCAAGACTTGCTTAAGCTGGGCTGGATAAGTATGTTTACCCGAAAGTACGATCGGGCTTTCGGCATCAGACGGCGCCTCAAGGGCTTTGATACGTGTATCATAAACCGTTTTTGCTTTTTCGACGGACTTAAGCTTATTTTTCAGGCGAGCTCGCACAGTACTGACATCAGTCTGAATCCAAATCAGGGTTGGCAAATATCCCTCGGCGCGAAGAATCTCGGCTAGTTCTTTGCGGTCTTTTTCGGTGTCGTTGCCGCCCTCAATTACGAGCGTGGCACCGGTTCGTGCTACCTCAGCAATCAACAGCAAGATAAACTTGCGTGATAGATTATGCTCGTCGCGTAACTTGTCTAGATCGTAGAAAGTTGCATTGAATTGTTCTGCAAATTGTTTACTGAAAGTAGTTTTTCCGCTGCAAGGGACACCAAACACCAAAATCGCGCGTTGACCACCAGTACTGGGTGAGTGTAATTTTTTACCTTCCATAGACCTCCATTAATTTTTACCTTCCTTTGCAGTCATTATATCATACTTTCCTGTATTTGAAAGAAGGATTTGCGAAGGATAGTAGAAAAACCATACCAAAAAGTTGGCGAGATTATAAAAGCTAGCTGGAAGAAGCCCGATTAGCGAAAAATATGACATACTAGTGCAAAAATCGCAGCTAGCAAACAGTAGAAAACCGAAAAAAGCAAACCAGGCCTTTGGATTGGTGGGTTCAGCTTTGCGATAACGATAGCTCAGGATAATATTAGTAATCAAAAGAATTGCATATAAACCACAAACAAGATAAAGTCGCGGCATAATATCGAAAAGTACATCAAGTACAATCAGACATATTGCTATAGCAATATAAATAAAAACGTAGCGTTTAGTCGGAGAATTGCGCAGAGTGAGCAAGTGAAGCAAATGGAATATTTGGGTGCTAACAAATACCGTTACTCCCAGGGGCGAGATATTATTACCGGCGAGAATCAAATCTGCCACACAAGTTGCGCCCATCGCCAGTAGTAACCAATAATCATGACTAAAATAAATTACAACATAAAGAAAACAAAGCACGATACCGGTTAGACGTACGAAAGTTGTAATTTGGCTATCCGGCAAAAGATTCCCGAGCGCAAGGATGGTGAGATAAAGCGTGACCCATGTAAGAATCCAGCGCCAATGAATTTGCCGAGTCGCCTGTCGATAATCCATAGCGTATATTATAACATAGCTCTTATGATTCCATGATCCACTTAACGATTTGGGGCTTAATTTCGTGATACTCCTGCTCACTAAACTGCATATTGGCAATGCAAAATCTTTTTGAAGAAAGGTGCGAGCAAAACATACAATCCTGCAAATCAAAGCAGTCCTGAATAAAAAATGAATTAATAATTTTATTACTATAATTAACCGAGAAACTATTGCTAGAATTAATTGAATCATCGAGACGAATGCAAAAATTAGAATTTGCCGAACGTCGCGAGGCAATTAAATATTCACTATCGCTACAGGAGTTACAATAAATAAAATATTTCCCGTCAAAGCAATTAGTAGACTGATAAATGTTTTCCGAACGATACACGGTGTCGCATTTTGCAGCGTTAATACTGTCCGAAAGTCGATTCGAAGTCATATAGTTGACCTTTTCCCATGCCGCAATAATTTCGCCAATATTATGAAAATCGCGTTTCTCGAGCAACCAACTTTCTTGCTCGTCATGTTTGATCATGTTTTCCTGAGTAATATATTTTTTGGCGCCATTCACAATTGACCAGGCTGTTTCCCCGCTGGTCTCATCTCGAAATCGATTTGGTAAGCCAAGATCAAAGGCGAATTTTTGCTCGATCTTAGCGAGTGACATATTGCAATTGATCCCCAAAACATTTTTGAGGATTTTGCATGCAATTTCGCTAGCTAGTTTTTCATTCATTTGGATTTTCCTTTCGTAATATTTTTTTATCAAATCGAGACTTGGCATAATGAATCTCGGGGTTACTT
>WSMR01000020.1 GCA_013316435.1 Candidatus Saccharimonadota bacterium | reverse complement strand
CTATAACTGTCGCCGGTCTTGAGATTGGTTTTGGACTGGGCGGTCGCAATCTCAGCGCCAGCTTCATCAACAAATTTGACAGTTGCAGTGTAGAACTTTTTGTAAGTCACGGTCTCAACGATATTCTCGTTACCAACTGTACCGCTCACGGTCTCGATATCTGGATAATAGCCAGCGAGAGCTGGAGTCGGAACATTATAAGTATCACCCGGTTTCAGGCCGGTCTTCACTGTATCAGCGATAGCTTGAGTACCATCTTCATAAACATATTTGACCGTCACAGTGCGGAACTGACTATAGGTCACAGTGATTTCTACATCTTCGTTACCGATCCGGCCGGTGACAGTTTCTTGGCTTGGATAGTAGCCATCGATCGACGGCGAAGCAACGCTATATTCGGCGTCAGCACCAAGTTCCGCGGTATAGTCCGGAGCCGCTTCGCTACCATTCTCGTAACGATAATGAATGGTGAGATTATAGGTCGATGGGAGTAGCTTTGGGCTGGCGGTAAAGAGCACAATGTCCTCGTACAGGCCTTCGGCAACTGCACTGTTGACCTTGGCTCCAAATGTGACTGTCGTCGTCTCGCCGTCACCCGGAAGCAGCTTGTCCGACTGCGCAATCACGGTTGGAGCATCGGTAGGAACGCCATAGAACTCGCTGTTATCGGCATTATAAGCACCAACACTATAGCCCCAATAATTATCGGGGAAGCCAGCGGTATTGGTGTTGGTGGTGAGAGTCGGGATGGTGCGAGTTGCATCATCAACACTGACGAGTGCGGCGCTTGAATCTTTGTCGCGAATCGAAAGCTGATAGCCGGTCTCGACGTTCGTGCGCACAACCAGGTCGAGCATGTTTGTCGCGAGACCAGCACCCGGAATCGGGCTCAGGGCGACCTGATCGGTCTCGGTGGTATGATCACCAACCGGATAGGCCGCGAGCGAAAGCATTGATGTCACGTTGACATCAACTTTGACCTCGGCACCGTTGCCATCGCTCGTAGCTCCAGCCTCGTCCGCTTGCGTCGAGATGTCGCTATCTTGAGCCGATTTGGCAAGAGCACTATTATCTACTAATAAAGACCCCCCCCCATGAGAAATGTCATGGCAAGGCAGGACATGACCACAAAAGCCCAAGACCGAGCTCTACGGGTCAAAAGATTATTTATTTTTTGTATACTCATACCTGCATGATAGCACGAGCGATTTGAAATGGCAAGTTGTTTTTGTTTATTTTTTTTGGGGAGGATTGAGATTGGCGTGAGGTTCAGTACACTCCTCTTGATTTTGTCTACACTGGCTACTACAACTACTATTCAGGCTCGCTGTTCAGTGAGGGGTCAGGCGGCCGCTACTGGTCTCGTACAGCGGACTCCGGGTCGAATGCTTACAACCTGGTCTTCCTTAGCTCCGGTGTCAACCCTCAGAATAACAACTACGTTCGTGGCTACGGTTTCGCTCTTCGCTGCGTCGGGAGGTGAGAGGGAAAAGTATATTTGCTTTATGACTACAGCCACTCGCGCGTTACGAATCCTTCGGGTTCTATATTTGCACTGTCGATTTTACCAATCAGAAAAAAGAATAGGCTATTTTGTATTCTATCTAGCGAAGCGGGTCTTGAGACCAGCGAGCGACGATAGAACTTACAAAAGAGCCATTCTTTTTTGATTGGTGGGCGAAGAGGGAATCGAACCCTCACTCCTTTGCAGGAACCAGATTTTGAGTCTAGCGCGTCTACCAGTTCCGCCATCCGCCCAACTTCCATAATTATATCACTTCCAGTCGTCATAAACAAGTTTCTTTGCAGCCAAGACAGTTATGTTATAATGTATTCATGGATACAACTGGCGGTGGGAACAATCAAGGACGCTCCGCGGCGGCTGAAGCTGCCCGCAAAAAGGTGCTCGCTGTCTACAAAAACACCTTGCACAACCTTGAAGAATCCGAAGCTGCCCCAGCAAAAACCGAAGAGCCTTACCTTGCGCCAAAGCCCATTTATTCCGGCAGCGTCGAACCTAATTCCGCTTACAACGTTCAAAATTACAGCCAAGTTTACGATCAGAATTCCGATTACGATACTTTGGGTCAAACTGATTTTGCCGAAATGAACAACGAACCTGAGGAAAATTTCGACGACTACGAAACTTACGACGGCCTCGACCAACATGATTATTCCGAGCGCCCAACTTATCAAACTCCAGCCAGTGAGGCGGGCGCGCTCAAAAATCTTCCCATCAACCAAGCCAGCGTCAACGCCAACTGGCAACAATATCACTCCGCTTGGCAGCAATATTACCAAAAATATTATAGTGATTATTACGCTCAAGCTGCCCAAAATTACCTCGAAACCGAAAAACTCAAAAGTGAACGCACCGCCACTGGTCGTGCTCAACGCGCCAAACACCGTCGCCGACTCATTCCGCTAGCAATTATTGGTCTCGGTGTACTTGCAATTCTCTTTTTGCAATACAATCGCCTAATCTTTGCGCCAATTATGGCTTATGTTGCGCCAGATACCGGTTCAGTTCCAACCAGCATCGAGCCAATTGATCCCACCGTTTCCCAGGAAGTTTCTCCCGAACCGCGTCTAATTATTCCCAAGCTCAATATTGACGTCCCGGTCGATTTTGATGTCCACTACAACGACATCATGGAAGCAATGAACCACGGCGTTGCGCGTTTTAGCATTTCGGGCGCGGATGCTTTGCCAGGTCAGGTCGGTAATTTAGTTATTTCCGGTCATTCTGCCGGCGATATTTATAGCAGCAATCCCTACAAATTCATTTTTTCCGGGCTCGAACGTATGAACACTGGCGATTTGATTTATATTAATTACAATTCCGTGCGCTATACCTATCAAGTTACTGGTAGCGAAGTGGTCGACCCAAGCAACGTCGGAGCACTTATTTATGCCACCGATAAGCCAATGTTAACCCTCGTCACCTGCACCCCACTAGGGACTTCCCGGTATCGTCTACTACTGAGCGCTGAGCAAATCAGTCCAGCCTATGATGGTGCACCAGCTGATGGTGGCGGAACCGAAAATCCCGCCGGTGATAATGTCGACGGACAGCCTACCGAAGAACCGAGCAAGAATGATAACCTCAACATGCCAGCCAATTCGCCATCCTTCTTTGAGCGAATTTGGCAACAACTGTTTGGTGCATAATTTCGGGTGATAGAAACCAAAAAATGCCCCCTATATATTATATAGGGGGTAAAACCATCGCCTAAAGTAGCTAAAAACGGGGAATTAACACGGTCTCAGCCAAGTATTTCTAAGAGCTCTATCAAGCAATCGCGGATAGGGTTCTTTTATATGCGCCTGGGATCCACGCAGCCACACCCTAAAGTATGCTGGATGATCCTTTAGATACTCAAATTCCCACTGCAACAGTACTTCCGGACTACAAACTTCAAACCCAATCGCGCGCCCGGCGCAAATTGACACTGATATCCAGCCGTTATGGCGACAATGGTCGCTATCAACTTCTCCCGGCACAAAGATTTCTCTTTCCGCCGGCAATGCCTGAGCGGAAGTCAAGATAAAACACATTGCCTTGTCTCCTCGCTCAAACCAGTCGTCGGGTCTCAGACCAGAAAAATAAGGCTTATCCTCTGCCCGGGGAATTAGCGCCTCGAGCTCGCGCACCCGGGCTCTAGCCACCCATTTTCTCAGCCCAAAGTTACGCGTTTCATTCTGCCAGTACTCCTTTAGCTTCTCCAAGTTGCGCTTGCCCAAAAACAGCAAATCCGTCTCCGTAGCCACGCATACTTCACCCCACTCGACGGGGATAAAACCCTGAAACATCTTGTTAAGCATTTTGCTCCCTCCCTAGTTTTCCATGAAAATTTTAAGATAAATTTGCCTCACGGCTACACCAAGCATTAGTACTTCAAACGATCTTAAAGTACAATAATGCTTAGCATTACTCCTTCTATTGTATCACAGATTGCGAAAAAAGTCAATAGCTACAGCAAACTCACCGGATCAATCACGATACTATGATTCGCCCGCGCTAGATACGGCGTCAAAGCCTTCACCAAAGCTTGGCGTTTGGTCGCCTTGAGGGTAATTTGCCAACTAAAACTCCGCTCGGCTCGCTCATGGAAGGCCGGCATTGGCGGAGAAACCGTAATATCCGGATTTTTGATGAGTTCCTGTTGAATCGCCCGAATTTTTGCGGTCACGGTTTTTTCAGTCTTATAGGTCACAGTAATCCGCGCAAGATAACTAAACGGAGGCAGCTCCTGTCGCCGCCGCGAACGCAAAAGGTATTCGGCAAACTGCGGATAGTCCGCTCGCATCGCAGTCTGGATCACGGGGTGATCCGGCTGATAAGTTTGCATTACCACTTCCGCCTGGTCTAGATGTCCTCGCCCCACTCGACCAATCACCTGCGTGAGGAGCTCAAAAGTCCGCTCCTCGGCCGCAAAATCCGGCAACGCCAGCCCAGCATCCGCCTGTACCACACCCACCGTCGCGAGTTTCGGCAAATCCAGTCCGCGCGCCAGCGTCTGCGTACCAATTAGAAGCTTAATTCCGCCAGCTTTCACCTCGTCGTAAAGCCCCGCCAGGCTATCCGCACGCCTATTATCACCATCAAACCGAGCAATTTTCACCTCCGGGAAAAGTCTAGAGAGCTCCGATTCAAGCAATTTCGTGCCAAATCCTTTATGGATAATCCCGACTTTATGACAATTTGGGCAACTTTTTGGCACCGGCTCCTCATGGCCACAGAGATGACAACAGAGACGATAATCATCGGTATGGAGAGTCATTGGCAAATAACACTCCGGGCACATGGCTTGCCAGCCGCAGTCTTCACAAATCGTGAGCGGCGCCGATCCGCGGCGGTTATGAAAAATTAGCGTCTGATAACCATTTTCGAGATTGCGGCGGATTTTTTCGAGCAAAATATTCGAAAAATAGCGATTTTTGCTAAAATCTGCCCGATTTTTGAGGTCAACGATGCTAATTTCCGGAGCTTTGGCGCCAGATTTGGCCTTTTCGTCCAGTCTGACTAGGGTTTTTTTCTGCCGCGCTAAATAATAGTCTGTAATGCTCGGCGTCGCACTGCCCAGCACGCAAGAAATCTTCAATTTCGCCGCCAAAATACTTGCCAGCCGCAGCGCTGAATAGCGCGGGGGATTTTCCTGAAAATACGCCCTCTCGTGCGCCTCATCAATCAAAATCACGCCAAGATTATGCACTGGGGTCAGCAGCGCCGAACGCGGACCAATTACAATCAGCGGCTCCGGCAAATGCTCAGGATATTTGGCTGTGCCTTCGTGAATTTTGAGCCAAATTTCCCGGCGCTCCACCATAGTTTGCTTAGAATGCACCACTAGTACCCGCTCGCCAAAAGTTTGTTTAAAGACTTGCACCAACTGCCCGGTGAGCGCAATCTCGGGCACCAACAAAATCGCCGATTTTCCCGCATTTAGAGCTTCCTCAGCCAGTTTGAGATAGATATTGGTTTTGCCGCTACCAGTTACCCCGCGCAGAAGTTTCGTCGCGCCAGGCGCGTTCCTGAGCGCTCCTAGGGCAATCTCCTGGGCGTGATTTAAGGGTATGAGAGGGAGTTTGAGGGCGCTAGGCGGCACGTTAGTAGCAAAAACTAGATTTTTTGCGACGTTTTTGGCTGTTTTTTTGGCGGAATTAGGAATTTTTGGACAAGGAATTTCCGCACGAGGGGTTTTTGCATTAAAATCCGGTCCAAAACGACTTGTTTTGAGTGCTGTGCGTGCCTCGATCCCCGTCGGAATCAGCAGACCAACCGCATCCGTTAAATCCGCCAAATAATAATCCGCCAACCACCGCATTACCGAGATTAGATGCATCGGCAAAGGTAGGGGATGGAGCAATCGCACAACTTTTTTGGTCGGAAAGTTGACCTTCGCTACCTTTTTCTCAACTACTCCTGTTACGAGACGACGACCGAGTGGAATTTGCACAATCTGACCGGGAGCGAGCCCCATATCAGACTGATACGTCAAAGCTCTGCCACCGCTACGATAGCGCTCGGTGGGTATCACCTCATAAAACATGAAACTATTATAACATAGAGGTGTGCTACAATAGTCGTATGGGTTATCAGTTTCGAGAGTTATCGGTCAGGGAGTTTGAGCAGGCTCTAGAGGGGGCGAATTTTGGCTGTCAGAACTTCTTGCAAAGCATAGAAATGTACCAGCGCTATCAAAATTTAGGCAAAGAAGCGTATTTGATAGGACTAGAGGAGGGCGAAAACACACTAGAAGAAGGGTCAGACGCAAAATCGAGCCAAAAATCAAAGACAGAGCATAAAAACAGTAGAAAGTCAAGCCACAGAATCGTAGCCTGTGGGCTCACTCTAGCCCGCCCCTGGCATTTTGGCAAAAAAATCTTCAAAATTGCCGGCGGGCCGCTTCTCGACTACGACGGCGCTTCTAGAGGTCAAATTTTGACCGATTTTAGCGCTGGAGCACGTAATTTTGTTGCAAAGAAGGGCGCAGTTGCACTCGAAATCTCGCCCGATATCATCGCCCAACCTCGAAATATGGAAAATCAGGTCATTCCCGGCAAAGACTACCTTAAAATTCACCAAAATTTGCTAAAACTCGGCTACAAATACCTCGGTGAATATGAGCAGGCGAAGTGGTTGTTTGTGCTTAATTTACAGGGAAAAACCGAGCAGGAGATCTGGGACAGCCTGCGCGTTACCCACCGCCGGATGCTGCGAAAGGCTGAGCGCGAAGGAGTCAAAATCCGCGAAATGACCGATGACGAACTACCGCTGATGAAGGAAATTCTTGCCGAAACCGGTTCTAGACAGGGGTTTGCCGATCCAAATCTTGAGTATTATCGCTCTATGAAACAAGCTTTTGGCGAAAAAGTCAAGTTTATGCTGGCTGAGCGCGAAAATGAGCCGCTAGCGGTAGCGATGTATATTGTTGACCAAGATGAGATGATTTATCTTTATGGCGGTTCGCGGCGCGCCGGGCAAAAGTACGCCGGAAGTTATCAAATGCAGTGGGAAATGATTAAACAGGCAATCAAAGAAGGTATCCCGCGCTATAATTTTTATGGCACTAAGCCAATCGCCGGCAATGGCGTTTATCAGTTCAAACAAGGCTTTCGCGGAACGATGGAGGAGCTACTGGGGACATTCGCGCTGCCGATAGGCTGGCTAGGCAAAATTTATGTAAATCACCTCAAAGAACGCGAAATCGGGGAATTACGGTAAAGTCTGTTGTAGAATTTACAACAATCAGCGGCTTGGGATGTTGTGGATTTTACAACGCTCAAGAACTTTGAGAATGTTATAAAATTTACAACGGGAAAATTCGCCCCATCGTCTCTTGTAAGTTTTACAACATTGCGCTATAATCAAGCTGAGGAAGGGATAAATGCTAGATATTTTTATTACATCACGAGTGCGGCGCAAAATTATCGTTGTTTTTGCCAAATATCCTGATTTTAAGACCCACGTGCGGGCTCTTTCTAAGTTAATCAAAGAAGACCCGGGCAATATCCAGCGTGAACTGCAACGGCTTGAGCGGGGCGGTTTTTTGATTGTTTCGCAAAAAGGCAACACCAAAATCTATCAAATGAACAAACAATTTCCACTGCTCAAGGAATTACAGAGCATGGTTATTAAATCGCAACAGATGTCGAAAGCGCGCAAAACCGATCGCACTATCGGATAATTTGGGCGATGAGTCAAATTTTTCGAGAATTATTACAGCGGCGGGGAGTGACTGAGGATTTTTTGTACCCAAGATACGAAAAAGGGTGCAATGCAAAACTTCTGCCGGATCTAGATTTAGCTACTGAACGTCTAAAAAACGCTTGCGAAAAACAGGAAAAGGTGCTGATTTATGGCGATTATGATGTTGACGGCGTGACTGCTAGTACCGCCATGTATGATGTCTTACGGCTAATCGGTATTGAACAAATCGAGATTATGCTACCAAATCGCTTTGTTGATGGCTATGGTATGAGCGAGAAAATTCTCGAAAAAGCCGCTGCGGAAAAGATCAATTTAGTAATTACAGTTGACTGCGGTAGTCGCAATCATGTAATCATCGAAAAATTGAAGCAGAACGGCATTGATACGATTATTACCGATCATCATGAATGCGCAGAAACTTTGCCAAATGCAGTCGCAGTCGTGAATCCAAAACGCAAAGATCTAGAAGTCCCCATCGAGCTGAAAGGATTAGCCGGCGTAGGAGTAGTTTTTAAGCTGGCCGAGGGATTGGTTGAGGCGGGCATGATTCCGGAGGGGCAGGAAAAGTGGCTACTTGACCTAGTTTTGATTGGCACGATTTGCGATAGTATGCCGATGGGAATGGAAAATCGTCGTCTCTGTTATTATGGGCTAAAAGTGATTAATAAAACCCGCCGCCCTGGGCTGAAGGAGCTGCTACGGCTCATCAAGGCACGAAAAATTAGCGGCGATACGATTGGCTTTCAGATTGGCCCGCGTCTTAATGCTGCCGGGCGTCTTGAGTCAGCCGAGATTGCACTAGAACTCCTGATGGCGACTAACCGCCCCAAGGCCGCCCAGCTCGCCTTGAAACTTGATCGACTCAACAAGGAACGCCGCGAAAAACAAGACGCTGCCTTTTCCGAAATTAGGCAGAACGGGATCGGGGAAGAACCGGTAATTATCGTAGAGGGCGATTGGCATGAAGGCGTGTTGGGGATCATTGCTGGACATCTGACCGAAACTTACCATCAGCCGGCTTTTGCGCTTGCACCTTCCGGCAGCAATCTCAAGGGTTCTGGACGCAGCTTTGGAGAATTCAATCTCGCCGCCGCACTTGAAACTTGCTCGGATTTGCTACTGAGTGGCGGTGGTCACGCTGAAGCTTGCGGGGTGACCATCAAGGCCAAGGATTTTGAGGCTTTTAAATTGCAAGTCAATAATTACTACCGCAGTTTGAAACTACAAAATCAGGAGCGTTTCCTTGAGCTAAGCGCTGACCTCGAAATTTCGGATTACCACAAACTCTCCCTAGAACTAGCTGAAGAAATTGGGCAACTTGAACCTTTTAGTGCTAATAATACTCAGCCGATTTTTAGGCTTAGGGATGCACGAATTGTCGAAGTGAGTTATCTTGGCGAGAATCGCGAACATCTACGCCTGATAGTTTGGGATAATAATGGCGAACGGCTTAAGTTGATGTGGTTTTATGCACCGGAGAAATATCTCAAGATGAAGCCAGGCGGCACAGCGGATATTTGGATTACGCTGGAAGAAAATGAATTTCGTGGGCTGAGAAGCGTCGAGGGAAGAATCCTCAGAATCGCAAGCTAGCCGCCATATAGTTATATATTATATATGGGTATATGAATAGACCCTGTCGCAAGATGTTCAATATATTACTGCAGGCTAAGAAAGCTTTGACAAAAATCCGTTTATTTGCTAGAATAATTTCGAGGTCTCTTAGTATAACGGTTAGTACATCGGGTTTTCATCCCGACAACGCGGGTTCGACTCCCGCAGAGATCACCAAGTTACACTAAAATAGCCTTGGCTATTTTAGGGGAACTTGATATAATGCTTTTGCGAGATGCGAACCCTAAGGGTTCGGACGTCGTAGGAGGCGAGCAAAGAAAAAGTGAGCTTTTTCTTTTGAGACGACGCCCGGCGTTGTTTGGTTGCGAAGCAAGCAAACGTTTCCCGCAGAGATCACCAGATTTTATCTGGGCCGGTAGCTCAGTTGGTTAGAGCACGGGCCTTTTAAGCCCGGTGTCGAGAGTTCGAGCCTCTCCCGGCTCACCATAGAAAATACCTAAGTAAAAGCTTAGGTATTTTCTATTTTTATAGTTTAAGATAAAACTACCTCTCACCCCTCCCGTACCACACAGCGAACGGCAAAACCGTTTCCGCGGTAATAGTTATTCTGAGGGTAGACAACCGTCGGATCCG
>WSMR01000019.1 GCA_013316435.1 Candidatus Saccharimonadota bacterium | reverse complement strand
GCGTGCGTAGACGCCGCCATACGAGCGATAGTAGTAGCCCGTACGGAGAAAGTTGGGTCCGACTTTTCTTTCTAAACTTTTCTGATATAATTATACACGGAAGCGTGGCCGAGTGGTTGAAGGCGCACGACTCGAAATCGTGTATGCAGCAATGTATCGGAGGTTCGAATCCTCTCGCTTCCGCCAAATAAAAAAGACCTTTGGGTCTTATTTTTATTTGCTTGGAGAGATACAATCGACGCTCGGAAGTACGAAAATCGTAGGAGACGAGCGAAGAAAAAGTCTCTACTTTTTCTTTTGAGTCGACGCCCGAGGAGAGTAAAACCGTAGGGTTTACGAGAGAGGTAGTTCCTCTTTACTCTCCCCAGACATCCTTTCTTTAGATTTGGGCTGTTGCAAAAACCGCCTCGAAACGAGGCGGTTTTTACTGTGTGATACAAAAGTCGAACGACGATTATTGAATCGGGATCTTTACCGGTGCGTCCTGTTGCTCTTTTTCGAAAGAAATCGTTAACACACCATCTTTAAGTTCAGCTTTGACTGTTCCCTCTTCTTCCTTAACTGGCACTGGAAGCGCAATCGTACGCGAGAACTCACCCCAATAACATTCCTGGATGTGCCATGCGGTAGTGTTTTCATCCTCACCGCCACTCAAAATACCGGAAATCGTCAAAATATTGTCGGAAATCGTCACATTGAGATCAGACTTGGAAATACCAGCCGTACGCGCCTTCACCACTAGCTTGTCTGCTGTCTCATAAACGTCTACTGCGAGTTGCCCCGGGAAACCGCTCGCATCTTCGTCCCACCCATCATTTAGCCCCGGACCTGATGGTTCTTCAACATTGGAGATAGCTTGCTCACTTCGACTTGTTGTAGGCACCGGATCGGTGTCGTCGAAGAAGTTGGCTATATCATCTTCCATCAGCATATCGGCATCACTTGTTCGTGCCATTGCTTACCTCCGTTATATTGTTATGCTTTATTATAAATATGTTTTGTACTAAAATCAATAGTAATCATGAATTTCGTTGTAAAAAACACAACAAGATGGGGTCTACTCGACCTACTTTGTCCGCACTCTTGTAGGGGTTGTGGCGTATTGGGAGCGGTACTTTGTGACCGTTGTAAGAATTACATCATTCAGAACCAAAAAGATATCTGCCCGTACTGCAGACGTACTTTTGGGAGGCACTCTACCCAGCAAAGTTTACTACCGGGGAACGACAACCTGGATTTGCGCGTCTGTCACGATTGTGATTCGACATTCAAAGGATTCTGGGTGGTGGGTTGGCGTGAAGGTATGCTCGCAAAATTAGTTTCCGAACTAAAATATCAATCCGTCAGAGCTTGCGCCGATACACTCACTGAGCTACTCGACCAGTCTATTCCTCGGCCAATTTTTGAAGAGCGAGAAGTTATTTTAATCCCCTTGCCAACAATCGGCAAACATATTCGATCACGCGGGCTTGACCACACCAAATTGCTAGCCAAGAAACTTGCCAATCGTCGCGGCTGGAAAATGCAGACGCTACTCAGACGTGCAAACGACACTGTGCAGGTCGGTACGAACGCCACAAAGCGTGTCGCCCAGGCAAGTAAAGCTTACGAGCTATCCTATGCGACTATTAACCCCAACTCTTACTATATTCTACTTGACGACGTTTGGACGACTGGCGCTAGTATGCAAGCTGCTGCTAGCGTACTAAAACAAGCCGGGGCAAAGTATATTTATGCTACTATAGTCGAAATCGGCCGCTTGAAGAACATTGATAATGAGGCCGATGTCGAGCCGTAGAGATCGTCGGAGAGCGAAACGACAGTTAAGTTACCGGCTACAAATAAAACTTCTCAGACCAAAAAGGCACCCCAAATCGGAGTGCCTTTTACAATGTAACCTACATCAATTCTAAAGCAGTACACCAACCAACATGATGGCAGCTTCTTCTTTCTGTTCTTCGGGAGTAGAAGCGGCACCAATCGCATTGAGCACAAAATTGACAATCGCATAAGCTAGGAACGCCACTACTAGGCCAATCAAGGCATAGAGGATGGTATTTTTTGCATCGGTGATTTTTTTGCTATCACCACCGGAAATAATATAGCGCAAACCGCCCCAAATCAGCATCACAACCGAAATAAAGCCAATCACATATAGTGCGATATTGGTGAACTGGTTAAGCACACCGTTCATCCCTACTAGCTCTGCTGGCATACCATCTGCCCGCGCCGCCTCGGCACCTTCCTGGGCAGTCAAAGCCATCGCCTTGCCAGCGGTCAGCGTAAATACCGTCGCCGCACCGATCAGAATTTGTAAAACATTCTTTGTAGTTTTCTTCATGATTATCTCGCAGTTATTTGATAATTCTTCACGTTATTATAGCATATATCCGCAAAAATATAAGATTTTAGTCGCAAACATCCGTGCAGTCATCGCTTGCCGTGTCACCATAAACAGCGTGGAACAAATTACTATAATTATTAAACAATTTCTCGTACTGCGCGCTAGTGAGCGGATCATACGCGCTCTGCCCTTCTTCGTAATCTTCAGTGGCAACATCGCCAATAAAATCACCCACCACTTGACCGTCTTTCACTGCTATCACATAAGGCATATAGATGCGCTTTTCGCCGGTCGACTGATCATTACCGGCATCATCTTTGATCGTAAAGTCGTTCAAACGTTCCGCAAGCACACCCAACAGAGCATAATACTCCTCAGTACCGTCCTTGGTCTTGACTGCTTGGCCATCCTGCCATTCATACTGACTTTTGACATCATCAAGTTCAAGATAATACACTTTATCAAGATCATACTGTTTTGCGACATCAAGCAGAGCCGGCACAGAGTTTCGGCAGTGCGGGCACCAATTTGCACCGACGTAAATAATCGCTTGATTGGATTTCAAAAGATCAAGCGCCTCTTTGACATCAATATAGACGATTGGGTTATCCTCGCTAATCTCTATTGAATTGTAAGCTACATCGCTACCGTCGCGCGTTATGCCATTGAGGCTTTCATAACTTTGTTTGAACTTCGCGCCATCGCTAAGCTCGACTTCTTCCACAACTTCATCTTGTTGACTATTTTGACTTCCCCGAATAATAAAGAAAATCCCAACTCCAAGTAGTATCATTGCCACAATTGCTGCAACCACAACAATCACGATATTTCGACTTCTTCTAGTTTTCACACTCCGCCTCCTTTAATATCCCCATTATAACATAGGAGGAATCAATATGTTATAATTTAGAAAATTTAGGGAGAATAAAGATGAGCACAGTGTTCACGAAAATTATAAAAGGTGAATTACCGAGTTACAAAATTTATGAAGATGACAAGACCTATGCTTTTCTTAATATTGAGCCGGAGACACCGGGGCACACTTTGGTAGTTCCAAAAGTTGAAGTGGACAAAATCTACGACCTTGAGCCAGAAGATTATGATGCCGTGATGGCGACCGTCAAAAAACTCGCCAAGCATTTTGATGAAGTACTCGGCAAGCGCACAATGATTAAAATTATCGGCATTGACGTTCCCCATGCACATGTCCACCTCTTGCCAGTCAACGAAAACTGGGCCGGCGAACGCGTCCTCAAGATGACCTCTGAAGAGATGGAAGCTATGCGCAAAAAGTTAGCTATAGAGTAAGAAATCTCTGAGCTAGTCTGTGCTATAATTATAGTAATAATTGGGAGAAATAATGAAGTTCACAAAGAGTTACGAACCGGGAGAGTTCGAACCACAGATTTATGCTCAGTGGGAAAAAACGGGCGTATTTCAGTCGCCAAAATCTGCGCCAACCTCCGCCGACCAAAACGACTATTACTCAATAGTAATGCCACCGCCAAACGCTAATGGTAATCTGCATATCGGACATGGTTTGACAATTGCACTTGAGGACTCATTAATTCGCTACAGCCGCCTGCGTGGCAAAAATACTTGGTATGTGCCCGGGGCAGACCATGCTGGTTTTGAAACTTGGGTGGTTTACGAGCGTGCACTCGAAAAAGAAGGCCATACTCGCTTCGAGTATTCGCGCGACGAGCTCTATGCCCGGGTGTGGGACTTTGTTGAAAAACAGCGCGGCAATATGGAGCTGCAACTACGTGCGCTTGGCGCCAGCTGTGCCTGGAACGATCTGACCTTTACCCTCGACGAAAATGTTATCTCCCGCGTTTATCGAACCTTTGAGCAGATGTGGAACGACGGTATGATCTACCGTGGCGAAAAACTGGTGAACTTCTGCCCGGCACATCAGACTGCCTTTGCCGACATCGAAGTTGAACATCAAGACGAGACTGGTCATCTTTGGGACATTGCCTACAAGGTAAGCAGTGCTCCTGACCAAGGCACCGAGTATAATCCCAATATTGAGCATACCGAGATTATCGTTTCTACCACCCGCCCAGAAACGCTCTTTGGCGACACAGCTGTTGCGGTCAATCCCAACGATGAGCGTTATCAAGATTTAATTGGCGGGTTTGTTAAATTACCGCTGACCAACCGTGAAATCCCAATTATCGCCGACGAGCACGCCGACCCTGAATATGGCACCGGTGCGGTCAAGATTACTCCAGCCCACGATTTTGACGATTTTGAAGTTGGTGAGCGTCATAATTTGCCGCGCATCCAAGTGATTGGCGAAGATGGCAAAATGCTTGCAGCCGCCGGCGCAGAGTATGTTGGCCTCCCGGCGCTGGAATGCCGCAAAAAAGTACTGGAAGACCTTGAAAAGTCCGGTCTCCTACGCGGTGAAAAAGAAATCCAACACTCTGTGGCACATTGTTATAAGTGTGGCGCCGTGATTGAGCCAATGCTCAAGAAACAATGGTTTATCGACGTCAAGAAACTCGCCAAGACTGCTATAGAGCATCTGGAGAAGAATGAGATTAAATTTTACCCTCGTAACAAAAAGGATGTCCTTATCAACTACCTCGAGGGGCTAAAAGACTGGAATATCTCCCGTCAAATTCCTTGGGGTATTGCAATTCCGATGTTTCATCAAACCGAAAACCCGGATGCTCCGGAATGGATTTTTGACACCCGCGTCAATCTTGCCCAAATTGAAGTCGGCGGCGTAACTTATTATCGCGACGAAGATACCTTTGATACCTGGTTCTCAAGCTCGCACTGGCCAATTGTCTGTACAGATTGGACCAAAGAGCGCGGCAGCCCGTATTATCCGCTCAACGTCATGGAAACGGGAGCCGATATTCTCTTTGCCTGGGTCTCACGTATGATTATGATGGGGCTCTACGTTACTGGTGAAGTACCGTTCAAAGAGGTCTACCTGCATGGTCTAGTGCTCGATGAACATGGTCAAAAAATGAGTAAATCCAAAGGTAACGTGATTAATCCGATGGATCTCGTTACTAAATATGGCTCGGATGCCTTCCGTCTCGGGATTTTGCGTGGTCGCTCAGCCGGTATGAACCAGGCTTTCTCGGAAAATTCAGTGATTTCCGGGCGCAACCTCTGCAACAAGCTTTGGAACGTAGCACGCTTTATCCAAAATATGGTCGACGAAGCCCACAGCGACAGCCCAGTTGCTGTCGAGATCCTTGAAGGCGAAATGAATTCCGAAATCGTTAACCTAGGTCAAGTTGAAGCTGGCAATTCCCTGCCCTATTCTACTGATAATACCGGCGAGGACTGGATTTGCCGCGAGCTCACTGCTTGCAAAGAGAAAATCGAGGACTGTTTCGCTAACTATCGCTTCTCAGAGGCCGTAGAGATAATCTATAGCACAATTTGGGACAAATATGCTGATTGGTTCCTCGAAACGCAAAAAATTTACAAGAATCTCCCGCTACTCAAGGTTACTCTAGAAATGATTCTAAAGATGCTCCATCCGTTTGCCCCGTTTGTAACTGAAGCAATTTGGCAAAGTCTGAGCTGGACTGACGGGCAGCTAATCACTCAGAAATGGCCCTCACGGCTCAAATACGACCCGATATCGGCCGCGAATTTCGAAAGCTTAATTACTATCGTAGTTGAGGTTAGAGGCACCTTACAGAGCCTCTCAGGCACCAATAACGGCAAATATTCCCTACTCTACGGCGAGGATAGCCTAGTTGATGATAATCAGATGCTCCTAGCTAAGCTAACAGGCGTTAAATCCGTCCTTAGCGCCGAAGGCCAGCCGCGCGGGCTTAGACTAGCTTTGGCAAATCATGAGCTATATCTTGACGTACCCGAGGAGGTTATCAAGGCTCACCGCGAAAATCTAACCGAGAAGATCCTTGCCGCTGGCCGAGAACTTGACACCCTGAATGCGCGCATGATGAATCCAAACTACGTCGATAAAGCTCCTCAGCAACTGGTGCGGCAAACTCGCGAGCAAATTGAAGAAAAAACCGCCTTAATTGAACGCATGAAGCGCGAACTCGAGGCAATCTAATGGTAAAAAAAGCGAAGACTACCGAAGAACATCCTGGTATAGATGCGCAAAATGGTCGAAAGGATACGGCGAGTTATGGGCATTTCCTGCAATCACACGAATGGGAGCAGTACGAACAGCTTGAAGGCGAAAAAACCTTTTGGTTTGAAGATGAGGACTGGCATGCCCTGGCACTGCTAAAATCGACTCCGCTCGGTAATTATCTATATCTTCCCTATGGGCCAGCGCTAAAAGATGCGAGTTTTCTTGAGCCGGCACTTGCAGAGCTGAAAAAGCTGGCGACAAAGCAGCAAGCTTTCTTTATCCGAATCGAGCCAACTCTGCCTCTGCGTAACAAAGGTGATTGTAATTCAGATGCACAGCCTTGCCATAACAAGGGTGAAAAATATACTAATGCTAATAAATCTTATTTCACGATCGAATCACTAAAAAGCTTGGGATTAAAAAAATCTCATGATATTGACCCAGCCAATACCTGGGTGATAGATTTGCCAGGTAACGCCGACCAGCTGCTAGAGAAAATGGAAAAAGACCGCGTGCGGCGCTGGCGCAATCTCGACAAAAAAGGTATCAAAATCCGTACCAGCAAAGACCCGGAAGAGATCGTGATTTTATCGGGTTTGCTTAAAAAGCTTAGTAGCGAGCGACAATTCAATCCGCAGGACGAAAATCACCTCAAAAATCAGCTCAAATCAGGGTTCGCTACGCTTTATGTAGCGGAGCTTGAGGGTGAGCCAATTGCTGCTTCACTGGTCTATGATTATGACGATACGCGTTTCGCGGTACATGCCGCTGACGATCCAGCCCACCATAATTTGCGCGCCGGGGTTAGCTTGACGATTCAGAAAATGCTGGATGCGCAAGCTGCCGGCAAAAAGTATTATGATTTTTGGGGTATTACAACCTCGGACAATCCCAAACATCCTTGGCATGGTTTTACACAGTATAAAAAGAGCTACGCTGGACGCCAAGTCGACTATTGTGGAACGTGGGACTTACCACTGGATAAAAAACGCTACGGGATTTATCAAATCCTACGTAAAATTAATCGGATTCGACGGAGAGCAAGATAGAATCCGCTGCGTTATCCCCCACTAATGAGCTGGGTCATATGCGTTTCTCCGTGCGGGCGACTACCGTCGCTCGGATGGCTACATCTACGAACGCGTCGCAATTGGCCTTTGGTGGTCTACTACTGCTGGCTCTGACGTGAACGGACACTACTTGCATACGAGTCCGGCGGGTGTCGACCCTCTGACTAACAATTACCGCGGATTCGGTTTTACCGTTCTAGTAACTTCGCTATCGCTCAGCGGGACAGCGGCATCCTCAAAAAGAAGTGCGTAGCACTTCTTTTACTCGGATTGCCTAGTCCCTAGGTACGGGAGGGGTGTAGGAGGAGTATATTAGTCTCTCTATTAGCCTCTTTGTGGCGTATAATGAGATTTAGAACAGATTTATTTATTGTAAATAAGTCCTACGTAACAAAGAGGCTAATAGAAAGGTTAAATACATCACATAAAAATGGTTGCTCTAAACATTTTTATATTTCTTAACATTCCCTAGTTACACCATAATCCCCTTTACAGTTCAAGGCATTTCAGCGCAGCCAACCACGATCCTTCTCCTCTGCTACACAACAGAGACGAAAGGCTCCTTGTAAACTAAGGACCGTTCCCCGCTCAGCAAACCATATACGCTTATTTCAGCGCGTGAAAATGCTTGCTATCGGTCTGAACCCAGCAAATAACTGAGTTAAACAAGAACACATTGCCTTAAAAAAGCAACGGGTGTAGTCTAAACTCTCCCAAAAATGTCGTTACCACTTCTATTATAGCTTATGTTTAATTCCCCGTCAAGCCCAAAATATGTTAAAATTAAATTATGGACAATCATCCGATCAATGACACCTATAGCAACCTTGACGTAAAAGGGGTGAAAAGTCTTATTTTTGATATCGGAGGATTAATTCTAGATGATTCAGGCGAGAATTTGCAGCCAAAACTCAACTTATCCGAACAAAGAAAAGGGGAACTAGAAACTATCCTTTATAACGACCCCCGTTGGTACGAAGTTATGACTGGAAGAATGTGCTGTGAAGATTATATGCACGCTCTAATTAGGGAACATCCAAATTTTGCCCACGAGCTCGAATTCTCTCTTGGAATGAGATATTTTGCTGAGAGCATGCCGCTGTACCAGCCAAACATCAACCTCCTTAAATCTCTTCACGAGACAGGGAAATATCAAATGTATTGGCTCTCAAATATGCAGGATACCGAATACCAATTTCTAGAGAGGCAGGGAATCCTTGATTTGCTTGATGGCGGTGCATATTCCTGTATTGAGCATTGCAAGAAGCCGGAATTAGAATTTTATCAAGCCCTTTTTGAGCGTTACCAGCTTAATCCGCGCGAATGCGTATTTTTTGACGACAAAGCTCGTAACCTGGACGCCGGGGAACAACTAGGGATGCGGGGAGAATTAGTCCCAAAAATCTCAGCACTAGAGAGGATACTCAAGAAATATATCAAATAAAAGTGCTCCGCGCTAAAGGCGGAGCGAGATAAAGAACTGAAAGGACTAAGTGAGAGCCGGGGGAAGGCTACGATACAGGTCAAAATGCGATAGATTAGGTCAGCGCCCCTGCATATCCCCGTTTATGATTATTTGGTGTGAATTGTGTTAACAGCGATAAAAAACGAAAGGGGGTGTCTCAACAAACTGGGACCTTTTATACTACGCATACTCTCACTTTTAATCCTGCTACCCCTGCACCACGCAAGTCGAAACCTAGCGTGAACCTACAAGCCACCGAATTTCGGCTGCACTATTGGTTCAGGGTCCCGCCAGGGGAATTAGTAATACAATTAATGCAATCTCCCTGGACGTTGGATTCATTTTAATCCTATTTCTTGATGTCGTCAACATTTTCGCTAATCTTGGTGCGCGGAGCAATGCTCAGAACATAAGGGTTGGTCGGGGCAGCCCCGCTCTCGATTTCATAAAATGCTGCCGCACCAACCATCGCTGCATTATCACCGGAAAATTTCGGTTCCGGAAAGTAAATCTCCACATTGCACCCCTCAAAATAGCCCTGTGCGGTCTCTAGGAGCTCTGTATGAGGTTTTAGCTCACAATTAGTGCCCATTACCGTATTCTGAGCTTCTACGTCACCTAGGGCGCTTTTCACGCCTCCTAGAGCCAAATCTCGTAGACACTGATTCGCACTGACGCCACCGGCAAAAACAATCGATTTTACCTCCGGATGCATCTCAAGAGCCTTCTTTAATTTTTCGAGTAAAATTTCACAAGCAACTCGCTGGAACGAAGCGGCAAAATCGGCTTTTTGTTGCTCCGATAGATAATCTTTAAGCTGATACGATGGCGTCGTAATCGGCAGCCCACATTCGGTCTGCACGGCTCTGAGAACGGCAGTCTTGAGTCCGGAGAAAGAAAAATCCAACCCCGCAACCTGCGGATGCGGGAGATGATAACGCGCGTTGCTGCCATTTTTGGCGCAAGCGGTAATTGCCGGGCCACCAGGGTAGGGAAGACCAAGAATTTTCGCCACTTTGTCAAAGCATTCTCCAACCGCATCGTCGCGCGTAGTACCAATAATCTCAAATTGATTATGGCTAGGCATGTAGATAATCTGCGTATGTCCACCGGAAATCACCAATGACAAAAGGGGAAACTCAGGCAAATCGGGTAAGGGAGATATGCTTGGCGATTGACGAGTTGCAGATATCAGTGATAAATGCTCTCTCGGAATCGTGACGCTTGGTTTGCAGAGTGATGGGTCTATCGATATATTTTTGAGCGGCATCGTAGCTTGACTACTAGGGCTGTGACCGCTTCGATTCT
>WSMR01000018.1 GCA_013316435.1 Candidatus Saccharimonadota bacterium | reverse complement strand
TCGTTTTCAGTCAACCGAATTTCTTTGCTAACGCCTCGAAACTGGTTTTCACCCAAAATCACACCAGTTTCCGGGACTTTAGCTGGAGCTTCAACCTGTTTGGTCGCCTGGCGCTCTACCTGTGAAGTCGGAATGGCATTTTGCGACGGCAAATGGAAAATCGAAGCTAGTTCAACACTATTTAATATATCCTGCTTCTGTCCCTGCGGGAACATCCGAAAAACATAATCAACCGAAAGCTTTTTTGTATCTTTAATTTCATAATACTCTAAGCCATTAATTCCCTGCAAATCAAACTGCGTAAACGCCGCAACCAGCGAGTTCACGAGCGCTTCGGAGCGTGGCTTGGTGTTTGCGCTTGCAACCACCCGAATCAAAGTCTCAAAACCTGGGTATTTAGTCTTTTTATCGATCGCACTAATTTCGTCCTGGTTCAAATCGGAATTTTGTTCATCCTTTTCGTGAGCTTCGGGCGGATGCCAAAACGCCACTGCAAGGTCCTTAATTAAATTACCCAGTCCAAACGCAAAATTTGTTCGCGCACTTTTGCGATTCTTGCCCGCGCGTAAATCTTTTTTCCACTCATCAGATTTTTCTGTCCAGGAACCATCAGTCGGACGAAATATCACCTGTAAAGCCAGCCCCTCGCCTTCCTTTGTGCCCGACATGGCGTTTAGCATTGCAAGGCTCGCATCACGCTTGCCGTCTTCATAAGTGCTAATTGGCAAAACAAAATCATTTTTCAGCCGCATTTCGCCACCCGCGATTTTGGTAACGCTTGCATCTTCACTAAAAATACTGTCCGGCTCGGTTTCTTCAAGTCGCGCCGAAGGGTAGGCGGAAATAATTGCCTGTTTGACAGTCTCCGTCATCGCAAGCGGCACTACGGCATAGTATTTAATTAGTCCACCTGCAGCAATAATCTCAAAAGAGATATGTTGTTGACCGTAAATCCGGCTCGACATCCCTTTCGTCAGCGTCGACGAGATAATTGAATACATTACCTGTGCCTGGCTCAGTGCTTCGTTCGTTACATCACGTTCATCGCGCCCACCACCGTTGATGTCGTCGGTTGTTGGCGGCAGGTGAATAAGCATTGGCGCCATTTTTACGCCTCGCTCATAGCTAATTGCCTGGCGGCGTTTGCTGAGGACAATCGCTGCTACGAAAATTACCGCTAGTACCAAACCGATAATAATTACTACTAGCATCAGTTGCGCTCCCCAAAGCTATAACCTTCATTACTGCGCGCACTCTCTAGCATTAGCTTAAAACGTAGTTTCTCAAGCATATTCGGGTTGAACTCATTATTGCTAGTAATTTCATCAACGCCACTCTGTGCCTGCTCAGCAAGTTTTTTGCCGCTTCTAGCTGCAATTTCGTGCATCCAAAGCTGGTCTTTTGGCAAGCCCACGCCACTTTCAATCTTCGCGGTTTCTTCATCACTGTCTAGGCGTTCCTTTACCTCAAGCGCACTTTCGCCACCAATCACATTCTCGCCCGGATTTAGATTGCTACTATCACTGTAGCCGTTCTCGGCGGCTACAATCCGCTTGACTTCATTGTTACTGGCAATTACTTGCTGCTCGCTAAACTGTTGTTCGCCAAGCTGAGCCGCTCTCCCTAGCCCACGCATGGCCTTAACCTGAGACCTTAAGGATTCGACTGCACCCGAACGACTCCCCTCTCTATCTGAAACTTGCTCCTCAGCTAAATCCACCTCCATAGAGCTTTCGTTTGAAACAGATTCAGTCGCCGTATTAATCGCTGCAGTTAATTCTTTTGCGCTTAGGTTTTTCTCCACGCCCAGTGCTTTTTCCATAAGCTTATTATACCACTTACCATCAGAAAATGAACACAAAATTTATCGTTTTCCACCTCTCTATAACCAGTCTAGGGTCAGTTTTGGAAACGCTTCTTAATCAAAAAACAAGCCAAAAACTCAAACACAAGTACTAGCCCAATCGTTAGAAAATTGATGGACCCGAGCGACTGGGCTAGAAGGAGCATAATCGGTCCAAAAGCGAGTACTACGCTATAAAAATGCTGCTTACGGCTCGGCTTTCGCCCTAGGGTTCGACCAAAAAATCTGACAATTAAAGTAAAAATACCAAACATCAGCACGTAGACTGCTACAAAAAACACCAAAACCCCCAACGGTCCGACGCCCGTTGGAGTGGTGAAATTCAACATGAGTAGCAGTACGACTACCGATGTTAAACTCGAAACTGGAATTAAGCGCTTTGGCATATTTTGAGTATAGCATTTTCAAACATAAACGTAAACTGGGTGATTTCCCAACCACCTCTATAGGCCCCACAAGCAAAAGCCCCCAGAACCGGCTGTACTATACTGAAACTTTTTATAGATAAGCATTCCCTACCCCGTTAACTTACCGTTATTTCCAGTTTAAGAAGTCCCCCAAATACTCGAAGTGCCACTCGGTACTTCATAAGTTAAGGAGAGATGAGTGGGTTATCTGGCAATTATAAACATTACTTTGGGCCACAACGCCGCTCATCCCTGATTGATCGCTCCACGCATGGTGGGGCATAGACGCTAGTTTTACTCATAATCGGTAGTTTTAACTACAATGTGCGACTGATTATGACTAGCAACTTACGGTAGTCCGCAAGTTTTAGGTAATTCCTAAAAGTGTAATTTATGGCTAGAAATTACCTTTTAGCCTGCGGAAATCCGTTTTTCTTAATGTGCATTTTTGTTTGTCCGTGTTTGTTTTGGCTTGGACTGTCTTCATCCTATCACGTTTATGTTAAATTTTCAAGGGTTTTTGCGAAAAATATGTTGTTAAATCTACAACATTAGTTATGATTCTCTCTGTTGGGTTGCGAAATATACCATGTTGTTAGTTTTACAACATAATATGATATATTGTAAAAATTACTGAATATCGTTGTAGAAATAACAATTCAATTACTGATCTATGTACGTTTCGTTGTTATCCTAACCTACAGTTTTATCAATTCTTGTTATTTTTACAACAAAACAGCTACAGACGTTGTGGATACGACAACGAACACTAAAATTGTAAATCAGTTAGCCTAGATTGAATTACGGTCCCAGGTTGGCCAGGAATAAAAACACCCCAGCCAGTTATCGGCTAGGGTAAATAAGGTACTACAGAGAGGTCTCTACGGCTATCGGAGTTTACAAAAACTTGCGCTCCAGTAAGTGTACATGGCAGTCTTCCCTATCAGCAGCAGCAATACGTTCGGTCCCCTCTGCAAAAGGACGCGCCGAATAAGTATGGTATATAATCTGTCGATTTTCTAACCAATACTTATCATCCGAAACTGTGACCGCAATCCTTAACGACTCAGGCAGCTCTTTCATGTCGCATACGATATTAACGACTCGGCCTAAGCGCCAAAACTGCCAGCGCGGATACCCCACCTCAAGACCAAACTGCAGTATCTGCCCTTGTAGATGATCGAGACTAAAATGCATCTCAATCATGTCAGAGGAATTGAAGCACGGCACCATCCGAAAGATCAGTTCTTTGGAGCGAACTTGGAAACTGTGAATTCGCCACTCAGAGCCTTTCGACGCCGTTCCATAGACCACATCATAAAATATGCCGATCGCAGTAGCGTGATCGTATCTTGAACTTAAGGCTCCGAGCGACACACAGTCCTCCTGCATCAGATGGCTGATGCTGACATTATTAATAAGATCGATGAAATTTGCCTCCCTCAAAATCTTCAGGCGAGCGTACGTAAGCCAACCATGGCTCGACATGCCCGTATCCATACGGGAATAAAAATCCTCCATATTGGATAGAGGTTCTTTCCCTGTCGTTACCATATAAGCGATACCGTTCTCCGGCAGGCTTATGCTAGACTCGACAATCTGTGTCACGTTAGACACAATTCTCATCAATGCGCCACCTCCTTTTTGTAAAATTGTAGCCCTTGAGTTTCAAAAGGCTACGTCTAGGACGCTAACTCTGTGCCCTCTCTTTTTCAATTTTATCATAATATATAGTATAAGTCAATAGCATAGTCTATACTTGTTAGTTTTCCTTGAAAACAAAATATCGCCACTTTTGTGGCATAATAAATAGCAAATATAGCGTCTTCATGTAAAGAGAAAGACCGGTAACTGCGAGGAAAACCGGTCTTTCTTAGAGTGTGGAGTTATTTTGGCTATTTTTGTTTTTGGCTCTTGAATAAATTTTGTATTCAAGAACTACCCCTATTATAAGCCCGCTAAACGCTTAAGTCAATAACTTTTTGAACAATTTTTTTATGATTTTTACTTGAGTTTTCCACAGGCACGCCTAAACATTGAGCGCCTTCGATTTCGCTGCGAGCTTCCAGCACATATTATTCTATGAAATAACTTACAATAAAAGCAAGCGGGTCGATCGCTTCGTGTATCGTGCTTAAAAACCAAAAAAACGCCCAAACTGTGAGCGATCTCAAATATATTGGTGGAGCTGCCGGATACTGCCTCCGGGTCCGAAATATCACTTGGACACCATTCTACACGCATAGTCGTCTGTTTTTATGATCGGCTTAATCCTCTTGGCTGCAAACGACCAAACCAAAGGAGCCTTGACAGAAGTTTTCGAGCTAAAAAACGTCACTTCTCTAGCCTTAATACCGTATTATGATAACTTAGACTCTACGGTATCTCGAAGCCTAAGCCAGCCTATATAATTCTAAATTAGGCATAAACAGGTGCATAGAGCACATGTTTTGAAGTGTTTTTTGCACTTATTCAATACTTACGGTATCACTCGTCGTGCTTGGTATCTGTTAATAATCCGTCTAAGCTTTGTCAGCCCCAATGCAATTATTATAGCGCACTTCCTAAAAATACACAAGAACTTTGTTGTGATAAATACGTAAATAGATGCGCGATAGATTTTTCGCAAGTCTATCAATGTTGTAAATAATACAGAAATTGATAGTACGAAATTAGTGTAAAAATTGCCGAGCCACTACAAAAGCAAAATCAGAATTCCGCACGATGTGCCTACGGGATTTTATACGTTTATACTCTTGTTTTTGGTGGATTTTATTATTTTTTACGTAATGTAATTTTTACGATTATTGGTTATCTAGTCTGTTGCAAGAGACGTTTTTTGACGCTGTTGTAAAAAATAGTATTATTGGTTGGAGCCGTAAATAGAGCCTCTCTCTGCAAGCGTTTTTGCTGTTGTAAAAAAGACTGTTACTGATTTAGGTATAGTTAGCAGCGTCTGTGCCTGAACACTATTTTTATTCACCTCTGTAGTGCTGAGTTTTGTATAATTTTGTTACATATGTTGTGAAAAATACTTGAACAGTTACATTAGTCTTACACTGCCGCTGCAAAATGTTGTAGAAAAAACTTATTCAGTAGTTTAATACCTTGGAATGTTCATTTGTTGCAACTTTTACACGGACAGAGGTAAAATGTATTTACCTATGTTTGACTCGTTACGATTCTTAACAAAATCTCTACAGAATTCATTTTATTGCATTCGTGATACTACTTATGCTTGTAGAATTTCCAAAATTTGCTATACAGTGGTCGCATGATTGCAAAAGTATATTCCGCTATCCCTGAAGGGTATAACGGTCGCCTCGTTACCGTCGAGGCTGATTCGAGCAAAAGTCTTCCCGCGTTTAATATTGTGGGTATGGCCAGCAAAACCGTATCTGAGGCGCGTGAACGCGTGCGGCTTGCAATTACAAATTCGGGCTTCATTTTTCCTCCCAAAAAAGTCACTGTCAATCTTGCTCCAGCGGAGCTAGCCAAGGATGGCTCACACTTAGATCTACCAATCGCCTTAGCAGTTTTACTATTATCTAAGCAACTTAACACCGAGCTACTTACAGGTAAAGCCTTCGTTGGCGAATTATCTCTAGATGGTCGTGTACGCCCAGTGAGAGGCATTATAAATATCGTAGAGCAGATCCGCGCAAAAGGATTCGACGAAGTCTACGTCCCTCTAGAAAACTACGCTCAGGCTTCCCTAGTCACTGGTATCAAAATTCTAGAAATGACTAGTTTAATCGAATTAGTGCTCCACCTCTGTGGAGTCGAGGAGCTAAAGCCTCCAAGCAAAGAGCTAGTCCAAAATGTCGTAAAGAATACAGAGATAGGTGACGCAGATCGGCACGTGGCCACGAAAAATATACATCCAGGCAGGAGAAGCTTAGGCCAGGCTCATGTTGTAAAAAATACTACGATGAGCACTAACAGCTTACCGCAACAATCTGTTGTAAAAAATACAAGAACTGATGGAGTCCTGCTCGACGATATTCACGGCCAAGAGCTTGCTAAGCGAGCTCTGATTATCGCGCTCGCCGGCCATCACCACATCCTACTCTCCGGTCCGCCTGGCACTGGTAAAACTATGCTAGCGGAAGCCGCGGCCAATCTTTTGCCGGAATTAACCTCCGAAGAACAACTCGAGGTGACCAAAATTCATAATCTTAATAGCTCTATTGGCATAATTCTTGGACAGCGACCATTTCGCTCTCCGCACCACACTGCTAGTCATGCTGCGCTGATTGGCGGCGGACCGGGTGCTAGTCCAGGTGAAATTTCCCCAGCACATCATGGAGTGCTGTTTCTTGACGAACTACCGGAGTTCAATCGCCAAACCATTGAAGCGCTGCGCCAGCCCCTGGAATCTAGAATAATTAATATCGACCGCGCTAATCACCACGCGACCTATCCAGCTAACTTTCTACTCATCGCCACCATGAATCCTTGTCCTTGTGGCCATTTGGACGATCCTGATCACCCCTGTACCTGTAGTGCGCGGCAAATCGAAAATTATCGTCAAAAAATATCCGGACCAATTCTCGATCGTATTGACTTAACGATTAGCGTGAAACGCCCACCAGGTATTACTACCTTTGCACATGAATCTAGAATAAATAAAGAGCACCAAGCGGCTAGTGATTTGATTAGAAAAGCCCTTTTAGTGCAGCGCAGTCGTTATCAAAAGCCATTTTATTATAATAGTTCCCTTTCCGGAGCTGAAATGAAAGAATTTACCAAAATCACACCAAAGGCCAAGAACCTGCTCGATAAAGCCACCGAGATGCTTAAACTGTCATTTCGCTCCCATCTTAAGACTATTCGCGTCGCACGGACTATTGCCGATCTTGCAGGCTCAAATGAAATTAAGCCCGAGCATGTTTCCGAGGCTTTAGCTTTGCGCCAAAAAATCTAATTATGAAATCTAGACGATAAGAATAAAAATAATCATAAGCGTAGACGCTTTTGTGATATATCAATTTCTCCCGGTCATTCCCCTTGTCAAGACTAAAAACTTTTGCTATAATTAAGGAGTTCAAGTAAGCGAAAGGAAGCCATCATTAGTAAAAATGCACGTACGAAACTTAACGGAGAAATTCGTTACCCTGAAGTCCGCGTAATTGGAGCTAATGGAGAGCAACTAGGCATCATGTCTAGCCGTGAAGCGCAGAATCTCGCCAATGAGCAAGGCGTTGACTTGGTGGAAATTGCTGCCAATGCCAATCCGCCAGTTGTCAAAATCATCGATTGGGGCAAATATCAGTACCAACGCATGAAAGAAGAGGCCAAAAATCGTAAAAAAGCTCGCGAAAAACAATCCGAGCTCAAAACGATGAAAGTCGGTCTCAAAATTAGTGACAACGACCTTAATATTAAAGTCCGCAAGATGAAGCAATTTCTGAACGACGGTGACCGTGTAAAGGTGATGGTTATTTTTCGAGGGCGAGAAATGGCTCATAAAGAGCTCGGTCAAGTTACCCTTGAGAAGATCATCAATCTGATCACGGAAGAAATCAGTATCGTTCAAGAAGGTCAGCCACAATTTGCCGGACGGAATTTATCAGCCACGATTCGGAAGAAGTAATTTCCTACTTTCACGGTCGCCTGATCGCACGTTCAATACTAACTAAAGGAAAGGTTTTTGAGCTATGCCAAAAATCAAGACACATAAAGGTACCGCAAAACGCATCAAAATTACCGGTTCAGGTAAATTGTCGCGCGAGCGCGCCTTTGGCAACCATATTCTTGCCAAAAAGTCGAAATCACGCAAGCGCAACATGAAAACTGATGCGTTCGTGAAGGGTAAAATCGCTAAAAATGTTAAGACGGCGCTAGGAGGCACAAAATGAGAGTAAAACGTGGTGTGCCTGCACGGGCAAAGCACAAGAAGATTTTGAATAAAGCTAAGGGGATGCAGCATTATCGCACCCGTAGCTATCGAATGGCGAAACAGGGCGTAATCAAATCTCTGCGTTATAGCTATCGTGATCGCCGCAATCGTAAGCGCGATTTGCGCAGTATTTGGATTACTCGAATTAATAATGCCGCTCGTGAGCTTGGACTAAGCTATTCACAGCTGATTGCTGGTCTCAAAGCAAATGGCACAACGATTGACCGAAAAATCCTTGCCGAACTAGCAGTTAATCAGCCAGCAGCTTTCAAGGCTATTGTTGAAACCGTAAAAAAGGAGGCGAAATAATGGCTATTTGTGAAATTAGCGGCAAAGGCAAAATGTACGGACACAACGTTTCGTTCTCACAGCGCAAGACCCGCAAGGTTTTTAAGCCTAATATTCAGAAGAAGACTATGATCGTTGACGGTCGCAAACAAAAAGTTAATGTTTCGACTTCAGCACTTCGAACCATGAAGAAAAAAGGTTTGATTAAGTAAACGAGTCTATGACGAGTCCTAATGGCCAAGGGGCCTAAGGGTAAATAGCAAAAAATCAGGCATCTTGCCTGATTTTTTGTTTCTAATCAAATGAGCCTTCAGTAAGCCGGGTTTTGTAACCGTCTTCCGACGATCGGCAACCATCTATCTTGACCGTAAATTGCTCTACGGTTCTAGCGGTGAACGTGCATCTTCGGACCAAAGTTTCTAGCACTCCTTGCAACAGATAGGGTTTGCCTCCGCCGAGGTGTCACCACCCCGCGCTGTGAGCTCTTACCTCACTCTTTTCACCCTTACCTGGCATCCTAGAGTATCAAAATTGCGATTTTTCTCCGCGCGCCGTGCGTCTTTACCGACGAACGAGCGCGAAAAACGCAATGTTGACGCTATAGGATGTCAGGCGGTATTAGTTTCTGTGGTACTTTCCCTGCCCTTGCGGACGGTCGCAGTTAACGACTACCCTGTCCTATGTTGCCCGGACTTTCCTCTCAAATGAGCGGCTGCCTTTTAGGCTCACGTTTATTCTAACACAAAAATAGATTTATGGCAACAAAATTTAGCTAGTTCTTACTAAAATGTTCATCAATTGCCCGATTGGCATTAGCATCCGCTGCGGTGTTTTGTTCACGCTTGACATGCGTAAAAGCATAAGCGTCAAAATTCTGTAACAATTCTTGAATACTATCGTAAATCGGAATCAAATCTTGATTTTTAACTTTATAAAGCCCCTTCATTTGGTTAATCATCATTAAATTATCACCCACAAAGCGCACCGATTTTAACCCTAGCTCTAATGCCTTGGTTGCACCAAGCTTAAGAGAATAATATTCCGAAACTCTTGAGGTCGCAAAACCAATGAACTCTCCGCCCGCACTCAAAGTATTACCATTTTCATCAACAATCACATAGCCAATTCCCGCCGGACCCGGATTTCCACGACTCGCGCCGTCAACATAAACCGTTGCGCTATTCGCCACTTCGCGATAATTCGCTCGACCAGCCTCGCGCCCTTCAATCTCGAGCGCCACAATGCTAGCTTCATCAAGATGATAATTACCTAGATCTTCAGGTTTAATATATTTATAAGCGGTATAGCGCTCAGTCGGGGTGATCTTGGTTTGCGCTGACAAAACTACCGTATATATAATATATAGGTTACTCAGCTGACTTGAACCGCTTGGCGCAACAAAAGTGATTACGTCTTTTAGCTCAGTTTTTTCGGTTAATTCTATGCCGAGATACTCCTCAAGCATCCGATCCATAGCCTCTTCCGGCTGTTCACCAAATTTAATTTTGCCAGTTGGTAGTTCCCAAGTCGGAGCGCTTTCATTGCGACCCGATGCCCGCTTCATGACGAGAATCTCGCCATCCTTCTGTACGATTCCAGCAACCCGAATGCGTTGTTTCACCCTTTTCCCTAATTCTCTAAAATTTTACATGGTTTTATAGTAGGCTAGTACAAGGAAAGAATGAAGCACGCAAACAAACCGTATTACATATACGGAGAGCGCGCACTAGAACTCCTGACGAAGTAATAGTCACTATAAAAACGTGTAGCCCCAGTGACGATGTTTTCCCCGTATTATATACAAGGTGGGTAAAATCTTATGCATCGCCTCCACGGAGACAGTGCCACGAAATCCCTAAAACATGATTATTCAGGAAAATCATGCCGCCACTAGGGTTAACTTCATTATAACATACAAACTTCAAATTCCGACAATAGCGTAGAAAAGATTCAAAATCCCCTCCATACCGCCCAACATTAAGCGATTCAGAATTCCAGACCCCGCCACGACGAGAATCAATACTACCATAATCCCATACGGCTCAATTCGATCCATAACCCCCCGCACTCCATCGGGCGCAATTGCATACAAAACCCGCGAACCGTCCAGCGGCGGAATTGGTATCAGATTAAAAATCCCAAAACCAAGGTTCACCATGACTAAGTTGATAAAGATCTCACCGGATAGACCGCCTGAAGCTAATCCACCACTATAAAATCCAACCAAAAACGCCACAAAAGCAATCAAAAAATTAGTCAGAGGTCCAGCAATGGCCACTAGCGCCATTCCCCACGGGCCCCATTTAAGCTTGCTGGAGTTCACCGGTACTGGTTTGGCGCCACCAAAAACTGGTCCGCCCGATAATAGCAGTATCAACGGCATCGCAACTGATAGCCACGGATCAAGATGCTTAAGCGGATTTAGAGTCAGGCGTCCATCTTCTTTGGCCGTGTCGTCCCCTAGTTTGTAGGCCACAAAACCATGCGCTAGCTCATGCAACATCATCGAGAGCAGAATTACTGCTAGAACAATAATAACTTCGAGGATGACATTCATACTAACTTAGCACCACAACGTCTAGCGAAAC
>WSMR01000017.1 GCA_013316435.1 Candidatus Saccharimonadota bacterium | reverse complement strand
CTATTATAACATATGAAGACGAAATTGACTAAAAAACAAATGCTTATCATTGACTTTATCAAGGATTATTTTGCGCGTGAAGGTGAATCCCCGTCTTATCGTGAAATTATGGCGGCGCTTGGTTTAAGCTCGGTTTCAGCGGTGGCAGAACATATTGATAATCTCGTTGCAAAGGGGGCGCTCAGGAAAGTTCCCGGTGAAGCACGCTCGCTAGAGGTGGTCGATTTGAGTTATCCGGAAACGGTGGAATTATTTCGTTTTCGAATAGCTAATGCCAGTGAACAAGAGGTGGAGATTTTGAAACAAGCTGCAGAGATTCTTGGAATAGAATTAGATGCCTAACCTTCTATTATAGCACACTTAGTATTAAAAGTCAATAGATTTTCTAAACTCTTGCAAACAGGGAGAGACTTTGTTAGAATCAAGATAGGAGAAAATATGCCGGATAAAAACAAAAAATCATTGAAGCATCGAGTACCGTTTTATCGACGGCCGATTGTGGTTGTGTCGTGTTTGGCGGCAATTGTCTTGATCGCACTTTTGGTGGTCTTGATTGTGAAAATGGTCTCGAGCAATACCGAACGAGAGAATCAACCAACCGAGGAAACCGAAAATGCCTTAGTCTATAGCGAGGATGGAGATAAGGACGAGGAAAACGATTTGCCGCCGGAAGATCAAAAGGTGATCATGCAGTACGAAGGTGAGAACCCTAATGAGCTCGATCATTTAACTGGGTTAATTACCTATACAGAGGTAAAGGACGGGACGCTAGTGGCGATGGTAAGTATTGATCAGTATTTGGGGAACGGAACCTGTGTAGCAAACCTGAAGAATGACGGAGGAATCGCCGCGAGCGCTGAGCAGGCAATCGAAGCTGACGCGTCAACTTCGCATTGTGGCCCGATTACGGTTAATCTTGCAGGTGTCAGCGGTGGAAAATATCAGCTCGAGGTGGTTATTTCGAGTGGTGGAAAAACTGGTACAATTACAAGTAATGTAGAATTCTAAGGAGTAAATGGAAATGAGGATAAAATTTTTAGACAAAATGAAATCGGAGTTATACCGGGCGCGCTTGGCGGTTTTTGTAGTATTTGCGTTTTGTATGGGTGCGGTTTTTGCCTTTTTGGCAACCAGCAATACTAAGAACACAAATGCTACAACTGCTGGATTTAAAGCTGGAAATATTATGACAGACTATGTGATGTCAAATAGTAATACAATGAGTGTTTCGGATATTCAAAATTTCCTGACGCGCAAAAACCCTTGTAATTACCGTGATTATAATAAATATGTCTCTCTGATGAACTCTAACGCCGCCAAGAACAAAGGCTATAGGTGGCACTGGGATAACGGACACTTCGTCTGTCTTTCTGAAGAGCGTTTCGATGGTCAGTCGGCAGCGCAGATCATTTATGATGCCGCACAGGACTATCATATCAATCCGCAGGTTTTGATTGTTTTACTAGAGAAAGAACAGGGCTTGATTACCGATAAATATCCGAATAATATTCAGTATCGTTCGGCAACAGGATATGGTTGCCCGGACACCGCGGCTTGCAATACGAAATATTACGGATTTAAAAACCAGGTGCGCAATGCAGCGGCACTTTTCCACCAGGTACTTACGGGCGGGTGGAGTAATTATCATGTTGGTAATAATCAAGTTGCTTATCATCCGAATGCAGCTTGTGGCAGATCGAATGTTTATATTGAGAACCTTGCGACCGCGGCTCTCTATCGTTATACGCCGTATCAGCCAAATAGTGCAGCGCTGAGTTGGAGTGGCGATGGCTGTTCGTCATATGGCAATCGCAACTTCTACCACTATTTCACGGAATGGTTTGGTAGCACGCAGCAGGATGTACCAATAGCGCATCACCAAGTTATTGAAGACGGGGAGTACACTATTGTCGCGGATACGACTTATGATACAGCACTGACGGCAACGGGTACTGCAACAGGAAGCAATGTGAGTATGAATACACGTACTGGTGCTGCTAATCAGAAATGGCAAGTAACTTATCATGACAACGATGCAACTTATAGCTTTACTAATAAGGCAACTGGTTTAGCGCTCGATATTCATGGCGCAAGTACAACTAGCGGTGCAAATATTGAGGTATTTACGAAGAATAACAATTGCAACCAGCGTTGGCGTGCAGTGGCGAATAATGACGGCACGGTTGGATTTGTCTCGGCTTGTTCAACTTCGGTAGCACTTGATGTTTATGGCGCTAGTAAAGCGAACGGGGCAAACGTACAGAGTTATAGCTATCATGGGGAGACGGCGCAGCGCTGGCGGATTATTCCGGATGCAGCAGTTGCCGATGGTCTTTATAGTATTTCGCCGCGGCATGAAGGTTCGCTTACGCTTGACGTCTTTGGTGGCTATACAACTCCGCAGACCAATGTCCAAGTGTATACTAATCACGAATCGCCAAACGAGAAGTGGAATCTTCAGTATAATAAACAGGATGGTACTTATAAGATTACGAGCTTAAACAGCGGTTTGGCGCTTGATGTCTTTGGCGGTTACGGGAAGAATGGTACGAACGTACAAATGTATAGTTATCACGGTGGTTGTGGACAAAACTGGTACATTATACCAAATGGAAACGGGCACACGATTGTTTCGGCTTGCTCGGGACTAGCACTTGATGTTTACGGTGCGGTTGGGGCTAGTGGCACCAATGTCCAAATTTGGCAACAGAATAACGCTGATAATCAAACCTGGACGATCAAATCGACAATACCGGGAGCTTTGCCGGATGGAATTTATAGCATTTCAGCCGAGGCGAACGGGAATTTGGCGCTTGATGCTAATAGTGGCAGCAATAGCGGTGAAAATGTACGAATCTATGACAAAAATAATTCCAATGCACAGCGATGGAAATTGACTGGGAACAGTGATGGTACCTACTTCATCACTAATGCCGCTTCAGGGTTATCGCTTGATGTTTACGGTGGTTACGCTCATGATGAAGCAAATGTTCAGATTTTCACTGCGCATCACGGACAGAATCAAAAGTGGAAAATTGATAAGAATACGAACGGCAGCTATACAATTAGTTCGGTTAATTCCGGTAAACCACTTGACGTCTATGGCGGTGGAACGACGAGCGATAGCAACGTGCAGCAATTCTCATGGCATGGTGGCAAAAATCAACAGTGGCGTATCGTGAAAGAGTAGGCTAGCAAAATGACACTTAATGCCGGGGATATATGGAGTTCACTGAAACGAAAAAGCCTCTTCGTCGCGAAGCTGGCTCACCCCGGCAATATCAAGAAAGCTTATCAAATTCTTCAAAAAGGTGGTCCGAAAGAGTTTGTTCGCCGTTTCAAATCAAGAATGCATTATCAATATGCTGAGCAGCGTTATCAATATCGCGACTATTTAAATATTATGCGACCAACCGAGAAGGAGCTTGCTCAGCAACGAAAAGCACATTTTGCTAGCCGGCCTTGTTTTGGTGTTGTAATTCCGCTTTATAAGACTAAGCTGGAATACTTGCAAGATTTACTAGATAGTTTCAAGGCTCAGACTTATACAAATTTTAAGCTTTTTATGGTTGATGCTTCGCCAATCGAAGATGGGCGAACGGTATTAACTGATATGATGCGAACTGAAGCAGAAAATGACCCGCGGATTATCTATAAAATTCTCCCGAAGAATGATGGGATTGCTGGCAACACTAATCAAGCGATCCAGCTTGCCATGGAAGATCCCGATGTGACCCATATTGCGCTTTGTGATCACGACGATTTTATCGAGCCGGATACTTTTTATCAATACACTAAAGTTTTGAATAAGGATCGAAATATTAAAATCATTTATTCTGACGAAGATGTAGTAAAACATAAAGACGATCCGGAGGCATCATATGTTATGAAACCGGATTTTAATCCCTATCACATGGAAAGCTGCAACTACATTAATCACTTTTTTGTCTGTGAAAAAGAGCTGCTTGAAAAAATTAAAACAAAGGATGGTTTGTACGAGCAGCCGGAATTTGACGGGGCGCAGGATTATGATCTCTATTTACGACTGATTGAGGAAGCGCTGAAACTTGATCAAAAACTAAAAAAGCAAGAAACGGAAAAAATCAAAGCAGCAATTTATACATCTGCGACGATTCGTCATGTGCCACGGGTTTTGTATCATTGGCGTGCGGCGGAGAATTCTACTGCTCAAGATCCACACAACAAGCTGTATGCTTTTGATGCAGGTAAACGCGCGCTAGAGGCATATTATAAGCGGCTTGGAATAAATGTTAAAGCAGTTGAGCATACGGAAGTTTGGGGGACTTATCGTACACGGTACCAATTAAAAGAAAAACCACTTGTGAGCGTGATTATTCCGAACAAAGACCATGCAAAAGATTTGCAAACGGCGATTGAGTCGATAAAAAGTGGGTCTTATAAAAAACTTGAATTTGTTATTATAGAAAACAATTCAGTTGAACCGGAAACTTTTGCGTATTACGATAAGCTTAAAAAGCAGAAGGATGTCAAGATTTTGCAGTATGACGCAGATGAATATAATTTCTCTGCACTCAATAACTATGGCGTTAAACATGCTAGTGGTGATATATTGTTGCTGCTGAATAATGACACTGAGATGATTGATAGTGATTCAATTGGTGAAATGGTGGCGATTTTGGAGCGCGAGCAAGTTGGTGCGGTTGGGGCGAAGTTAATATTTGCGGACGGTGAATTGCAGCATGCTGGCGTAGTTACGGGTTTAGGTGGTAGCGCAGGGCACATCTTTCATCATCTACGTTCAGAATTTAGCTATGGGAACCGGGCGAATTGTGTAGTTAATTATTCGGCAGTTACGGCAGCCTGCTTAATGGTTAAGAAATCAACCTACAAAAAAGTCGGTGGTTTTGATGAGAACTTTGCGGTCGCATTTAATGACGTTGATTTTTGCCTAAAGATTCGTGCGCTTGGGGATCTGATAGTTTATACTCCGTACGCAAAATTTTATCATTATGAGAGTAAAAGTCGCGGGGCAGATATGATTGACGAGAACAAACGCCTACGGATGGAGCAGGAAGCGCAGCAACTAAGGGATAAATGGCCAAAGCTTTATCAGAATGGTGATCCTTACTATAATCAAAATTTTACTTTGCATCGTTCAGACTGCAGTCTTCGCGAGATCCAGCCCTCGGATTTTCGAGACTAGTATGCTATAATATTTGTAAATGGCAAGTGAAAAAAAGAGAATCTGTCTCTTTGCAGGTTTTGATGCGCGTGCGAAAGTTGCAGATTATGTAATATATTATATCAAGGCGTTATCGCGGATTTCAGATGTGTATTATTGGGGTGAGTTTACCGCCGATGATTCTGAAAGGGCGAAACTAGAGCCTTATTGTAAGGGTGTTTACTTTCAGGAGCATAATAAGTATGATTTTGGTTCTTGGCAGGAATTAGTAAAAGCAATTGGTCGTGAGCAGATTGAAACTTATGATGAAGTAATTCTCGCAAACGACTCATGCTATGGTCCGCTATTTGATTTGGGGGATCTATTTGAGGAGATGGATCGTCGCGAGGTGGATTTTTGGGGTTTATCTATGGCGCATTTACAGCATATTCATCTCCAAAGTTATTTTATGGTACTAAAAAAACCAGTTATCAAGTCGGATGTTTTTTATGATTTTCTTGCTAGTGTTAAGCCGGAAAAGAATCATCGTATGATTTGTGCGCAGTATGAGCAACGTTTTACTTATATTCTGAATAAAGCTGGCTTCAAGTTTGATGCGTTAATTCCGTATGTGGACCGTGCACATCACCCTTATTATGACGTTGAGGCAGCAATTTGCGATTACAACTTTCCGCTCATTAAGATCAAATTCTTTTCGGGTGAAATTCGCGACCAAATACCAGTCAAAGATTGGCGACAAATGATCTCGCACTATAGTGATTTTCCAGTGTCAATGATCGAGGCGGATTTAGAGCGACGCGGGTATGATCTTGTGGAGGTCGATCAAATTTTGCAAGAAAATCATGATCCAACAAAAACACAAATCCTAGATCAGCCTAAACTACCATGGTTTCGGAAAATTATTAAAAAGTGTGTTTATCGTATCGGACGGGTTTTTGATGGCTATCTTTACGAAAAAATACACCCCTATGATTTACGTGATGACGCTTTGGCCCGTAGCTATCGTAGTCTGAAACAGAATTTTGATTTGCTTGCTGCACAAGTGAATTCCGACTGTCCTCGCATGCGTCGGTATGTATTAAATAATAAGCCTGAATCTGTTAATGGTCAAAGTAAATTTAGATTTGCTCTCAGGGACTATACCGAGACGCGTATTTCTCCACTACCTTTGCCGCTCACTAGGGAATCAGATATTCTCTTGATTGGGAACATGAGCGACCATAATCTTTCATTGATCGGTTTTGACGATTTTTATCCGATTTACCTTAATAATCTTTGGGTTGAAGACGATCATCCCAACTGGTTTGAGTCGCGCGATTTAAGTGATTTTTCTTTTAGAATTAAGGAAGGTGGTCGTGTTTGGTTTGATCTTATTTTGGTCCAACCATTTGCTGATGTACTTGATAGTAAGGATATTGGGGATTTTATCAAAAACGCAAAAAAGCAAATGATTTATGAGGCAGTGCTAGTAATGTTGGTACGAGACGATCAAGCACAGCTTTATCAAGAAATATTGGAGTCTGAGGGCTTAGTTTTGGCCCCCAGCACGCGCGGCTTCGTGGTGGGAAACGACCCATTTGAGGTATATTATGATAAAATAAGAGGTATAAAAGGCTACAAGGCGTTGATTTATAAAATAAAGTAGGGAGTGATTATGAAAGGTATTATTTTGGCTGGTGGGTCGGGGACTCGCCTTTATCCGATTACGGAGGGAATTAGCAAACAGCTGATGCCGATTTACGACAAACCAATGATTTTTTACCCGCTCACGACTTTAATGTTGGCTGGGATTCGCGATATTTTAGTTATCACGACTGAGACCGATCAGCCTGGTTTCAAAAAGCTTTTAGGTGATGGCTCAAAATTTGGCGTAAACCTTGAATATATCATTCAGCCTTCGCCGGATGGTCTTGCGCAGGCATTTATTCTCGGCGAAGATTTTATTGGTGATGAAGCCTGCGCAATGGTACTGGGGGATAATATCTTCTATGGTAACGGCTTAACCAAGCTCCTAGTAAGTGCGCGTGAGAATGCCGAGGCTGGTTTTGCAACGAATTTTGGCTTTCGGGTGCACGATCCGGAACGTTTTGGGATTATGGAACTTGATAGCGAGAACAATATTGTTAGCGTTGAAGAAAAACCGGCACAGCCAAAATCTGATTTTGCGGTGACGGGGCTATACTTTTATCCAGCTGGTGTTGCCGAGAAGGCAAAACAAGTACGACCATCCGATCGTGGTGAGCTTGAGATTACCTCGCTCAACGATATTTATTTGCAAGAAGGAAAGCTGAAGGGTGAGTTGCTCGGTAGTGGCTTTAGCTGGTTTGACACCGGAACCTTTGATAGCGAAATGGACGCTGCTGTAATGATTCGCGCAATTGAAACCAATCAGAGCCGTGTGGTTGCTTGTCCGGAACAAATTGCATTTGAACGTGGTTGGATTAGCTGTGAGCAATTAGCTGAACGTGCTGAGCTTCTAAAAAAGAATAGCTATGGTGCATTTTTGAAGAAAACTTTGGAGGCTGCAAAATGAAAAAGATTGAGACTGAGCTGGGGGGTTGTTACATTTTGGAGCCAACACGTTTTGGTGATGCGCGTGGATATTTTTCGGCGCCGTACATTGATGCCGAGTATCGTGAACTCGGATTTCAAGGCTTGAAGCAGGTTAGCCGCAGCAGATCTGCTAAAGGCGTACTAAGGGGTATGCATTTCCAAAAGGGTGACTATGCGCAAGCAAAAGTCGTTGAAGCTGTGAACGGCGCAGTACTCGATGTTGTGGTTGATCTTCGTAAAGATTCGCCGAGCTACGGCAAATGGACTTCAGTGCTACTAACGCCGGAAAACGGTCGCCAATTATATGTGCCGCGTGGTTTTGCACATGGTTTTATTAGTCTAGAGGACGATACGGTTTTCCAGTATTTTGTTGATAATACTTATATGCCGGATCAAGAAGGCGGCATCGCCTGGGATGATTCGACTGTCGGGATTGACTGGCAAAGTATATTCAATGAATACGGGATTGAAAGTCCGGAATTATCAGAAAAAGATAGCAACCGAATGAGTTTTGCGCAGTTTGACGAGGGGAAAGAATGAAATATTTAATTACAGGTGGGGGCGGGCAGCTCGGGTTTGATGTTCGGCGTGATTTACTGCACCGGGATGTCAGCGAGTCGGATGTTGCGGCTCCGAGTTCGAAAGAACTTGATATTACAGATGCTCGGGCAGTAGAGAAATATATCGGAATTTTCCAACCAAATGTAATTATTCACTGTGCTGCCTACACAAATGTTGATGGTGCAGAAAGTGACCAAGAAGCCTGTAGAAAAGTTAATGTTGAGGGAACAAGAAACTTGGTGCGCGCTGCCGAAAAAGTTGACGCAAAAATAATCTACATCTCAACGGATTATGTTTTTGACGGAGAAAGTGCTGAGCCGTACGAAATTGATGCAAAGACTAACCCAAAGAGCGTCTATGGTCAAACGAAGTACGAAGGCGAAGAAATTGTGCGCGAGTACCCGAAGCATTTTATTGTGCGGATTGCGTGGATATTTGGAATTAATGGTCGCAATTTTGTTAAGACAATGTTGAGGGTTGCGAATGATCGCGATGAAGTCGCGGTAGTAGACGACCAAATTGGCTCGCCAACTTATACCGTGGATCTGGCAAAATTTTTGGTAGATTTGTCGAAAACTGAGAAATATGGGATTTATCACGCTACAAATGAGGGTTTTTGTTCGTGGGCCGAATTCACTGAGGAAATTTACAAAAATGCCGGGCTAGATACAAAAGTCAAGAAGGTCAGCACAGAAGAGTATATTGAGCTAGCAGGGAAGCCACAGGCAAAGCGTCCAAAATTCTCGAAATTGAGTAAAGATAGTATTGAACAGAATGGTTTTGAGCGTCTGCCAGCTTGGCAGGATGCAGTGAAGCGCTATATTGCGGAGTTAAAAAAGGAAGGAGAATTATGAAATTTATCGTAACTGGTGGATGTGGTTTTATCGGTAGCAATTATTTGCATTATGTAGTGAATAAATATCCCGAGGATGAGTTCATCTGTATTGATGCGCTGACCTATGCGGGGAATTATCATAATCTTGATCCGATTATTAATAAAGAAAATTTCCGTTTTGTGAAACTCGATATTACCGACCGTGAAGGCGTGGATCAACTTTTTGCGACCGAGAAGCCGGATTACGTAATTAATTTTGCTGCCGAAAGTCATGTTGATAATTCGATCAAAAACCCAGGGATTTTTGTGAAGACCAATGTCATGGGTACCCAAGTTTTGATGGATGCGGCGCTGAAGCACGGTGTAAAGCGTTACCATCAGGTTTCCACTGATGAAGTTTACGGTGACTTGCCGCTCGATCGCCCGGATCTGTTGTTTACTGAGGAAACTCCGCTCCATACTTCAAGCCCATATTCAGCCTCAAAAGGTGGCGCAGATTTGCTGGTGCTTGCTTATATGCGCACCTTTAAGCTCCCGGCAACAATCAGTCGTTGCTCAAATAATTATGGTCCATATCAGTTCCCGGAAAAATTAATCCCACATACGATTGCTTGTGCTATGAAAGGCCAAAAAGTCCCAGTTTACGGCGAGGGTAAGAACGTGCGCGACTGGATTCACGTTTATGACCACAATGTGGGTGTGGATTTGATAGTGCGCGAAGGGAAGGAAGGTGAGGTTTATAACCTTGGCGGACGCGCTGAGCGTGATAATTTGACGATCGTAAAGACGATCCTTGCGGCGCTTTGTAAAACTGAAGATTTGATTGATTTTGTAACCGACCGTCCGGGGCACGATTTGCGTTACGCGATGGACCCGACCAAGGCCGAGAAAGAACTCGGCTGGACGAGGAAATACGATTTTGACGAAGGTATGAAAGCGACAATTGACTGGTATTTGGAAAATCAAGATTGGGTGAAAAACATCGAGAGCGGAGAGTATCGGGATGCTTACCAAAACTAAAAAAAGTCCTAAGGAATTTTTACGTAAATTATGGCATTCTGTTGAAGAATTTCGCGCCCGTCATCCAGTTATTTATATAGCGATTGTTTTTCTGATCGGTATTTTATGCTCGCTAATTATAGAAAAAGGTCTACGTGTCTATTACAATCGTTTACTAAAGACTCAGTTGACTTTTAATGCTAATAGATTAATATTGGTTGGCACTGTAACTGAGGTGATTCTTATGATTCTTGCTTATGGCAAGAAAGGGATAGATTTTATCTATAAGTACCGCTATTTATTTGGGGCTGGGCTGTTCGTACTTTGTGTAGCAATGCGATTGAACTATTCGTCCTCTGGAATGCTGGATGGTAGTATTCAGCCAAATCATACTACTCAGACGGATGATATTCTTACCGGTGTCAATCGGGCGATTCGGTCAGACGAATATATCGTAAGTACTCCGATGATTCTTTCTCAGGGGCAAAATGACTTTAATTTGGTTAATCCTGATATCATGGCGGACGATGTCGTAACATCATTTTATCCAAAATTGCCAAATAAAACTTTAACTTCAGTTTTGACTAATCCGCACACGATTGGTTTTGCCTTTCTGCCACTTGAAAATGCTTATTCGTTCTATCAACTTTTGCCGTGGTTTGTGGCGTTTTTTGCAGTTTTTGAAATGCTCATGATTATCACTAAACGGCGCAAGCTAATGTCCTTAATTGGGGCATTCGTGGTGATTTTTAGCCCAGTAATGCTATGGTTCGATAGCATACAAAACGTGATGTATGTGGCGCTACTTTTTGATATATTCTATTTATTTATTCATCATGGTAAGACTTGGAAAGCAAAATTAGGTTTCTCAGTTCTGTTTGGCTGGGTGGCGGCTTGCTTTGTAATGATGATCTATCCGGCTTGGCAGGTACCATATGGGTATGTCTTACTCGCACTTTTAATTTCT
>WSMR01000006.1:29824-34076 GCA_013316435.1 Candidatus Saccharimonadota bacterium | reverse complement strand
GAAGAAAAAGCTTTCCGTAAGTCCATCGGTAAGGGCGTAAAAGAGCTCGAAAAAATGGCGAGCACTGGTCAAAAGATTTCGGGGCGAGATTTGTTTAAACTGCAGGATACTTATGGTTTCCCGATGGAGCTGAGCGTAGAGGAAGCCTATAAGAAGGGTTTGAAACTGGCTAATGATTATCAGGACGAGTTCCAGGCGGCTTTGACGGAACAACGTGAACGTAGTAAGACGGCTTCGAAGGGTATGTTTAAGGGTGGATTAGCTGACACGAGCGATCAAACCGTAAAATATCATACGGCCTGTCATCTTTTGCTGGCAGCTTTGCAAGCTGAAGTTAATCCTGATTGTGCGCAAAAAGGTTCTAATCTGACTCCAGAGCGACTAAGGCTTGATTTTACAGTTGATCATAAGTTGACGCCGGAGGAAATCCAGCGTGTAGAACGGCGCGTGAACGAGTGGATTGAAGCGGATTTGCCAGTTGAGTATGTGGAATATGATAAAGACGAAGCATTTGATCAAATTCACGCTAATGGCAGCTTTCGTGATCGCTATCCGGACCGAGTGACGGTATATATGATTGGCGAGGATGCTGGAAAAGATGGCGTGACGCGCGAGAGCGAGGGGGTCGTGTCTTGTGAGATTTGCGGTGGACCGCATGTAAAGAGAACTGGAGAACTGGGTAAGTTTAGGATTACGAAGGAAGAATCATCTAGTGCTGGAGTGAGGAGAATTAAGGCGGTATTGGAGTAGGGCAGTCTCTCCCCCTCTCTACTCTCTCCCTCTCCATCCTAGACTCGTTTGTAGTGAGAATTACAACAAGACAAGTCTTGCTTATGAATTAACTTTGGTTGTTGTAATTCTCACTACAGCCCAAATCTGAAGAAAGGATGTCAGGATAGAGTAGAGAGAAAAGTCATAGTACTATCCCCTCTACTACCTTACCCTATATCTAGATTTTGATATTAATTACTATCAGGGTTTCTCTTTACCTTAGTTTACGGACACTGACCCATTTGGGCTGATTCAGGTGATAATGCTACGAATCACCCGTGTCCGTGACTAAGATAAAGAGAAACTAACTCCACCCCTCCCGTACCACACAGCGAACGGCAAAACCGTAACCGCGGTAATAGTTACCCTGAGGGTCGACATTCGTCGGGCACGTACGCAAGTAGTGACCGAACGTAGCAGAACCAGCAGTAGTAGACCACCAGCCGCCATCTGTGACGCGATCGTAGATGTAGCCATACGAGCGACTGAAGTGGCCCGTACGGAGAAAGTTGAAGGAAACAAACCTAAACGAACCTATTCGCAAACTACCTTTATATTATCATACCATAAGCTTTTTGTCAAGAGTTTTATTTGATAAATGATTATGCTAAAATAAAAAAATGGAGCGGAGGAAAAAGGTGGTTACCTCGGCTAAGATTGGCACGGAGCGTGCGAAGGTTGCAGCGACTAAGTCGGCGCAGCCTGTTCTTGGCACGGTTAAAAAGTCCCATAAGTCGGCTGCTTCTTCTAGAACAAAAAAGCCAGCTGGCTCAATGCCGAAACTTGCCAAAAAATCAACCAAGGCTACTAAATCCCTTAAAACTTCCGCAAATACGGTAGAAAAGCTTAATAAAACTGCGAAAAAAGCAGCAGCAGCAAAGTCATCTGCGCGTGCGAAAAATATCAAGGCGGCAAAATCTGTGAAATCCGCAAAAACTGTAAAGTCCGCAAAGTCCGCGATAGTTATGAGGCCGGTAGAGGGCAATACTCGGCGTTCACGATTGCATCTCAAAAAACGTCGTTATAGCTTTGCAAGTCATAAGCAGCCGACTTTTTCCGCAAACCCATTAGCGGAATATGCCGATTCTTGGGGACGCAAGCGACGCAAAAAACGCTACACTCCGCGCCGTCGGCGTATTGAGCGTCAAATTATGATTATGCTGGCCTGTTTTAGCGTGTCGATTGGCTTGTGGGAAAATTTTCGCCAACTTTGGCTCCAGGGGAATGGATTTTCAGCGATTGACGTGAGTAATATCGTCAGTTTTGGGCTTTTGCTAAGTGTAGTTGGGATTATTATTGTCGGCAAAGCCGTCAAAATGTCAAAAATCAAGAATTTCATGTTAATTGTGCTCGTAGTACGCTCGATTAACATGCTATCAATGTGCCTGCTTGATGGGTCAAACCTATCATGGCTCATTAATATCAGCGCAGCACTCGACGTACTAACCGGCACACTGATTATTACGAGCGTGTATCCACTGCTTACGACCGTGATGAAAAGTAATCGTGCCTATAGTCGCCGTAAATTGGTGGAATATCTATTTCGCGATATCGGGGTTTTGATTGGCGGCTTGCTGATTGGACAGGCTATTGCGGGGTACGTTGTGGATTATAATGTTTGTTTGTTTATTTCCGGAGCGTTTTCGGTAGCGGCGAGCGTGGTAATGTGGCGGATCAAGCCAATTATGGCTGAACGTACCACCGCGAGTAAATTTTCAGTCAAGAAATACATTTGGAAGAATCGCATTCAGCGCTCATATATGGTTTATGCATTTTTGGCCGGGGCGGCTTATATGGCGACAATCGGTCTTCGGATGTTGGTGCTAACGGATTATTTCGGTTTGTCGGCGCGTATGGGTACAAATTATCTCTTGCTAGTTGGGCTAGCTTCGGATGTGCTGGGAATTTTGGCCCTAAAATACTTCACACCCAAAAACGATTATGTGACGTTGGTGATTAAATTCGGTACGCGGCTGCTAATTTTTACTGGCGCATTCTTTACCGATAGTCTCTTCCTTTGCTTTGTGGCGCTAACGTGGACTCTGCTTAGCTCAACGGCTTATGAAAATATCACGGATGGTTATTATATCAATGCGATTGATAACCGTCATCAGCTTAAATATAATACGATAAAATACGTTGCGACGACTACGGGTGAAGCGGCTGGAACTTTCCTTTGCGGACAAATGTTTGAGCTGGGTCCGAAATATATTTTTGGTGCTTCGGGTGTGCTAATTGTCTTTCAACTTGCGGTGGCGTTCTATTTGATTTATCTACGTCACGAGCAAAGTAAGAAACGTAAAAGTCGTCATTCCTGAAAAGTGCTATAATGAGAAGGTGAGTTTACTAACGGATGGGTTGAATCCTCCCCAAAAAGAGGCAGTCGAAACTTTGGATGGTCCAGTGCTGGTTTTGGCTGGAGCCGGTTCTGGCAAAACCAAGGTTTTGATTCATCGGATCGCTAATTTAATCCAACATGGAATAAAGCCGTGGGAAATTTTGGCAGTTACTTTTACCCAAAAAGCGGCACGGGAAATGCGGGTGCGACTTTGGGGCTTGCTGGAAGACCGTATGGATAACGACCCACCGCGGAATTTTATGCCGTATATGGGTACGTTTCATGGTATCTGTGTAAAAATTCTGCATATTGAGCATGAGGCAGCAGGGATTGAGCATAATTTTACGATTTATGACACTGACGATCAAATGGTGCTAATCCGGCGAATTCTCAAAAATCGCGGGCTCTCAAGCGACAAGACAATGACGCCAAAGTTGGTCCGAAATATGATTAGTCATTGGCAAAATCTAGGGCTTTCGCCGAAACAGGCTAAGGCGGAGGCGATTTATCCCAACCAAAAGAAAATTGCCGAGATCTTTGTGGAATATGAGCGCGAAAAGCACGCTGCTGCGGCACTCGATTTTGACGATTTGCTGAGTCATACTGCTGAACTCCTCCAAAGTCACTCCGAAGTGCGAGCGCGTTGGCAGGAAAAGTTCCGCTATATCTTGATTGATGAGTATCAGGATACGAACACCGTGCAATATAAACTAGTGAAATTACTACTTGGACCTGAGCGCAATATTTGCGTAGTTGGTGATGACTGGCAGTCAATTTACTCTTGGCGCGGCGCTGATTTTACAAATATTTTGAATTTTGAACGTGATTTTCCGGGCGCAAAAGTAATTAAGCTGGAACAAAATTATCGTAGTACCGGTAATATTCTCACGGCTTCGCAGAAAATTATTAATCAAAATAAAACCCGCACCGAGAAAACATTATTTACGCAGTCCGGAGCTGGTAGCCCAGTGACGATTGAAAGTTTGGCTGATGAAACTGCAGAGGCAAATTATGTGGCGCGCCAAATTGAGCGTCTAAGAATGAAGGAGGCGGGTAATTATAGCGATTTTGCGGTGCTCTATCGCACCAATGCGCAGTCTTCGGCGTTTGAGAAAGCTTTTATTTCTGAGCGGATACCATATA
>WSMR01000006.1:25845-29724 GCA_013316435.1 Candidatus Saccharimonadota bacterium | reverse complement strand
AATGCGCAGTCTTCGGCGTTTGAGAAAGCTTTTATTTCTGAGCGGATACCATATAAAATCATTGGTGGTGTGCGCTTCTATGATCGCAAGGAAGTCAAGGATGTCCTAGCGATTATGCACCTGATTTTGAATCCAAACGATAGCGTGAGTTTTGAGCGGGTGGTCAAAAATGTACTCTCGGGAGTAGGCGGTAAATCTCGCGAAAAAATCCAAGCCTATATTGGACTAAACGCCGATCAGGATTTTACTAAAGTGGGCGAGATTGCTGGAGCTTTGAAATTACCGGCGCGGGCGCGTAGTAGCTTGGAGAAATTGGCCGAGTTTTTGCAAGAGCTTAGGAATAGCGGTGAGAATAATGACGGCGTTGATGGTTTGATCGATGAAATGCGCGCCGATGGTGCTGATCGGGTGACTGTGACTCCGGTAGCCGAGATTGCTGAGCAGATTGTGCGCGAATTTAACTTTGCGGAGCTTTTACACGTTGACACTCCGGACGGAGTGGAACGTATGCAGAATTTGGAGGTACTTGCCAGTAACGCCAGTGCTTATGATAGGTTGGAAGATTTTTTGGCGGATGCCGCGCTGCTCAGTTCGGTGGACGAGTCATCGGGCGACGATGTGGTCTCGCTGATGACCTTACATGCCGCGAAGGGGCTTGAATTTCCGGTGGTATTTATTGTGGGCATGGAAGATGGGCTTTTCCCAAGTAGTCGAGCGATGGATGCCGAGGCAGAGCTCGAGGAAGAGCGCCGGTTGGCCTATGTAGGGATGACGCGGGCGATGCGCGACCTGTTTTTGACTTTTGCGGGCTCGCGTTATAGCTTTGGCGGTCGGAATTACAATATGCCTTCGCGGTTTTTGCTAGAGCTAGGCTATAACCCCTATGGCGCAGGTAATTTTGGCGAATCGGGAGAGTTTAGCGAGTTTAGTGAAGCAGGCTCTTATGGAGGAGTTGGCTCGGCAGGTCATAGGGGCGAATATGGACTGCTTGGCGGCGATCCGGATGGAGAATTTGGCAGTTTTAACGCTGATGATCCTTTTCCGGAAGACGTGCCGGTTTATCAGGGATGAAAGTGTGGATTTTAAGCTAGAAAAGTCGTAAAAACGGTGAGTTTTTAAGCTAGTGGTTGACATTTTTCACAATCTGTGATAAAATAGAGAGATAGGCTGGATTTTTGGTAGAAAACAGTTAGAAAATCATCCGAATCTGCCAGGTTTTGCCTAAAGAACTATGGTATAATATGACTAGGAAAATATGATGCGACTCAATTTCCGTTTTAAATATATGCTGACAGCGCTGCTACTGATGGTGGCTAGCGTGGGTTTCGCATGGAAAACTTTTGCGCATCATGAGCTGGCTTACGCCGATGATGGTACGCCAATCCAAACTGTGGCGGATGAATACTTTGTGACGATTTATGATCAAGGCACGACTTTGACGGTAAAGACCGGCACGGCGACGGTGGCAGAGGTTTTGGAGCGTTCGGAGATTCAGCTGGTGGAGACTGATTTGGTCGAGCCGGCGCTTGATGCCGTAATTGAGGGTGACTATAATATCAATATCTATCGCGCTCGTCCAGCGATTGTGCTTGATGGGGTCGAGAAACATTATGTAATGACCGCAAGTTATGATCCGGAGCAGATTGCTCGCGAAGCGGGTTTGACGATTTATGATGGCGATGAATTCGTACAGGAGTTTAACGGTAACTTCTTGCAAGCTGGTGCGGCGTCGACTTATCGCTTAGTTCGTAATGGCGGTCGCAGTTTGACTACTGAAGAATCAATTCCTTATACAACCGAGACGCGGCTAGATTACAATTTGCCCAAGGGCGAGACTTATCTTGAACAGGCCGGTGAGGAGGGTAAGAAAACTTTGCTCTACAAAATTGAGTTTCAGAATAATGTCGAGGTAAAGCGTGAGCTGGTTTCAGAAGAGATTAAAAAGCAGCCGGTGACGGAGATTATGGTAGTCGGAGCAAAGAAGGCGATTGCGCCGGAGCGGGCGAAATGTGCCGAATGGGCGCGCCAAGCTGGGGTATCTGAAGGCGATCTCCAAGCGGCGCTAGATTTGATTTATCACGAGTCGGGCTGTCGAGTCGATGCCGCAAACCCTTCGGGTGCTTATGGTATTCCGCAGGCCTTGCCGGGTAGCAAAATGAGTACTTACGGTGCTGACTGGGAGACGAATCCAGTCACACAAATCAAGTGGATGGCGCACTATGTGACTGCTCGTTACGGTGGCTGGAATCAAGCGATGGCTTATTGGTGGAAGCACGGTTGGTACTAGAATGAAGAACAAAAAAGCCCTTGGCCAGCATTGGCTAAAAAATCGGGCGATTTTGGACGAGATTGCGGATTTGGCAGTAGTACCAGGCATTCAGATCTGCCTTGAAATTGGACCGGGGCTAGGGACGCTGACTTCTAGTTTACTTGGGAGATTCAAAAAAGTTATTGCTGTGGAATATGATGCGGAACTGGCGCGTAAATTACCGGGGCAGTTTCCCGGTAAAGATCTCGAGATTGTGAATGCGGACATTTTGGACTATGAAATTGGGCTTTCGAATTACGTTGTCGCGGGAAATATTCCGTATTATATTACCTCGCCAATCGTAAAGAAAACGCTAGAGTTAGAGCATAAACCGGCGCGCATTGTGCTGCTAATGCAAAAGGAAGTGGCTGAGCGGATTGCCGCAGCGGAGGGGAAGTACAGTTTGCTCGGGCTCTATGCAGAGAATCTTGCCGAAGTGAACCTTGGCCCGGTCGTGTTGGCGCAAGAATTTACGCCACCACCCAAGGTGCATAGCCAAGTTTTGATTCTTGATCCGAGAAAAGAGCCGATTATTAACCCGCGGGATTTGAAGCTTGCCAAAATTGGTTTTTCGGCGCCGCGCAAGAAACTAATTGCTAATTTGGTGGCTGGGACGGGCCAAAATCGTGATTTTTGGAAGCAGCAGCTGGTTAAAAATGGGATTAATCCGGATGCTCGAGCTGAGGATTTGGGGCTGCTGGACTGGGAGAACCTTGCTAAAATATGGTATAATTAAACAATGAAGAAAGTTTATCTCTGCACAGCAATCCCTTATGTTAATGGTAACCCGCATATCGGACATGTGATGGATTATCTGCTGGCGGATGTGTATGCGCGCTATGCGAGGCTTCAAGGTAGCGAAGTGCGGTTTTCGGCCGGTACGGATGAGCACGGTAATAAGGTTTTTGCTTCGGCAAAAAAGGCTGGTATTAGCATTGACCAATATGCCAGTGAGAATTCAGATAAATTTAGGAATTTTATCGATGAGCTTGATATTTCGTATACGGATTTTATCCGGACAACTGATCCGGATCACATTCGGCGTTGTCAGGAGATTTGGCAGAAACTGGAGAGTCATATTTATGCCGGTGAATATGATGGCTGGTATTGCGAAGGTTGTGAGAGTTTTGTGACGCAGAAAGAGTATGAAGAGAATAATGGTGTTTGTCCGGACCATCAGAAGCCTTATCAAAAGTTGACCGAGAAAAATTATTACTTTAGGATTTCCGATTTCAAAGACGAAATTCGTCGGCAAATCGAGTCGGGTGCAATGGAGATTTTACCGAAGTTCCGCGCTGACGAAGCATTGAAGTTGCTCGAGGATGCGCCGGATGTTTCGATTTCGCGCCCGCGGGGGAGTTTGAGCTGGGGCGTGCCGGTGCCGGGCGATGAATCGCAGGTGATGTATGTTTGGATGGATGCTTTGCCAAATTATATCACGACGCTTGGCTATCCAGATCAGGATATTTCGACGTGGTGGCCAGCGGCAGCACAGTTTATCGGCAAGGACATTTTGCGTTTCCATACTATTATTTGGCCAGCGATTTTGATTGGGTTGGGGTTGTATTTGC
>WSMR01000006.1:8617-25745 GCA_013316435.1 Candidatus Saccharimonadota bacterium | reverse complement strand
GCGAAAAATGGTCGTGCACGGTCATGTGCTATCAAACGGCCAAAAGATGAGTAAAAGTATTGGCAATGTCGTTGATCCAATTGAAGCTTTAAAGCGCCACGGGCTCGATGCAATGCGTTATTTCTTCTTGATGCACGTCGATACCTTTGCGGACTCGGATTTTACTTGGGAAAAATTTGATAACGCTTACAATAATGAGCTTGCGAATGACCTTGGTAACCTAGTGCAGCGTCTCGCGACGCTCTGCCATAAAAATCAAATTGGCGCTGGCGAGCGGGTGGTAGATTTACCGACTGAATATTCCGAGTTGATGGATAAATGTGAATTTTCAAAGGCGTTTACGTATGTTTGGAAGCAAGTTCAGGCAATTAATAAAGCGATTGACGAAAAGAAACCTTGGGAACTAGCAAAAGCTGGAAAGGTAGAGGAGCTCGGTCGAGTACTTGGGGGTATGGTTGAGGATTTGCTAAAAGTTGCACATCTGCTAGAGCCGTTCTTGCCACAAACTGCCGAGAAAATTGAAAGCATTTTTGCGAGCGGAGAAATCACTCCACCCAAAACCCCACTTTTCCCGAAAAAATAGTTCGTCTGAAAAAGATCATCTAAGATAGGCCGCCTAGATTGCTCTTATTCTCCGTCCCAATATTGGTAACCGTTCATAATGTCGTAATTTACTAGTTCATATTCTTTGACTACGTCGTCATTAGGGAATTCTACTCCATCATAGAATGAACCGGTGAGAATTGGGGCTTTTTTGCAGACTTCATCCAGTAAGTAAAACAGTGCAGGTTTTTCAGCGCCAAGTGTATTATAGAGCTGATTGAGCAAACAATTTGGCGTTGTAGTAGGTAGGTCTACGCCTTTAACTTTTGATAGATTCAAGCCAAGCTTTTCATTTTGTTCGGCGACGTCGTTTAGGGCTTTCTTGCTGTCGTTTTCGAGATCAAAATTAGCCCAAATAAAGTATGGGGTTAATCGTGTGAGGTCGCGCTCAGCTTTGTTGTCGGATTCAGCAATTTCCGGGAAAATGCCTGCAGCATGATCCCCGAACCATAAAATTACGCTCTTCTCTTTTGAATTCTCAAGTTTTTTAATTAAATCGTCGAGGTATTTATCACTAGCATTGAGTAGCTGATAATATCTTGCGATTTCGTTTTTACGGCTTCCGCCCTGAATTTCGAACTCAAGCTCAGCATAGCCACGATCGGAATAGCCACCATGATTTTGCATCGTAACGACATTTATCAACGTCGGTGAGTTGCCATCGGTCAGGTCGAGCGCTTCATCAAAAATTGCATTATCATTTGGCCACGGTGTGCCAGGTTCATAGCGATGAATTGTCATCTCATCAATATCGATAAAATCGTCGTACCCGAGCACTGGATAGGCGGTCTTGCGGCTATACATGTCGCCCCAATAAGCATGAATTGCTCCAGTATTAAATCCGTACTTCTTTGCCCAGCTTGCAGCGCTCAAGATTGAATCACTTTTGGAAACCACGTCAATATAAGGATAGGAATTTGCCCAATAATTCGAGTAGCCGGTTTGGACTTCAAACTCAATATTAGCTGTAGCACCGCCATAACCTGGAGAATACATATAACCGCTCGGATATTGCTCAAAAATCTTGTGGGTCACCGGTAAAACATCCTTTTTACCGTAATCGTAATAATCTTTAATAATACTAGGGTCATAGAAACTTTCGTCAAGAATGATAAAGATTCGATCAGCGATCTCGTTGAGCGGTTTACGATTTTCGTCGTCGGCTTCTTTGATTGCCCAATATTTTTCGGCAATTTTCATGATTGTATCTTGGCTATAATTGTGCGGTTTTGCAGCGGCGGTTTTGCGCATATTTGAGATAAAATCAATAACGAAACCGTTATAACCATAAGTTCGTGTTTGGTCCCAAGCAACCTCACTCAGCCCCTCCAACCACTCGGGATTTTCATGATGGAAAACCGGCCCTGTAATCATCATCAGTCCAGCCAGTGAAATTATAGTATAGGTAGCGCGTGGGATCAGTGAATGACGTTCCCACCACGGTCGACCTTTTATGCGTTTCCCGAGCATTTTGCAAGCGTAAATTTCTAATAGTACGCTGCCTAGTAGTATTAATATAACTCCGCTAATCAAGCGCCATATTGCACTAGCGTCAACCATGCCAATCAAATTGCCGGTTTGCCCAGCAAAAACAAAGTCACTTGGTAGCAGAGGCTCTTCACGTAGCTCGAATTTTTGCATACTGATAAAAGTAATGATACTTGCGGCAGCGAAAGATAACCCGATTGTGAAAAAAACATGCCAGGTAATTGCTGCGACGATTGCCATTAGGAAAAAGATTACTAAACAACTATAGCTAAAAAGTAGTGGCTTCTTTCCGATAAATTCGGCGACAAGATCGGCATCGCACGAGTTCGTCCGCCAAAGGATAAACCATGTAAAAAGTATGGATATGCCCGCTAGTAGCAGAATCAAACAGGGAATGCGTAAAATTGCTGGCATCGGATGCTTACGCCAAGTTTTTCGCCAATCAAAACGTTGTTTTGGCGTTTTTGGCTGGTTTTCTATTTTTTTGCTACTAGCCTCTTCCGGCTTTGCCGCAGTTTGATTTTTTTGTTTCTTAGTCAAAGGAACATGTCGATCGATTTGTGGTTTCGGATCTGCCAGGCGAAATTGCTTGAGGGTCTTTGTAGGTTTAGGAACGCTAGCAATTTTTGGCGTATTTGCAGCCGCGTCTGCAGATTTCTTCTCAGTTTTTGGAGTGGCAGCCTTATTTTTCTGATCGGAATCGCTCTTTTTGGTTTTAACTTCAATTTCTACGGAGGCAGTGTCCTCGTTTTTCTTTTTAAACTCATCCGGTATAACAACCGATTTTTTACTAGCGGTTTGTTTTTTTGCATCTTTGTTGTGTAGGGCTTTTGCCGAAACGGCTTTACTGGCTGAATGCTCCGGATGTCGACGACCGGAAGATTTCTTGGCATTCTTGTTGTTGTTGTTTTTTTGGGGTTTTTCGGTGCTGGATTTACTTTTAGTGCCCTCAGACCCTGAAGGATTATCATCGAATTTTTTATCGTAAGTCTTTTTATCTTGATTTTTGGTCGCCTCAAGCCGGACGGCTTTTTTTCCGGCAAAGTCGGGATCGTTTAACTGCTGTTTTTTCTTTGTTTCAGCCTCCCGATAAGAACGCGAATGCTTCTTAGACATAAGTACATTATAACACAAAAAATCCCCCACATATAGTAGGGGATTTTTAGATTTTTGCTTAATGATTAAGCTGTAATCTCGTCGTCATCAGTTGTAGTGTAGCCACCAGCTGACAAACGGCTAGCGATATCGGCAACAAAGAAACCGATGATACCGCCAACGATCGGTACGATTACATAGGCCGCTAGTGCTAAGCTTGCAAGTTGAGCCAACTCACCGAAACCTTCAGCTGAAGTCGGCAAAATTTGATACATTAATGAAACAACTGGGTTGAAAGCGAAGCTATTGTTAAGACCAAAGTAGCTTTGGGAAATAATCAAGCCGAAAATTACTGCTAGGGTAATACCGCTTGCAACAGTCAAACCAAAAGCGAGTGGTTGACGACGAGCGTATTTGAGTGCGCGTGCAAAACAGAAAGCGATAATAAACGCGCCCAGTAGCTCAACAAAAGCGACTGACCAAAAGCTCTCGCCACTAATCTCGGCCATTACAATGGCTTCAACAGCGCCGCCACCACCAAGACGGAAAGCGTTTATGATCAAAGCACCAATCCAGGCACCGAGCAATTGCGCTAGCATATAAAGCACGCCACGAATTGCCGACATCCGACGAGTCGCCATCATGCCAGCGGTGATTAGCGGGTTGAAGTGTGCGCCGGAAATGCCAACAATGGCAACATAGACACAAGTCAGACCAAAGATAATATAGAGTGGCTGAATACCAAGCGTAAGCATAAACATTGCTACGAACATGGTGCCGATGACTTCACCAAGCAATGCACCCCAAATCTTTGGAGTCTTGAAGATGGTGAGGATATTTTCGTTTACGTCACCTTTGCGAGCGAAAAAGCCTTTTATTGGTTTATCGCTTTGCGTGTTAACAGCCACAGTCTTGTCTTCCTTCACGGTGGTCGTAGAAACGGTCTTGGCTGCAGATTTCTTTCCAGATTTTTTTGGCTTTGGAGCTGCCATTGGTTTATACCTCCTTATCTAATATTTCACCCATTGTATCACACATATGTTACAATTAAAAGGTTAAAAATAAACGGAGGTGATTTTCATGGGGATCATGGTCTCGCAGGACGACAAGAATACGGAATTAAACCAGCGGATCTCGGCGGATTTACGTTCACGCGTACAGAGCTCGTCACCGTATAACTATGATGAAGATGATAGTCTTGACGGTTCAAGCAAGAAAACCGGTCGCTTTGCTTGGGTTTGGATTATTCTGATCGTGCTGGCGATTCTATCTCTTATTGCGATCGTAGTTGTCTAGAATTCGTGTTATAATATATGTATGTCAGAAGTTGAAAAATTGAAGCTGGAGCTAAAGGCTCTAGGGAAGGAATATAGCAAAATTAAGGATCTCCCGCCAAAGGAGCGTGGGGAGTTTGGGCGCAAGATCAATCAGCAGAAGCAGACTTTGCTTGCGAAAATTAAACAAGCTGAAGAGGCGGCAGAGAGCGAAGAAATCGAGCCACTCGATGTTTCTGCTCCAGCTGCTCCAAACCAGCCAATTTTTCGACCTCAGTTAGGAACGCGGCATCCTCTAATGGTGGAGCTTGACCGTGTAACTGCGATTTATTCTGACATGGGCTTTAACGTGATGGAATCGACCCAGCTTGATGATGAATTCCATATGTTTGATAGTCTCAACTTCGCTAAGGAACATCCAGCGCGTGATGGTTATGATACTTTTCGCACCAGGGAAGGTTTCATTCCGCCGGCGCATACTTCGACGATGCAACATCGTGCCCTCAAAAAATACAAGCGTCTCTTAGACGGGGATGGGCAGATTGCCGTGGTGATGCCGGGTCGGGTGTTTCGTAATGAGGACGCTGATGCCACTCATGAGCACACTTTTTATCAGTGCGAAGGCGTGTTTGTATCTAAAGACGCAACCATGGGACGGCTGTTCGGAGTGTTAAAGCGATTCTTTGAGCTCTATTACGGAGAAAAATTGAATCTCAAAACTCAGCCGGGATATTTTCCGTTTACTGAGCCATCGGCAGAATTTTTGATCGAGAAACCTGCAAGTTTGGGTGGCAAGGGCTGGCTTGAAATGGGTGGTTGTGGCATGATTCATCCAAATGTGCTAAAAACAGCTGGAATCGACTCGGAGGTCTATCGTGGTTTTGCATGGGGCGGCGGGATTGATCGTCTCGCAATGCTAAAATACGATCTTCCGGATGTGCGCTATTTTGAAAGTGGAAAACTGGAATTTTTGGAGGAATATTGACACGCCAAGCGGGGGTATGACAAGCTGCCCTACCCATATAATTCCATTGTATCATACCATAACCATTTTGTCAATAGGAGAGGCGAAAAGATGAAAATATCACTGAACGAAATCAAGAAATTAGTCAAAATTCCTGACGGGATTACTGATGAAGAATTGATCGAGCGTATCGGTTCACGCTTAGTGGAAATTGAGGAAGTGGTTGATCTTTCTCCTCGGTACAAAGGCGTATATATTGCAAAAGTAGTAGGTTGTGAACCAATTGAGGGGACGCATCTGCATCTTTGCCAAATTGATGTTGGCGTAAAAACGGCGGAGTTCAGTGAGGCTGAAACAGTGCAGGTAGTTTGTGGTGCACCAAATGTTCACACGGGAATGCTAGCAGTATGGATTGCGCCGGGGGCAATTGTGCCGGAAACTTATGGTAATGAGAATTTCAAACTGAGCGTACGGAAACTGCGTGGTTATGAATCTCATGGGATGCTGGCCGGTGCGGACGAGCTAGCGCTCGCAAATGAGCATAAGCTCATTGCAGAGATTGATTCGCGGCTGGCTAGCCCTGGTGATAGCTTTGCTGAGATCTTTGGACTTAACGATACCATTCTCGATGTTGAGAATAAATCTCTGACGCACCGGCCAGACTGCTTCGGTCTAATTGGCTTTGCTCGGGAAGTGGCGGGAATTCTTGGCGTCCGGTTCCAGGAGCCGGAGTGGATTAAGAGCGGTCTAGGATTAGGCGATGGAGATAGGAATAGTACTGGCGTCTTGCAGACCTTGTCACACGACACTGACAGTCAGGCTGGCGCGGGTTCGATTCGAGCGCAGCGAGATGAGAAGAGCGCCACCGTGTCGGGTGACAATGGTTTGCAAGAGCGCCTAAGTGTTGCTATTTCCGACTCCAATCTCTGCCCGCGCTATTCCTGCGCTGTCTTTGAACTTGGCGACAATAAGCCTAGCAAATTCTTAACCGAAAACGCAGTTTTTCTCGCTAAAGCCGGCATGCGCGCAATCGACCCCATGGTCGACCTCACGAACATAATTATGCTAATGACGGGGCAGCCGCTGCATGCGTTTGATTATGACAAATTGATTGCCGTAGGCGGCACGAAATCGCCAAAAATTATCGTTCGCGTTGCCAAAGAAGGCGAAGAATTGCAGCTACTGGATGGCGAAACCATTAAGTGTATCCCGGAAGACATTCTGATCACCTCGAATGATGTTCCGGTGGCGCTGGCTGGTGCAATGGGCGGTAAAAATACCGAAATTGATGCCAGTACGAAGCGGGTCGTGCTAGAAAGTGCAACTTTCTCACTTTATAATTTGCGTAAAACTCAGATGGCGCATGGAATTTTTTCGGAGGCGATTACACGCTTTACTAAGGGGCAGCCCGCAGCGATGACTTTGCCGGTACTGCTCGAAGCCGTGCGCGAACTCGGCGTAGAGCCGTTGGCGCTTGCAGATGTATGGCAAGGAGACAAAGAGCCAAGTGTTGTAAAAATTACAACGTTGGCAGTAAATCGGCTGTTGGGATCAGATTATAGTACGGCGGAGATTGCTGATACTTTGCAGGATGTAGGTTTTGAGATTAAGGATTACCAAAAGGCTGTCAAGAAGATCAAAAAAGTTGGTCCGCTCAAAATGTCACTAGAGATTGAAAAAGTTCCAAACAAAGAGCTAATCGTTACGGCGCCGCGTTGGCGAACAGATATTCATATTCCGGAAGATGTAATTGAGGAAGTTGGGCGCTTGCTCGGTTTTGATAACATTCCGCTGGATTTGCCACAAAAGTCTTTCAGTGGTTCGGAAGTTGCGCCGATGTGGAAACTGAAGCAAGAACTACGTTCTACGCTGTCGGACAGGCTAGGGATGCATGAACTTTTGACTTATTCATTCGTAAGTAAAGATTTGCTCGAGAAAGTTGGTCAAGACCCTGAGAACAGTTATGAGATTGTGAATTCGATTTCGCCGGAGTTGCAGCGTTTTCGTCAGCAGATTGTGCCAAGTTTACTCAGTAAAGTGCGCGAGAATATTAAAGCCGGCTATGATAATTTTAGTCTTTATGAGCTGAATCAAGTGAGCACTAAAGCCGGTGGGTTGACTGATGAACAGACACCGGTATTAGAGAATCATCTTGGCGTGGTGCAACTAGGAGATTTTTATAAGCTAAAGGCAGATATACTGGTGATGCTGAGTCGGGGCCTCAAAGTTAAGTTTGAATATGCGTCAATGCTGGGAAACAGCGAAGCAGCACAGAAGTATCCGTACCTTGAGCCGGCTCGTAGTGCGGTGTTGAGCACAGGCAGTGAAATAATTGGCGCCTTTGGTGAAGTAAAATCGGCGGTGCTTCGGTGCCTAAAAATCGAGAAGGCCGCAGCAGCGGCAGAGATTAGCCTGGATGGCCTAGTTGACCTCAAACCGGAGTTAAAGAAAGATTTGCAACTTTCCAAGTTCCCGTTTGTCGAGCGTGATTTAACTTTGAAGGTGGCAAGCGATGCGGCGTTTGGGCGCTTTGACGAGAAGATTCGTGGCGTATTGAATGGCGAAGAATTAATTAATACCGTGAGTGCGGTCTCGATCTATCAGGCAAAGGTAGACGATTCGACTAAGAATATATCTTTCCATCTCCGATTTTCTAGTCGTAACAAAACTTTGGATCAAGCCGAGATTTCTGATATAATGGAGAGGATTACTATGGAGGTGGCGAAGATCGGGGCGGAAGTTATTTAGGCAAAGGAGGAATATGCAAGAAAAATCACTTCAGACAACAACCAAACAACGTATAGTCATTATTGTAATTGCGGTGTTGCTATTGATCTCGACACTCGGCGTTTATATGCTGATTGTCCTGAATGGTGGTGCGGGGAGCTCAAGTTCGGTCGAGGCAATTACTGAGCGTTATAACTCGAAATACGAGGAATATTTGACTGCAAATGCTGGAGTTTCGGATAAATATTTTAACGAGTTTTCCAAGTATCGTTCAGATGTCAAAGCCTACAACGAAGCTAGCGCAACCAATGGCGTGCTCGACAAGAAAGACTTGAAAAAGGGTGATGGGCGCGAGCTCGGTGAGGGTGATAGTGATTATGCGGCGTATTATATTGGCTGGTGTGCTGATGGTGAGGTGTTTGATTCTTCGTTTAATACTAGTAGCGAAACCGATGGTGATATTGCTGATGCAAATGCGCTCCTTCCGCCGCTGTTTGGCGCTACGATGGCTGAGGGTTTGATTGATGGCTGGAACCAGGGTGTTGTCGGCATGAAGCTAGGTGGCGTGCGTCAGATTACTATGAATGGCGATCTCGCTTATGGCGATACGCGCGAGATTTGTGGGGGAAAGAACAAGCCACTACGCTTTATTGTGATGTTGGTTGAACCAGACGAGAAACTTGAACAGCTGCAAAATGAACTAAACGACATTCAGATGGAACTTTATGAAGCTTATGCAAAGAGTTCAGCTGGTAGCGGCACGACAAGTGCCGGCGGATCAATGAGCGTAGACGAGGCTACGGCTGGGGAATAATTGTGGCTACCGAAACTTTTGATCTTGTAATTCTTGGCGCTGGACCCGCAGGGCTCAGCGCCAGCATTTATGCCGCGCGCGCCGGCCTGAGGTGCGTTGTTTTTTCATCGGGTCCTATTGGCGGCGAGTTGCCCGAAATTAGTCATATTTCCAATTATCCCGGCTTTGTTGGTAGTGGTGCTGATCTCGCGGAAGCGATGAAAAAACAAGCTGAGGCGGCCGGCGCGCGCATTGCTTACGGCAAGTGCACTCGGATACGTCAAGCCGAGGCGGCGGGGGGATTGTCTCCTAAGAATGCCGGGCCTTCCGAGGGCTTTGTTTTGGCGGTCGATGAGGAAGAGATCAGCGCTCGAGCAGTGCTCGTTGCGACCGGCTCCGAGCCCAAAACTCTTGATTTTGAAGTCGAAAAGCCGGTGTCGTATTGTGCGCTCTGCGATGGCAACTTGGTGAAGGGGAAAAATATTGCTGTGATCGGTGGAGCAAATTCGGCGCTCCAGGAGACGCTATATTTAGCGGATTTAGCTAGTAAGGTAACGATCATTTCGCACTCACCGTTAAAAGCTGAGAAGTTTTTGTGCCAAAAAGCAGAAAAAATTAGTAACATCGAAATTATGGAAGGCGTTGAAGTGAGTGCGGAATTACTCAATCAGTTTGACCATATTTTCGTTTATATCGGCAAGCGTCCGGCGAGTTGTTTCTTAAATGATATAGAGGTATCTGTAGTTAATGAGCAGGGGTATATTGTGACCGGGGTGGGCGAGCGAGCACATGAAACAACGCTTGCGGGGCTGTTCGCGGCTGGGGATGTGCGCGAGGGTACGGTGCGCCAAGTGATTACGGCGGCTGGCGATGGCGCGGCGGCTGCTACAGAAATCATAGATTTTATGAAATAACCATTGACTTTTTAAGCAATGTGTGCTATAATGGGGGTATAGGGTGCAAAAATTAACCATTGTGCTCTAAGCAACGAAACCAATTGGATGTTCATATATAAAAAACTTAGAAAGGGGTGATGATATGAAGATTGGTTTTAATTATTGGATGGTGGTAATTCCGGCGCTTTACGTGTTGGGCTGTGTTGTGGGATACTGGTCAGTTTGGCCGGGTAAAAAGAAAGCCCTGCGGCGACCGTTCCATTGGCACAGTGATGTACCGATAGCAGTTTTGACTCTGTTGTATGGCATAGTTGTTGCGGCAACGACAACAGTGCTATTATTTGTTGAGTCACGATTCGGTATTATTAAATTGATGGGGCGTGATGACCCGGCGTCAGTTTTTCTGATGCCGGTAGTCGTAGCCTTCAGTGCTATCGCAACAGGACTCGGAACCATTTGCTCAATGGTCAAGTTGCGCCTGTGGCACAAGAAGAGATTGGTGAGCCGATGGACTAAGCAGCAGATAAAAAAACAGAAATCCATTAGCTCATGCTCCGGCAAGATAATCGCAATGCCTACGCGCCGTCGTCGGCGCAAGTTCTATCAGGTTTGGAGCGACTTCAAGAGCAGCTTTTGTGCGAAAGTGCGCAAGAAGAAGGAACGGATTTGGCCTAGCCAAATGACGCTTCCGGAAAAAGTTGTCCGCGGATATCGTCGCGGATGATTATAATAATTTTCTGTTTCTCGTAATCCCAGCCCTTCCGCCATTTTCTGCCATCCTCAGTAATATCATACCTATCCTCGGTAGGTGCACCAAAGCCCGCGCATGTCGCGGGCTTCTCTCATGGTATAATAGAATCATGCGCAAAACTTTTTATTTCTACGATTTAGAGACTTCGGGGCTAAAATCGCGGACTGATCGTATTATGCAATTTGCTGGAATTCGCACGGACGAGAATTTCCAACCCGTAGGTGAGCCAACGAATCTATTCGTAGAATTGCCGGATGATACTTTACCGAGTCCGGGTGCCGTGATGGTAACGGGAATTGCACCGATGGCGACGCGTACGGACGGAATTAGTGAGCGGGATTTTTGCCGTTTTTTGACCGAAGAAGTAGCTTTGCCGGGTACGACGATTATGGGTTATAATTCGGTGCGCTTTGATGATGAATTTATTCGTAATGCCTTGTGGCGGAATTTTCACGATCCGTATGAATGGCACTGGCGTGATGGGCGCAGTCGTTGGGATTTGCTTGATGTGGTGCGAATGACGCGGGCTCTCCGCCCGGATGGGATTAAGTGGCCGGTGACAGACGAGGGCAAACCAACTAATCGACTTGAGCTGATCACGAAAGAAAATCAGATTGCTCATGAGCATGCACATGATGCGCTTTCGGATGTAGAAGCGTTAATTAGTGTCACGAAATTAATCAAGGAACAGCAACCGCAGCTATTTGATTTTCTTTACAAAATGCGCGACAAAGAGGCGGTCATGAAAGTGGTTAATTTAGAGAATCCGCAGCCGTTTGTCTATAGTTCGGGACGTTATGGTGCGGAGCATAATTTTACTACCGTGGCCTATCCAATTGCTGATGCCGGTAAGGGACAGATTTTGGTCTATGATTTGCGCTATAATTTGTCTGAATTGCTTAAGCAGGAAAAACAGGCCAAAGCGGTGGGCGAGATCGATAAAGACAAGCCTTGGCAGGCGCGCGAACCTTGGGAGCGGGAATATTTTCCGATCGTGAAAAAGTTGCAATATAATCATTGTCCGGCGGTGGCGCCGATTGGCGTATTAGAGAAGGATGATGGTTGGGCGAGAATTGAGCTCGACAAAGCAACGATCGAGAAAAATTTGACCGATTTGAAGCGGCATCCGGAATTTATCCGGCGGATGGCGAGCTTGGCTGATCGAAAATATCCTGCTGAACGCGATGTTGAGCAGCAAATTTATGAGCAGTTTACTAGCAGGGCTGATATGAATATTTGTGCGGTAGTGCGAGCGAACGAGGGTGCAGAGCTGGCACACTTCAAACCTAAGTTTAAGGATGAGCGGCTAAATAGACTGCTGATTCACTATAAGGCGCGGAATTTTCCGTCAGTATTGGACGAGAATGAAAGTCAAATTTGGCAAGAGTATCGCCGCGAGCGATTAGAAAAGTCAGCGCCGGGGTTTTTGAAGGAACTTGCAATTATCCGTCAAGAGTTAGATAAGGGCAAAACTCGGGGCGGGCGCGAACCGAAAGAGTGCGAATACTTGCTTGAAGAACTGCAGCTTTGGTATCAAAGCTTGCAGGAGAGCGAATAGGACTGGAGCAGGCTTAGCGGTTTTGACTACGGATTAATTTTGCGTGCGCGACGATTTTATCTCCGGAATTTGTATTGGCGCAGGTCGAAAGCGTTAAAATATGGTCGGTCGGCTTTAAGTCGACATGATACTGAAACTTGCTACGATTTTGGAGTAATTGCAAAAAATCACTAAATTCAGTGTCGTTTTCAAAATCAGTCTGGATGTAATCATTTGTATCAGGTACTTGATAAGTGCTAAAGATTTGCCAAATACTATTGCTGTGCGGAGTGGATATTTTGACGAGAAAATTATCCGGATTATTATGCCACTCTTTGCCGAGTATACGCTTCAAACTTCCAAACATTGAGCCATCGTGGCGACCGTGCGCATAGATGATAGTATTGCGGTCGTAATGGTTTGAAGTTTGAGCTTTAAAACTTTGGTTGCGATAATCCATAAATACCCAGCCAGCATCATTTTTGGAACGATCGACTGAATGATTGAGGTAGAAACTATTATCTGAATGCTGCGTGATCGGATAATTAATATTTGTTCCGCCGACTGAAATCCAGGCTACAATCTCAGGATTAATTTGTTTCAGTTGATCAAAATCGGCTGCTAGATAGTCGGTATCGCCAAAGTCCCAGTAAGGATTAAATTCGGAGCTAGAATCGTCGCCAGGTTCTGAGCCGTTTTCGTTGCTTATGGTAGTTAGATTTGCGTTTTCAACGACCGAGGTAGTGTTTTCGGCGGTATTATAATTATCGATTAGCCAAAAGGTTAGGTAAATAAGGCTGATCATCATTGCGGTGGCGGCCAGGATTATAACCAAGAGAAAAAACTTCTGCCCGCGCCGATTTTTGGTCGACACGGGCAAATTAGAATTAGGCTGCTTAGAATTTTCTACCATTAAAATTGATTAGCTGCGTTTGTTTAGCTTACGATAGCCGATAATACCGCCGATTAGAGCAACTACACTGAAGGCAAAGATGCCACCATAAATCAAAGCTGGATCTGCGGTTTTAGGGTTGCTTACTGAAGTTTTGTTTGCAACTGTACCATTTCGACCATACAATGCATAGTTCGAAAGGTGACTAGTAGTAAAGCTAACTTTGCCGTTTTCGACTTTTACGTCAAATTGCTCCGTGGCTTGATTTGCGCCATCAATATAGGCGACGCGATAAGAGTCGTAAGCCTTATCTACCGGCAAGGTGATTGTATAGCTACCGCCGGATACTGGCACGACCGTAGTGTAATTATAGAGGGAAATATCGTATGCCGAGATGTAGTCATATCCATCGAGCTTGACGCTGCTCTTGTCGATTGGATCGGCGCGTAAGCTAAAGTTATTGTTTAGACCGGTATTGCTAGTAAAAGTAATACCATTTGCGGCGAAACTAGTCTTGTTGCCACTTTTGAAATCAGCTGCGCCTTGGTTGATTGCTGCTACGGCATCATAAGTATCGCCACTAGCGATAACTGATTTAATTTCGGCTTGGCGGGCGCTATCCACGAAACCAGTCGAAAAAGTACTGCCAGCTACGACGATTGGCGTGCCGTATGAACCGTTTGCGGACTCCTGACCGTAAAATCTTGCTAGGCGAGAAACTAGGCTCATGTTGATAGGATTGTTGCTAACCTCAAAACTTTTAACTACGAATTTGTTAGCGTAGTTTGGTAAAAGATCGCTAGCGATGAATTGTAAGAACTTCTTACAATTCGAGCAACCATCTTTACGAAAAACGTAAATAATCGTTTTGTTGGCAGTATCGGTGTCGTCGTAACCGCTACCAGCAAAAGTATAATTAATATTATCGGCCTGAAAGGCTTCTTCCAGGGTCTCAGATGGATATTGGCTCATATCGATCGCTGCTCCAGCAGCCGACACGTTTGTGAGTGGTAAAATAATTGATGCTAAAAACGCTAGCAAAGCCATAAGCGCCTTTTTCATAGGTTCTCCTTCATTAATCTATTTATTCGATTGTATCAGAAAAAGAATTGATTACAATAGCGTATTTCCGTTGATAAATTGACTAAAAAGTGGGGGAAATATGCAATAAAGTATTGACGAAAATCATAATCTATGGTACAATAAAAAGAGTAGGGCGGCATAGCTCTAAGAAAATTTTTTGAAGGGGGACAAAAAATGACATTAATCAATACCGTTATGAAAAAGTTAGGACGGTTGCTTTTAGGGGTGACGACTGACGCCCCGGAAGATACTACTGATACTCTGTCAATTAGTATCCTGCAACCTAGAGTACAGAATCTGTACGATGCTATGGGAATGGCTGAATGGGCCATAAACAGTGCGAGCATTGGTGATTTTTGCAACCGCGCTGAGATATTTGGCAGGTTTATTGCATATTATGACGACCAAGAGGAAGCTAGAGAGGCGCTTACATTCTATACAGAATCAATTTGCCAAAAACAGGAGATGGCGCGTTGGTTGAGGAGAGATATTCTCTTTGAAGCTATACGCTATCTCCTGGAACCTGAGATTGAGGAAGTATATGAGTGTATGATGAGGAATGAGTTTGATAGCGCAGAGCTTTGCGAAGAACTGGATGCGTATGTTGCGGCCAGGGAAGATGATCGCATTGAGGTTATGAAGATGCTGAGCCCGACTGCGCAAAAAGCTTTATCTCGTTATCTGGAGCGTCAGAAGCACTATGAGGCCCATGCAATGCTTTTTCAGGAATTAGTTCGCCTTGAAGAGGCGATTCGATGCGAAAAATATGGTATTTGACTTCATGCCCTGTCGGTCTTGCGCCTGGCGGGGTTTTACTATATAATATACATGCAAAATTGGAATTGAGATGGAAGATAATTATATTAAAATCCGCGGAGCACGGCAGAATAATCTGAAAGATATAGATATTGATATTCCGCGCGATAAATTGGTAGTGATTACGGGGCTTTCGGGCAGCGGAAAGTCAAGTTTGGCTTTTGACACTATTTATGCCGAAGGCCAGCGGCGCTATGTTGAGAGTTTGTCGAGCTATGCTCGGATGTTCCTAGGCGTAATGGACAAGCCGGACGTAGATAGTATTATGGGGCTCTCTCCAGCGATTTCGATTGATCAAAAATCGACCTCTAGGAATCCGCGCTCAACTGTCGCGACTGTGACGGAGGTTTATGATTATCTGCGTCTACTATTTGCGCGCGTTGGGGTGCCACATTGTCCGATTTGTCACCGCGAAGTACATCGGCGCACCGTAGAAGATATTATCAGTGAAGTAATGAAATTGCCACTAGGGAGCAAGTTGATGCTGCTTGCTCCGATCGTGGGTCAGAAAAAAGGCAGTTTTCAACATATCCCAGATCAATATCAGGCTAAAGGTTTTTCGCGCGTACGCGTGGATGGAATTATTTATGCGCTTGATGAATTTCCGGAACTAAATAAGAATGATCGGCATGATATCGAGATCGTGGTAGATCGTTTTATTCTCTCGCCGGACTTGGTGAGCCGGATTTCTAGCTCAATTGAGCAAGCGTTGGAGCTGGGTCAGGGGGTAATTAAACTACTTAGAATCAATGATAATGTAACAAGTATTGATGCTAGGAATGGCGCTATCGGGGGCTCTCCTACGGAGCATTTAGCGACAACGGGAGCGTCTTTGACGACGAGCCCTGCAACGACGGGCGCGAGGAAGTCAAGCGACGGAGGAGAAGTGCCCAATAGTGCCGCTCAAGAGATTTATACTTTTTCACAACGTTATGCCTGTGAACTACATCCGGAGGAATTAATCCCCGAGCTTGAGCCGCGCCTCTTCTCATTTAACGCCCCCCAGGGCGCTTGTCCAACTTGTACGGGCCTGGGAACGCGGCTAGAGATCGACCCGAATTTGGTTTTGAACCCGAATTTAACTATCGCTGAGGGCGGAATTCGACCGTTCAATCGAGTGACGCAAGAATCTTGGTGGCTCAAGCGACTCGATGCAGTGGCTCAGGCCAATGATTTTTCGATTCATGTACCGATTAGAGAACTCAGTGAAGATGCTATTCAGAAGCTATTATATGGTACTGGCGCGCGTAAATATAAGATGAAAGTTGGCGGTCATGGTAAATGGGGCGACGGCGCGACTTATGAAAGTACTTATGAGGGTGTGATTCCGACTTTAGAGCGTCGGCATCGTGAGACAGATTCGGAATTTATTCGCAAAGATATTGAACGGTTTATGCGCGTGCACGAGTGTCAAACTTGCCATGGGGCGCGCCTCAAGCCGGCAGTTCTAGCGGTTACAGTGCATGGGCTAAACATCATGGATATGTGTAATCTTGATGTTGACCAAACTTTGAAGGTGTTAAGAGAAGATCTTGAGTTTAGTGAAAATGAAAGAATGATTGCAGGGCCAATTGTGAAAGAGATTCGTGAACGGGTGCAATTTATGCAAGATGTGGGGTTGGGTTATTTAGAGCTTGGACGAGCAGCCAACACGCTCTCGGGCGGGGAAGCACAGCGAATTCGCTTGGCGACACAGATTGGCTCGGGTTTGCAGGGCGTGCTCTATGTGCTAGATGAGCCAAGTATTGGCCTGCATCAACGTGATAATGATAAGCTGATTGCGACTCTGAAACATTTGCGAGATTTGCGCAATACAGTACTCGTGGTTGAACATGATGAAGATACGATGCGCGAGGCAGATTATATTATCGATATTGGCCCAGGCGCCGGCAAGAACGGTGGGCGATTAATTGCTGCTGGCACACCGGATGAAGTCGCAAAAGATCAGGATAGCATTACGGGTCAATATTTGTCCGGTAAAGCCACGATTCCAGTGCCGAAGAAGCGTCGCAAAGCCAAAAAAGACAAAGATTTGGTTGTGGTGGGTGCGCGTGAGAATAATCTTAAGAATATTACCGTCAAATTCCCGCTTGGCGTGATGACAGTGGTTTCGGGTGTATCCGGTAGCGGTAAATCGACTCTAGTGAACGAGATTTTGGCCAATGAACTCCTGGCACGGCTCCAACGCTTGCTCAATTGAGCTAGAAAT
>WSMR01000006.1:0-8607 GCA_013316435.1 Candidatus Saccharimonadota bacterium | reverse complement strand
CGGCTACATCGTGCGCAAACCGTGGCGGGATTACACGAACGGATTGAGGGCATTGAACATCTGGATAAATGTATCGTGATTGATCAGAGTCCAATCGGGCGTACTCCGCGTAGTAACGTTGCAACTTATACTGGCGTCTTCAGTCAAATCCGAGAATTGTTCGCGAAGCAACCCGAGGCAGAGCTGAGAGGTTATAAAGCGGGGCGGTTTAGTTTTAATATCAAAGGTGGTCGTTGTGAGAATTGCCAGGGCGACGGCGTAAACAAGATTGAGATGCATTTTTTGCCGGATGTTTATGTGACCTGTCCGACTTGCCATGGTAGGCGCTATAACCGTGAAGCTTTGGAAGTAAAATACAAAGGTAAGGATATTGCCGACGTGCTCAATATGACCGTGGATGAGGCGCTGGAGTTCTTCGAGAATATCCCAGCAATTGCCAATAAGTTGCAGACAATTAAGGAAGTCGGGCTTGGATATATTCGGCTGGGACAATCTGCTACGACTTTTTCGGGTGGGGAAGCGCAACGTATTAAGCTTGCGACCGAATTAGCACGGCGCAGCACCGGGAAGACGCTTTATATCTTGGATGAACCAACTACGGGCCTGCACACCGACGACGTGAAACGTTTGCTTGAGATTCTTGGGCGGCTAGTTGATGGCGGCAATTCGATGATTATCATCGAGCATAACCTGCACGTGATTAAAAGTGCGGACTGGGTAATTGATATGGGTCCGGAGGGCGGACAAAATGGTGGTCAGGTGATGGCCGAGGGTGCACCGGAGGATCTTGCGGCGCGTGCCGACACTCCAACTGGCAAATATTTACGCCAATATTTGGACGAAAAACATTAAAAAAGTACTTGCTTTTCGGTTTTGCTTATGTATAATAAGAAACAGAAAAGATTACAAATAAAAATATTAAATAAAGACAAATAAAAGGAGATTTTATATGTCGAAGACTACAAAGGCTCTAGCGGCCCTCGGCGTAGTTGCTGGGTTAGGTGTTGCTGCTTTGCCTATTGGTGTTGGCGCTGCTCCGGTCGTTGATGGTGATACTGCTAGTGGCGACAATAGCGCTACCGCAGATGGCAACGTGAGTGATACCGTGACTGTGCGCACCGAGATTAAGCCAACTTTGACTCTAGAAGTCACAGGTGTAAACGATGCTGCCATTGGTAGCGGCAGCGAAAGGCATCTAGTCTTGCTCGGTACCAACGGTGAATTGCAGAACGGCGGTAACGGTTCCGGTACTGCAACCGTCAAGGTCACGACCAACCATCTTGGTGGCTATAAGGTCAACATGAACGGTGAGACTACTGGTTTCAACGGTCAGACCAACGCTGATCAGAAGTTTGCTCCAATTGCTGATAATACGGCCGCTTTCCCGACCACTGGCGCTTCGGTCTTTGGTTACAAAACCACCAAAGATGCCGCTTCGGCAACGAATGTCACCTTGGCAAACGATAACTGGAACGGTGTTAAAGATGCTGCAACTTTGATTGCAACTGGCGCTAATGCAACTACGGCTGCTGGCGATGAATTCACCATCACTTTCCAGGCTCATGCTAGTGAATCTCAGGCTGCCGATGTCTACGATGAAGTTGTAACAATTACTGCTACGACCAACATCTAAGCCTTTGAGCTCAAAAAAGCCCCCACTTTGGGGGCTTTTTTAGTCGCTTGCAGTTTGCTCGAGCTTCATATATAATGTAGCAATGATGAGGAGGTACATGAAAACACATAATTGTATTACAAAACTTATGAAAGTGGTCCGAGTAGCAGCAGTACCGGCATTGGTTTTTGCGGCAGCGTTGGCCCTAAATATGTCTCCAGCGTTGGCTGAAGATAAGAAACCGGATTATCGTTTACAGATTTCCCCAACTCAGGATAACGTTGGGAAGATTGAGCCAGGCGAGACTCACACCGGCAGTTTTAATGTTCAAAATACTGGTAATAAAGCCTACCAATATACAGTTTCGATTTCGCCGTTTAGCTTTAAGGATGACCGCTACGAACAGGATTTTGACACGACGAGCAAATACACCGTTTTGACTGATTGGGTGACTTTTGCAAACGATGAGGGTTCAGTTGAACCAGGCGAACAAAGCGAGGTTAAATATACCGTCAAAGTGCCGAGTGACGCTCCAGGCGGGCTTCAGAGCGCCGCGATTATGGTTACAATGGTGAACAGTGACGAAATGAAGAGTTCGGGTGTCCAGACGGTCAGCCGTGCGGCCTACCCAATCTACATGAATATTGGCGGTGATACCGAAGAGCGCGGTACAGTGATCGAAAACAAAATCCCGACTCTAATCTTTAACCCTCCGCTTGTGACCTCTTCGGTGGTTAAGAATGCTGGTAATGTTTACGCTACGGCGACCTATGAGATGAAAGTTTATAATGTTTTTGGTGGCAAGGAAGTTTATTCAAATGCTCAGGAAGACAACAATGGCGATTTTAAACCGGACAGCAAGGTCATTTTCCCGGAGACCGAGCGCTATAATGAGGTAGAATGGACAAATGCGCCCAAAATCGGAATTTTCCGCGTCAAACAGACCGTAAAAATCTTCAACGAAGTTTCGGAGAAAGAAAAGATTGTCTTTATTTGCCCAATTTGGTTGATTCTGATTCTCGTAGCTATAATTGCGATTATTGTCTACAAGATCGTAAGCGGAATCATGAAGCGCCGCGACGACAAATAGTTAGAATGCTAGATTTACCGGGTGGATCGTTTTCAAGCGACCCCCGGTAATGTCTTCCATTGACATTCTTGAGTATGTGTGCTATAATGATAAGAGAGGGGTACCTCTGCTGAGGTTGTATTCTTGGGGTAAATGTAGTAAAATAGTCAAAACAAAGGAGTTTATTTTATGTCTAATCAATTATCTTTGAATAAGCGTGAGGCGACTGGCAAAAAATTGCGTAGCTTGCGCGAGGAAGGCATGGTCCCATCAGTAGTTTATGGTGGTGAAATGCCAATCATGACAGTCTCAAACTACAATGAAACTGAGAAGACTTTGCGTGCAGTTGGCTATCACTCTCCGGTTGAGCTTGATCTTGACGGTGCGGCTCAGCTTGCAATTGTGAAGAATATCGATATCGACCCAGTGAGTCGCCGAATCATGAATGTAGAATTTCAGGCTATTTCGGCTGACAAGGTGGTTGAAGCTACCACTCCGATTAAGGTCATGAATTACGATCAGTCAGAGGCGGCGAAAAAACACTTCGTATTGCAACAGGTGCTCGAAGAGGTTGATGTGAAGGCTCGCCCATCTGATCTACCTCAGGAACTCGTGGTTGACGCTAAAAGTCTCGCAGGTACTGATGACAAACTGACCTTGGCAGATCTTGAGATGCCGGAAGGTGTGGAATTGTCGGACAAGGAACTTGCTTTGGCGACTGCGGTTGCGACAGTTTATGACCCAGCGGTAGAAGCGGCAGCGCGTGAAGCCGAGGAAACGACCGAAAACGCAGAAGATGAGGCTGAGGGGTCTGAAGCCGAGAAGACCGGGGAAGCCAGCGAGTAAAAAACAAGACAGATTTAAAAGGAATTACAGCACGTAGGTACGTGCTGTAATTAATAGGGGTCTTGTCTATTATCTCAGGATCATTGCTAAATCTTGTAGCTTATTTCGAAGAGTGGCTTGGGCGACCTTAGTATTCGCCTCTTTACCCTTCCAAGTACGCATGACAGGATCTTGCAGGGCTCGCGAGAAAGCAAAACTCACCGGCCAGTCATAGGGTCCCGCCTCAATAATCGCGCTGAGATTTTGGGCCATAGCCTTTGATTCTTGACCGCCGCTGAGAATTTCTATCCCAGCGATGTACTTTGGTACGGCATGCTTCAGGACTGCACCAGTCGCAATTCCAACTTCGCGTGGAGTTGATGGCGAGACCGCATTGTCGCCAGCTGCCACGACGCTGGTTTTTAGTATTACACTACTAAGGTCGACGCCTCGGCGTTCGAGTTTTCTAAAAATAGTCAGCAATACTCGATCGGTCACCTCAATGCTCTTTTCGATTGAATAATCCCCCGACCAACTAATATCCGATTCAATCATGGGTACTAGTCCAGCCAACTGGCATTCACGGGCAAAGTCAGCAAGAAGTTTGGCATTTTTTTCGACCGCAATATAACTAGGCTGATCTTTTTTGATGATAAATTTGGCGTGCCACTTTGCGAAACGGAAACCTTCATCGTAATATTCGCGCAGACGACTTGCTAGATCGTCTAATCCCAAAGTGTAGGTCTCATGAGTGCCCTTGAGGTGTGCTTGCCCGCGGTCGGCTTTGACGCCAGTGATAATGCCGCGACTGGTTAGATATTTGAGGTAAGTTTGTGCATGCTGGACTTTGCTGCGGGCGGTTTCAGCAGTCAGAATTACACCGCTGGTATATTCGCTAAGTTCCGGAGTAGTCAGAAGCAGCTTGCGGTAATCAGCTCTCGTTTTTGCATTGACGCCAATTCCAAAACTAACGAGACGTTTAGTTAGAGTTTGATCATCCTCATCGGCGGCCAAAATTCCGCGGTGTGACGCCATAAGTGACTTAGCAACAAGGGTAACGTTGGCGCGTTTTTGCCGTTCTTCGGCGACCAGTTCCTTTAGCCGGCGACCCGATAGGGGACCATCCAGTGTTGCTTGTTCGGCATTAATTCGTGCCCAAAGCACGGCGTCGGTGAGTGATCCGCCGGAGCTGATCACGCCAAGTATAGTTGCTACGATAGTATTGTAGACTGTGAGGTGCGTCATCATATCAGTACGGCTGAGCTGCCAGCTTTCTTCGGCCTCGCCAAAAATAATTTTTTGGGGCGTAATGTGACAAACAAGTCGTTTTTCAGGCTGACCAAGGTCGATCTTATCGACAATTTTCTCTTCACTATGGACGGGTGGTTCTTCTTCGATAAATAAGAGGTCGGCCATTTCAGCTAAACGCTGACCTAGCGGTGATTTATCGCGCTCAGCGTGTACCGCAAGTTTGGTTGTGGGGGAGAATTTGCGGAAATTTTTGATCTCGTCAACTAGACGTTCGGAAATAAAAGTTGAGCGGTCAACCAAAATCCACTCCGGTATATCTTTAGGCATTTGCCAGTCGGTGGCTTTGCGTTCACTAGGTACAAAATAAGTAATTTCACCGTGATGACAGAAGATATAACGATACCCGGCCGGGTCGCCCTGCCAAATTATTTCGCCGTTTTTATATTCGGCGTTTGAGCCCATAATCTGAGAGTTGATGCCAAGCCGTCCGAGCACGCTAAGCGTAACTGCTGCGCCGCCATAAACACTAGTGCGCCTAAAAAAACGGTGCTCAGCGCCATTAAAGCTCAGATCGAGCCAATCGATCCCGCGTTCGTCCTGCTCAAAATTATTCTGTCGTTCATCGAGTTTGAGATAGACATCTTTCAACACGTTCCCAATCACCAAAATCTTGCTCATGCTATTATTGTATCACACCTGATGTATAATAGAAATAATGAAGGAACGGAGTAAAAAACCTTGGGTAAAGATTAGGCGGATTTTGATTGTTGCTATTTTGCTGGGGGTCGTCCTAGCTATGGCAGTATATTTTATTTGGCTGAAAGATTACCAAAAAGAAGCCTTGCTAAAAGTTGGCTATAACGAGACGACGATCGAAACTTTGCGCGCACAGCTGCCGGATGCGGATGAGGAGGCTCAGATTGAGGAACTTCTACTGTTGCCATATCAGGCAGATCTAGATAGCTTTCTCAAACATCCGGATTTTCGTCCCGAGAATTTGCTCAAATATTTAAATTACATCTCAGATCTAGATCATTACCGAGTTTCCGCAATAGTTTATCTTGTGAATCAGGGAATTAGCCAGCCGTATTCGGATTTGCTCGCTGCGCTGATTTCGCAGCCGTATTTTGTGCCTGCGCGCCTTGAGCGTTATCTTGTTTACGACAACTCTAAAGCTCCAGCTGTAATTATTCAAGAAGTTAATTGCAATCTTGACCGACCTTACTATGAAGATCCGCAGCCGGTAGATTTGGCCAAAGATAACCTGTTGCTTGTAAATAAATACTGTTATTTTGATTCTGAATATGCTCCGGAGAATTTAGTTGCGATCGCGGCTGAGTATGATAATAATACTGGAGACAAGGTGCGACCGGAGGTCTATGAAGCTTTCAAAACTATGGCCGATGCGGCAGCGAACGAAGGTTTGGCCCTAGGCAATAACTCTGCTTACCGTAGTTATGAAACGCAGCAAAAACTTTACGAGCGTTACTTGGTCACAAATGGCAAAGAATATGCCGAGGAGTTTAGTGCGCGAGCTGGTTTTTCGGAACATCAAGCCGGGCTCGCACTAGATCTTGGTGTGCCTACGGGAGCGGTTGTGGGAAAGTTTGAGGATACGGCCGAGTTTGCCTGGCTAGAACAAAATGCACACCACTTCGGTTTTATTTTGCGTTATCCAGCTGGCAAAGAACATCTTACTGGCTATCATTATGAACCCTGGCATTACCGTTACGTGGGGCTCGAGGTTGCTGAATATATTCACGAACACAAACTAACCCTCGAAGAATACTATGCGGTATTTATTGAGGGTCAGTAACAATTTTCAGCTAGGGCTAATGCTTTATGAATTATTGATTGTTCCAGCGCTCGATTGCGTCCTTGATGACTTGCTTAGCCTCATTAGCTCCGGCAAATTCTTTTACTGTGGTTGTGCCTGGCTTTTTGAGATCTTTGTAATGATTAAAATGGAACTCAATTTGTTCAATCAGACGCTTCGGTAAATCTTCGAGTGTTTTATACATATCACCGTTATTGCGATCGTCGGCTGGTACTGCAATGATTTTGTCGTCAACTTCGCCGTCGTCGACAAATTTCATCACGCCCAGTACCCGCGCGGTGGTATAAATTCCAGTTGTGAGAGGCTGATCAGTAATTAGTAGTACGTCAAGCTCGTCGCCGTCTTCATCTAAAGTTTGGGGAATGAAACCGTAGTTGGTTGGCTTAGCAAAAGCAATCGGCTCAATTCGGTCTAGCATAAAGCAAGCATTTTTGCGATCCCATTCAATTTTGTGATTCGACCCAGTTGGAATTTCGACCACAACATTAATTTCGCCATTTTCCCAGTCGCCCGGTGTCAAGATTTTATTAAAATCTGCCATAAAACTCCTTTGTTATGCTCTTATTATAGCACGAGAAACCCAGTAAAGTTCTATTGACTTATATCACTAGGTGTGATATAATAGAAGGTTAAGCCTAATCAACGTGCCCAGAGACGGTCTCTAGGATTCTTGTATGAATGCGCCGCTTTGACGATCCCACAGTTTTTTGTAAACGCCGTCTTTTCTTTTTAGTAATTCGTCGTGCTTGCCTTGTTCGACGATTTTGCCATTTTCAAGCACGACGATGCGGTCGAGGCTAGCTACGGTGCTGAGGCGGTGAGCGATTACGATGCTGGTGCGCCCGTGCATAAGTTTTACTAAGGCCTCTTGGATCAACGCTTCGCTTTCTGAATCAAGCGCGCTGGTTGCTTCGTCGAGAACGAGAATTGGCGCATCTTTGAGAATTGCGCGTGCGATGGCAATGCGCTGACGCTGGCCACCGGAGAGCTTGACTCCGCGTTCGCCTACCAAGGTCTCATACCCGCCTGGTAGGTCGCTGATGAATTCATCAGCATTAGCAAGCCTAGCGGCTTGCTTGATTTCGTCTATGGTGGCGTCCGGTCGACCATAAGCAATGTTTTCGGCAATACTGCGGTGAAAGAGGGAGGTTTCCTGTGGCACATAGGCGATGTTTTTGCGCAGACTGTTTTGCGTGACGCGCTTGATATCTTGCTCAGAAATTGAGATTTCGCCTTCGTCTACATCGGCAAAGCGCAGTAGCAATTTCGTAAGGGTAGTTTTGCCGCTACCGCTTACGCCCACGAGACCAACTCTTTCACCGGGTTGAACCTGAAGGTTGAAGTTCTCGAAAATTGCTTCTTTGGCGTCTTTATGCTTGAATGAGACATCATGAAAATCAATCGCGGCATTTTTCACTTCGAGTTCGTAGGCATCTTTTATATCGACCACCTCGTTTGGAGTGTCAAGAATCACCGTCATCTCGTAAGCATCGCCGAAAGTCTTATTAAAATCCTTAAAAATACTGTTTAGCTCCCATAGCTCGTCCTGTGCTTTTTGGGAATAAGTAACGATTAGGATTAATGTGGAGACTGAAATTCCAAGCCAACCCTGCCCAAATATTAAGAAGGCGAGAATCATAGCCGTGATTCCGATTTGAACAACACCAAAGGCTATATCTCGTCCAATTGCGCCATGCATACGCCGTCTACCGATGTCGTGAAAAGTATAGTTCGTAAAATGATCGAAACGTCTCTCTTCATAATCCTCTTGGGAATAGGATTTGACGGAGATGACATTTGACATTGAGTCCGCTAGCTGCCCAGTTTGCCTATTCTCTGCCTCTGCCTCTTCTGCACTTAGCGGTGCAAGCTTGCGATAGCAAACAAAGGCGACGATACCGTATATGATTACGAATATTACTAGAGCTGCTGCAAACCAGCCCGCTTCTCTCGCAAGAACGATTACGATAAGAGTGATATAGCTTATCATGTTGCCTACGTCCCAAATTGCTA
>WSMR01000016.1:6883-12402 GCA_013316435.1 Candidatus Saccharimonadota bacterium | reverse complement strand
GATTAATTCTAAAGTCAATGATTTTGCGAGAAAAAGAACGAAAAACAGGTGCTAATGTTGTGAAAAATACAACAGTTAGTGTGGTCTAGAAAATCTGGTTTAGCACTCTTGACTTATGAGTGCTAGTCGTGCTATAATGGAAAGATAGATAGGAATTTTAAACACAGGAATTATAAGGTATAATTAGACAATGGATAACGACTTCAATGATATTATGAGCCGGCTGTCGGAGAACGCGAAGTTTGCTCTGCAAAAGGCAGATTTGTTTTCTAAGAAATACGGTAACGGCTATATGGGGACTGAGCACATTTTAATGGGGGTTGCGGCGCAGGATTCGTCGCGTGGCGCAGAGTTACTCAGAGCGTTTGATGTTACTTTGGAGCGACTTGAAAATGCGCTCGGTCAGGAAGCGCGCGACGTCCCGGATGGTGGCTCAATGGCAATGATGTCGCTTTCGGAAGCGGCGGTGCTGACGATTCGGATGGCGGATAATTTTTCTTTGGCGCATGGCGGCGATGGCGTAATTAGCACGATTCATTTGCTTGATGCAATGTTTAAGCAGCCGAATTCGCGCGCGGCGATTCTCTTGGAACAGCTAGGAGTGGGCGAGCTGGACTTTGGGGCGGCTTTGGAAGCAGAGTATCGGGTGATGGCGGAGCGTGAGCACAATATTGAACTCAAGAAAGAATTCAAACACGGCGGGCAGCTCAAATGGCTAAAGCGCTATGGCCAAGATCTGACCGATTTGGCCAAAGAGGGTAAGCTCGACAATGTTATCGGGCGCGAGCGCGAAATCGAACGTGTTATCACAGTACTGAGCCGGCGGACAAAGTCGAACCCGGTTCTAATTGGTGAAGCTGGCGTAGGCAAGACCGCGATTGTCGAAGGTTTGGCTGAGCGCATCGTCAAAAATGATGTTCCGGCGGTGCTGATTGGTCGGCGAATTTATCAAGTTGACCTTTCAAACTTAGTTGCGGGCACGAAATTCCGTGGCGAGTTTGAGGAGCGGATCAAGGGCGTAATCGACGAAGCAATCAAAAATGAAGATATAATTTTGTTTATCGACGAGCTACATCTACTAACTGGCGCTGGGGCGGGCGAAGGTTCGATGGATGCTGCTAATATCTTGAAGCCGGCTCTCGCGCGTGGGCAAATTCAGCTGATTGGTGCCACTACGATGGATGAATATCGCAAGCAAATCGAAAATGACAAGGCGCTTTCGCGGCGTTTCCAGACTGTGATTGTTGAGGAACCAACCCCCGAGGTAACCCTGAAAATCCTTAAAGGCGTGAAAAAGCACTACGAGAAACATCACGCCGTGGAAATTCCTGATGAGATGCTAGAAATGGCGATTAACATGTCTGGACGCTATATTAATGATCGCTATATGCCGGACAAGGTAATTGATGTGATCGACGAGGCGGCGGCGATTCGTAAGGTGAAAGCCGACAAGGAAAACGGCTCAAGTTATCGCAAACTCAAAATTGAAATGCAAGAAGTACGCAGCAAAATGGAAGAAATGGCGGATAAGGAAGATTTTGAGGCAGCGGAATTTTGCCAAAATAAGCTCAAAGACCTCGAGAAGCAACTCGAGGCGGCAGAGAAAAAGGATGAAAAATTGCCAGTGCTCACGGAAGACGACTTGGCGCTCGCAATTTCGCTCAAAACGGGGATTCCGGTGGCAAAAGTGCACGGTTCGGAAGTTGAGGCACTGGGAAATCTCGAGAACCATCTCAAAAAATCGGTAATCGGGCAAAACGAAGCGGTCTCGGCGGTCGCCAAAGCGATTCGGCGCGGGCGCAGTGGAATTGCCAACCCAAATCGACCAATTGGCTCATTCTTGTTTATGGGGCCGACTGGAGTGGGCAAGACTGAGTTGGCGCGAGTGGTGGCGCGCGAGGTCTTTGGCGGTGAAAATGCTTTGATTAAAATTGACATGAGCGAATTCGGCGAAAAACATAACGTTTCGCGACTAGTTGGTGCGCCGGCGGGGTATGTTGGTTATGAAGACGGTGGGAAATTGACTGAGGCGGTGCGCCGACATCCGTATTCGGTGGTGTTGTTTGACGAAATCGAAAAGGCGCATCCGGATGTATTTAATATGCTACTGCAGATTCTTGAGGACGGTTGCTTGACTGATGGGCAAGGGAACCGTGTAAAATTTAACAACACAGTGGTAATTTTGACTTCGAATCTCGGTGCGGATGAAATGTATCGTGAGAGTGAGCTCGGTTTTACTGCGAAAGGACTCAAAGAAAAGCGCGAGCTGACGGCTGAATACGAAGCGAGCAAGGCAACGGCAATGCGGGCGCTCAAGAAAGTTATGAAACCGGAATTGATTAACCGTCTAGATGCGATTTTGGTCTTCCACGCGCTTACACACGATAATGTCGAAAAGATTTTTGACAATTTGCTCGACGAGCTGAAGAAGCGTCTTGCGACCAAGGGGCTGAGTGTGAAATTGGCTCCGGAAGTGAAAGAATATTTGATCGAGCAGGGTTATGACCCGAAAAACGGTGCACGGCCGCTACGCCGGATGATTGAAGATAAAATTGAATCGCTGATTGCGGATCGGATGATTTCCGGTGAGCTGGATGATGGCAATATCGCGGAAATTAGTCAGGACAAAGCGGACCCAGAAAAACTAATTTTGAAGGTGGCAAATGGCTAAGCTAAAATCAGAAGAGTTAAAGAAAAGTTTGTCTGAGGAACCACAAAAGGTGCCAAAGAAGCGCGCAAAAAGTCGTGATCTTTTGACGGCGGTGATTTTGATGGTGCTGATGACGTTGGGCTGGGGAATCTTGAACAGCTGGCCAGTGCGTGATTTTTGGCAAAGCCTAGGTTATGAGCCAAGCGCCAAAGTTGCCGAGGTGCATGACGCGCTTGAACTGACGGACGAAGGGCGACGGATTTTTCGTAGTGCTCGCCCGGTGCTCGAGGGTAGTGAGGCGTTCAATGCGCACTGCGATAGTCATAATCTCGAGGTTGCTTTGCTTGGCTGTTATACTGGTGGTCAGATCTATGTTTATGAAATCACGAATCAAGAGCTGGTGGATGCAAATAAAGTTACAATGGCGCACGAACTTTTGCATGCAACTTGGCTCAGGATGAATGAGCGTGAACGCCAAAAAGTGACCGAGCTGATGGGGCAAGTTGACGCGGCGAACACCGTCGAGTGGGAGCAAGAAGAGTTGGAGGCTTATGCCGATAAAGACCCAGAAGTCTTGACCGAGGAAAAATATACACGTATTGGCACTAAAATCCGCGATTTGCCGGAGGAACTGGAACGGCACTACGCACGCTATTTCCAAAATCGAGCCAAAATTGTTGGGTTCTATGAGAATTATCAAGCGCCGTTTACAAAGTTGAAGTCTGAGACCGAAAAACTGGGGGCGGAGATCGTCGAAGAACGCGCGGCGATTGCGACCGACCGGTCCGCTTACGAAACAAAACTAGAAAATCTCAATCAGGCAATTCAAAAATTTAATCGTTGTGCGAATACCGCGGGTTGTTTTACGAGCGATGCGGTGTTTCAGTCGCAGAAAAACACTTTGAATGCCGAGCAGACGAATTTGGATGCTGAGCGCTTGAGCTTAAATAGTCGTATTGACCAAACAAATGCGAAGTTGGTCGAGTACCAGCAGAACTTGCGAACGCTTGGCGAGCTGAATGACGCGATGAATTCTAATGCAATCGAAAGTTTATAAGAAAGGAATCAAATGAGAAAATTACAAAATTATTTAGTACCAACCGTGGTCGAGGAAACAACCAAGGGTGAGCGCGCCTATGATATTTATTCGCGTTTACTGAACGATCGGATTGTTTTTCTCGGCGAACAAGTTGATAGTCATACTGCAAATCTCGTGGTGGCGCAGTTGCTATATTTGGCGGCGGAAGATCCGAAGCGCGATATCAAACTTTACATTAACTCCCCGGGAGGCAGTGTGTATGATGGTCTTGCGATTATTGATACAATGAATTACATTCAGCCGGATGTGCAGACGATTGGAGTTGGTTTGCAGGCTAGTATGGGGGCAATGCTTCTGAGCTGCGGCGCTAAAGGCAAGCGCTTTGTGCTGCCGAATGCGCGCGTGATGATTCATCAGCCGTCTTATGGTGCGGGTCAGGCCAAGGTAACCGACCAAGAAATCGAGTTAAGGGAAGGACTTTATTTGAAGCAGCGCCTGATTGATATTCTTGCCGAACAAACTGGAAAAGACAAGAAGACTATTGAACGCGATATGGATCGTGACAACTGGATGTCGGCCGAAGAAGCGAAAGATTACGGAATTATTGACGAAGTGATCAAGTGAACGTGTCTAGATTAGCGCAAGCCAACTGCCGGGCTCAGAGCTCGGCACCTTTTCTAGCCTTGTTAGCCCACTGGTCGGCTAGCTCGTTTTCGGGCGTGCCTACGTGCCCGCGCGTCCAAATTAGCTGCACTGATCTTTCGCGATAGAGTTCATAGAGCTGTTTAACAAGATCAAGATTTTTGATTTCGCCGGATTTCTTTTTCCAGCCATTACGTTTCCAAGCTGGTGCCCATTTTGTTAGCACATTGACCCAAAATTCGGAATCGGTATGAATCTCCGAGGGGGAATCGCCAGCGTATTCAATCGCAGCAATTAAGGCTTTCGCCTCCATGCGGATATTAGTTGTCTTTGGTTCTCGCCCGAGTGCAACCGGCTTATCGCCTTCAATTACCGCAAAACCGCCCGGGCCAGGGTTGGGGCAGGCACTACCATCAGTCCAAAGAATCTTCTTTTCCATATATGAGCATTATACCACAAAAACCCGGCCTAGATTTTTGCAGCTAGGATTATCTTGATTCTATCATAACATAAGCTTTTTGTCAACAGGAAAATGGGTTTTCTAGCCTTGGAGTTTTGGGTAAAGTGTGATAGACTAGTGTTAGCGAGGTAATACAGAGAATATTACCTAACTTTTGGGGAGAAAAGTGTGAATAAAAAAGTTTTGGCAGCAGTCCTGGCGGTGCTTGGTCTCGCGGCGATTAGCTATGTCGGGGCTCACGAAGTAGCGGCAACGGTAAAAGATCTAGCGCTGAGCCGGGCGCGTGATCAGGCGGTTAGTACGGTTGGTCAAGCAGCGACGCGACCGGGTGCAGATCAATATGTTGCCTATCTGAATAAATTAGTGGCAAAGGCGGATTGCTATCTGAATGGGCCGCAGGCGACATGTGACTATAACGAAACTGAGGTGCGAGAATTGACGGCGGCGCTAGATGAAGGCGCGCGGGCGACGCAGTATCTGACGGCGGATTATAGGCCGAGTAAAAACAATTCAACGGGAGCGACTGCTCCAGCGAGCAATGCAAAAAATCAAAATACCACCACAAAAACTAATCAAGCTAGCCAAAATCCGACGACTACAGCGAATTCGCCAGCGATAAACCGCGCAGCAACAAGTAGCGTAGCGCGTACCGATGATGAAGAGGACATTGAAAGCTCGGATGAAGGCGGCGCGGCGGTAGCGACTAACGTCGAGGTACCAAAGGCAAG
>WSMR01000016.1:0-6873 GCA_013316435.1 Candidatus Saccharimonadota bacterium | reverse complement strand
TAGTTCACAAAATGATGCGGTGAAAGATAACGCTCCACTAAGAGTGGGGCTGGCGGTGCTGGCTGGAGTAGTGATTTTGACCGCAGGGGTAACTATAATTTGGAAATGGAGCAAGGGAAATGTCTAGAATTAAGGTGATGGCTTTGCCAAGCGCACGAATTCGGATTCGCGTGACGATTAAAAAATAGAACGGCGGGTTTTGTGCTATAATTGAAGCATGAAAAAGCTCATTGTTAAAAGCCGTTTGCTGGACGAGAATCGTTTTACTACCCAAATTGCGGATATTGGGCGGGAACTCACACCAGTGATTTGGCAGCATGAGCGTGTTTATGTTCCGCATGATTATCGCGAAGGGCAGAATCTGCCACGTTTGATTACTCGAACTGAAGTGCGAGATACGAATATGCCAGCGATTTATTCACTACATCTCAAGCGGCATATTGAGGATAGTGGGCTTGATTGGGTTAATGTTACGAAAGTAAGCGATTATAATGAAACTTCGGGGATTATTCATCAACTGGGATTCCAAAAGGTGGCCGAGATCAGCCGTCAACGTCGAGAACTAATGCTGGATGAGCGCACAGTGATTTATTTAGATCGAGTTGAAGGCTTGAACGAGGCGTTTTTGAAAATCGAGGCTGATCTTGAGGAAGGTGAGCCGATTGATGCTCTTAGACAGGATTTGTTTAAGATTTTGGAGATGTTGGGGCAAAAGACTTTTGTAATGGAGACGTATGCGAATTTGACGGCGCATAATGGGGCGGCACAAGAGTATTTATTACCCGAGCAGTAGAAGTCAGCTCTCTTGAAACCTGGACTTGTTTGTTGCAAAAAGAACAACGGGATGAGCCTTGCTTATGGAAAACTGACCGTCCACTCCCGTTGGGCAGTTAAAAAGTTTTTACTTAGCTTATGCTCCTCGCGGCGGTTCTCCTTCCGGCGCCGAAAGGAGTTTTTTGGACTTAATTTCGTAGCGTCGACCATTGACTGGGGAAACATAATAATCTTCCGACAAGAGATTGACGAACATACTCAGATCGCGATCGTCCATGATGATAATTGAGCCATCATCATCGGTCATTAGCTCGAGTTGCATTTCGTCAGCATATTCAATCAATTTTTCTTGAGGCATTTCTTCGGCAATATCAAGTGCTTGGAGTTTTTTGATTAAAGGTTTACGGTCTTGAAGTAGACTATTTAGCGTCAAGCCCTCGGCGAAGCTGAGTTTGTATTTCTCACTCAGCTCTTTGGCTTTGCTGTCGGCAATCACTTGAGATTTGTAATCGTATTGGAACAAATGTTCAAATTTGGATTGGTTGAAAATAATGACATTGCCATCAATAATTGCGACTTGGTTGTCTTCGGGCATTTTGAGGGCGACTTCAGCCGAGAACGGCTCGAAACTTTCGCCGTTCAACTCCCAAGATGTACCGCCTTTGAGGGCGCTGGACGGGGAAATACCCTTTGCGATGTAGAAAGTTTTGGTTTCGCCATTGTCTCCGGGGTAAGTGAATTTCGCAATGATGCCTTTGATCTTTTTGAACTCATCAACATGATCGTTATAGGAATCGATGTTGCGATATTCGTGTTCAATAAGATGGATTAAAGTTTCGGCGCGTCCGACTTTACCGAGTTTGGTGCGATAAATTACTTTGTCTTCGCCATCGGATTTTTCGTACTCACGGCATTCAAGGCCTTTGTCGGCTTCTTTGATAATGTAGCCGGCGGCTTCTTGCATGAATAAAGCTTTGACGCTGGCGGCTAGGGAATCGGCATAACGCACTCGAAACGGAGTATAGTTTTTGTTAAAGAGAAATAGTTCGACCGAAACATTGTTTTTTACTTCGTCGATTTCGTTGGCCCAATGAAAAACATCAAAGCTGTCATCAGTGGCGGAACTGCCATTACTGGCGTCGTTGGAATTATCTCTATCAATATCCACTTCGGCATCCGAGTCGGTATTTACTAAGTTTTCTGCGGCTATATCAGTAACATCACTAGCTTCTGCTACCGCAAGCTCTTCTACGGTTTCGTCGGTGATGCCAGTTGTAGTGTTTTCATCCAATTCGGGATTCTCTTCCATAATCTACCTCTCTTATTTTAGACATTATAACACGATAATACTGGTAGAGCTAATAAATATTATAGAACAGCAGAGCTACTACATCACTCACATCGTTTAACTTCGTGAGGGTCTTGACCGCTCTGCCGTTCTGTAATCTAGCATATAGCACAGAAGACAAAAACTACAAGCATGAGCGACATCTATATATTATCCACATCTTTGCCGACTTTTCCACGATTCTAAAACGTCAGTGTGGAAAAGTTTTGACAGGTTATAAATAGGGGCGGGGAATTAAAATTGTGGAAAACTTTAGGCTAATATCCAGACAGAAATTAACTTTTCCCCAAAAATCACCCTTGCAAAATTAGATAGAAGCGGTTAAACTTAAATCAGTGGACGAACACCCACACAAACACATAAAACAAAAGTTCAATAATCGCAAGATAGTTATTTAACAAAGTTTGAGATCGGCCAACTGGGAGTTTTTGCACGCGTTTGGAATACGCGTCATCGAATTCAATAGGCACATACTAACAAACACCTCCCAAATTAACTCTGATTGCTAGATTTTCTAGCTACAAAGTACGCTATAAGTCTCTCAACGGCCATGATGTATGATTCGCAACTTGTGATTCGATCGTGGTGGATTAAAGTGTATAAACAAACAAAAATTTCGAAAAAACAAAAATGCGGAAATTTCTAGTTGAACGGTCTCAAACGAAGCGTGTATAATATACACATGAAGGAACTTCATCAACCTGTATTATTATCTGAGGTGCTGGCGGTACTTGCGCCACGACCGGGCGAGTCGTATTTGGACTTGACGGCGGGGTATGCAGGGCATGCGAGCAAGATTTTGGATGTAACACAGAATTATAAAGGTGCAACTCTAGTCGATAGAGATGCAAATGCGGTGAAATTCTTAAGAGCGAAGTACGAAAGTGAAGCTCTCGGGATTATCCAGCAGGATTTTTATAATGCGGTGCTACAGGAAATTGAGTGTGGAAATACCTATGATATGATACTGATGGATTTTGGGGTTTCTTCTCCGCAATTAGATATTGCTGAGCGCGGTTTTTCGATTAACCATGATGGTCCACTTGATATGCGTATGGATCAGAGCCAAGATTTGACAGCGGCTGACATCGTGAACAAGTGGAGCGAACGGAGTCTTGAAGAGATTCTAGAAAAGTATGGCGAAGAAAAACCGGGGTTTGCTAGGCTAATCACAAAAGCGATTGTGCATGGGCGACCTTGGCAAAGTACGGGAGAATTGGCACTGGCGCTAAAAAAATATGGGCGCGGTGGGAAAATTCATCCCGCAACGCGCACTTTTCAGGCAATTCGAATCGCTGTGAATGACGAGCTAGGAGAAATTGAGCGGACTTTGCCACTAATCCCGAAAGTCTTAAACCCGGGTGGGCGAGTTGCAGCAATTACTTTTCATAGCTTGGAAGACCGTTTAGTGAAAAATTATTTCAAGGCAGCGACAAGCCACGGTGAGGAATCGGAACTAGAAATTATCACCAAAAAACCAATAGTTGCGGAGGAATCGGAGTTGTTTATCAACCCCAGGGCGCGAAGTGCGAAATTGCGAGCCGCCAAAAAGCTCAAGTAGAGTGTGGAGATTTTGCTTGAAAAAATTTGGCTCGAAGTAGGCGCGGGTAGCGTTGGGAATGATAAAGATAAAAACAAAATAACAAAAAAGGAGGCAATATGCCACGACAAATTATCGTTACGAGCAACCGCTCACGCGCACAAAAAGTGAAAGTTAATTTCGCTAATCGCTAGATTGTCGATAATTTAGCATAGGAATATCGCGGGCTAAGTTTGTCCTTTGGCTTGGATACGGGGCTCGCGGTATTTCCCATGACTCGATTTTATGAGCCGAAAGCGGAGTACGCTAAGAGGCTCGCCCACAGAGTTAATGGGAATATCATGACCTTCCCCAGAGGATCGCCGGGTTACCGGTGGCGCTGCTTGGCGATTAACCTGGGAACAGCAAGATTTGGTTTTGGCGGGAGCGAGACCAAGTGTTGCTGAGTTAGCCACGACCGAGAGGATTTGGTCAACAAGCTGCGGGCAGCATCAATATCAAAGATAAAAATGCGAGGAAAAATAAATGAGAACAAGGCAGACCTATACCACTAGACGAGGCGGTGCAGTGACGCAAGGTGGTTGGTCGCGCAATTATAATACGGTTCGGCATACGCCAAAAACCTTGGGGTCAGTTTCTAACGCGACGATTGTGGGTCTTTTGGTATTAATCGTGGGACTGATTTATGTGTCGCAGGGTACGCAGGCAACGAACTACGATTATCAGATTTCGGAAATGGAAAGTGAAATTGCGGAGCTTGAGGCCAAAAAAGAGGATCTTGCCGTGGAGAGAGCTAGGCTGACCTCGATTGCTTCGTCCGAGAATAGTACTGTAGCGGCGAATATGGAAAATGCTGCAGTTGAGGGCTATGCCGAGGAGTAGGAAAGTCGAAGATCGGGAATAGGGTTAAGTTTGGTTTTGTCCCAGCTTTGGAGTTATAATGCCGAAATGAAAAAAATAGCCCTGACATTCGGATGAACAAGTTGTTTTGGGAGATGAAGGCACCGAAGGGGGAGGGTAAATATTTGATTCCTAATACGATTCAGCGGGCCGTAAAACAATCTAGCAATATTATTATAGATTTGCGTCGAACTAGGCGCCACCAAACGAAATGTCTTAATGAAATTAAAAAAGAGTTTGAAAAATCTAAGAGCATTCGGTATATAAAAGTTATTACAAAAATGGGAAAACTTATTGAATTATCTAAAAAGGCATGATAAAATGCGAGTATTAGGGGCAGGACCTGCATTGGATATATGCGGGACACCGCCCCGTTTTTTGTCGTTGAATTCTATTGACTTTTTGAGTTACCTGCGCCACATTACTACCCGTTCTGTCATATAGGTTGCAATCACCAAGCATTAGCGCAGCTCTTCACCGCTCGCCGAACCTAAACTTTTTGCTTGACATTCCGCTTACGGTGAGCAATAATTATAAGCATAATGCAAAACTGTAAATACCCGGAGGGAAAATGAAAAAAAAGCAAATATCAACTCAAAGCCGACTGAAGTCGCTGAGTGGCGCTTTGCTCTTTGCGACTTGCTGTGGTGTGGGTGCGACGGTGGTCAGCTCTGGCGATGCTAGTGCTGCAGTTCGCAATCCGTCGGTCACCTTGACAGTCGGGAACGTTGCCTGCAACGGCAGCTCGACGACTTGTACCGAGCTGACTCCTGGCAAGGTTCACGAAGACGGTAGTTCGCAATCGTCTTTCCGCAATTACTACGTTCCGGTACAGATCAACTCGCAAGATGTTTCGACCTATACCATTGCGGTTAATGCGAAAAGCGCTGAAATGGTTGGTACAAACAACGCCAACAACAAACTCAAAAGTATTGCGGCTGGTGAGGCAAAACAGCCCAATCAAATGAACAACGAATGGGGCTATCGCTGGAATTTCGGCACGACGGCTTATGACAATCCGCTCAACAATTTCACGGCGATGCCAACCACTAGCACCCAGCTAGATCTGACCTCAGCTTGGGGCGAAAGTGGTGTAGCTCTAAATCAAACTGCAGGTCAACAGAGCACACGCACCTTGACGCTTGGGTTCGGCGCCAATGTAGACGGCTCGGTTGCAGCAGACACTTACAAAGATGAAGTAGTAGTTTCGGTGGTTGCAACTCCGATCACTACAACGATGTTCGATCTCACTTACATGCAGGAGATGAAATCGGATATTTGTGACGCTACCACGACGCCAGCCGTCGGTGCAACTGGTACTGATTTGACCGGTGCACAGGCTGGGAAGACGAATTTCGTCCCGGAAAAAACCTTGGTCGATAACCGCGATGGTCGCAGTTATATCGTTCGCAAACTTGCCGACGGCAACTGCTGGATGGCGCAGAACTTGGAGCTTGATCTTCTAAGTTCGAGTGGCGCTGGTAGCAGTTACTACTCCGGCACGACCCACAGTGGTGGTACCGCAGCCACTGACTACAATGGTCAAACCGTGACGACCAACAACTTCAAATCGAATGGCAAGACATTCACACTTGACAATACCAACACCGACCTCAATACGGTGACCCAGCTCACCCCGACGGTTGCAACGCAGAAGTACAGTACCGCAGGACGTATCTTCGCAACGGCAACTGGTACACGTGAGTCTTCGGACGCTAGCTATGGTTGGATGGATAGTGGTGCTGATGGTATGCGTAGTTATAGCTATGCTGGATCGAAAGCCGACTGGGCGTACAGTATCCCGCAAACCACCCTTAGTAGCAGCAACGCTTTGCAGTTTACGAGCGCGGCCGCGGCTAGCACGGTATCCGTCAATAACGTACCAATCTTCAAAAATGCCGACAACAGCATGATTACTGCAAACATGAAGTTCGGTCCTAATACCAACGGTGGTACGAGTGGTGAATATATGCGCTATGGCAATCTTTACAACTGGACTGCGGCCACGCTCGGCTCGGGTGCTTCGTTGACCACGGATGGTGCCGAAGCGCAGGATAGCATTTGTCCAAAGGGCTGGAAACTGCCGTCGAACAGTGGCGACACCTCATTCGCTAACTTGTTGGGGAGTGGGTTGTACAATGTACAGAACAGTACGGAAGGCTATAATAAGATTAATAACTGGCCTCTCAACTTTCTCCGTACGGGCCACTACTATCGCTCGTATGGCTACATCGGCGTACGCGTCACAAATGGCCGCTGGTGGTCTACTACTGCTGGCTCTGCTACCTACGGTCACTACTTGGGTACGTAC